>JAGAUI010000013.1 GCA_017620815.1 Flavobacteriales bacterium
ATAAAATTTTACCGAATAGCCCAGAGAGTCATTCGGCAGACGGTTAAAAAGAATTGATTAATATTTACTATAAAGGTAATGAAAAAAAGTTAAATAGAAACGTTTAATCAAAATCTTTTTAATACAAATACTGTTAAAAAATGCTAACACATAAAATTAAAAGAAAGGCATAGAAAAATAAATAAAATAAAAAAATCCCCGCCTTTTGGCGGGATTTTTTTATTTATCACATTCTGCCAATAATTCGTCTAGATTTTTATGTAATACTGGGTGTATATAGTTGGGTGCTATTTGGTACATGGGCTCCAGTACAAAACGTCGCCTGTGGGATAGAGGATGAGGAACTTTAAGACTAGGAGTATCTATCACCATATCATCTATAAAGATGATATCTATATCCAATGTCCGCGAACTATACCCTTTTGCCCCTATGGGTCTTACACGTCCATATCTTTTCTCTATTTCCCATATATCTTCCAATACTTTTTCTGGAGATTTATCGCTTTCTACTACTGCAGCCATATTCATAAAATCATTTTCGGCTTCAAATCCCCATGGAGGTGTTACTATCACATCAGATATAGAGAGTATTTCCCCTATTTCTATGCCTATGTCATGTAATGCTCCACGGAATATCTCCCGTGTATCTCCCACATTACCTCCCAATGACAGATAGTATTTCATCTTTTATAGATGTATGGCCTTTTCATAAGCAGCTTCGGTAGCTTCCATAAAAGCTTCGCTCATGGTAGGGTGAGGATGTACGGCCGAAAGTATCTCGTGTGCTGTAAGTTCACCTCGGCGGGCAAGTACTGCTTCGGCTATCATTTCGGTTACGTTATCCCCTATCATATGCACACCTAGCAGTTCCCCGTATTTGGCATCATATATCACTTTTATAAAACCTTCGGTAGCACCTGCAGCCTTTGCTTTACCCGATGCTGTGAATGGGAATTTACCTATTTTAAGTTCATATCCTGCTTCGCGGGCTTTGGATTCGCTCATCCCTACCGATGCAACTTGTGGAGTAGTGTATATAGCTCCTGGTATATTTTTATAGTCAAGAGGTTCGACGTCTTTGCCTGCTATCTTTTCTACCGCTATAATCGCTTCGGCCGATGCTACATGTGCAAGGGCTGGGCCTGCTACCACGTCACCTATGGCATAGTATCCTTCTATGCTGGTGCGATAGTATTCGTCTGTTACTATCTTACCGCGTTCTACCTTTATTCCTACTTCTTCCAGACCTATTCCTTCTACATTGGTCTCTACACCTGCTGCCGAAAGCACAACGTCGGCTTCTATCTCTACTTTACCCTTTGGCGAAGTGATATGAACGGTAAGACTACCATTTTCATTTTCTACTACGCTATCTACCGATGACGAAGTCAAAGACTTGATGCCGCGTTTGCGGAAGATACGTTCTAACTCTTTGGATACTTCGGCATCTTCGGTTGGTACTATGGCAGGGAGATACTCCACGATAGTAACCTTGGTACCCATCGCATTGTAAAAATATGCCAATTCGCTACCTATGGCACCACTGCCTATGACCACCATTCTTTCTGGACGTTCTGAAAGAGTAAGGGCTTCGCGATAACCTATCACACGGCGTCCATCCTGTGGTATAGCTGGTAAGTTACGACTGTGAGCACCTGTGGCTATGATGATATGAGAGGCGGTATATGTTGTTTTGGCTCCTTCAGCGTCGGTTACCTCTACAGCTTTTCCCGGCAATACTTTTCCTGTACCCCATATCACATCTATCTTATTTTTTTTCATAAGGAACTCTACTCCCTTGCTCATCTGGGCAGAAACACCACGGCTACGCTCTATAACACGTTTGAAATCAACATGTGGAGTAGCGTCTATCTCTATCCCATAGGACGAAGCATGTGATAGATATTCATATACCGATGCACTTTTAAGTAGAGCCTTGGTAGGGATACAACCCCAGTTAAGACATACCCCACCTAGGTTTTCGCGTTCTACAAGAGCTACTTTCATTCCTTCTTGAGCGGCACGTATAGCGGCTACATAACCTCCTGGACCAGCTCCTATGACTATCAAATCGTAATTTTTTTCCATCTTTTTTCTTTCTATGTATAGACACAAAAATACGTTTTTATCACATAAGATAAAAATAATATGACATTTGTTTGTAAATAATAAAAAAATTGTATCTTTGCACACGCGTGAGGGTACGCAGGTATGGTGAATGTAGCTCAGTTGGTTAGAGCGTCGGATTGTGGTTCCGAAGGTCGTGGGTTCGAGACCCATCTTTCACCCTAAAGACTCCTTCTTGAAAAAGAAGGGGTCTTTGTTTTTATGGGGGGGGGAGGGAAGAGAGAGATGGACGATAGGGGGAAGAGAGAAACAATGTTTTGTTGATAAATAATGCCTTCATCATTGCTCAATGACGGCAAATATATGTATCTTTACCACATAGAAAAAACTAGAGAGAGATGAAAATAGCATTTATATCAGATATTCATGGGTCGGCACATTGGTGTGAGAAGGCATTTGAGGCGATGGACTCTTGGGGTGCAGATGTGATAGCAGTAATGGGAGATGTGATGTATCACGGTCCACGTAATCCCCTCCCCGATGGTTATAACCCTATGCGTGTGGCAGAAATTCTCAATGAGCATTCGGGTAAAATAATAGCGGTAAGAGGAAATTGCGATAGCGAAGTTGACCAGATGCAGATAACATATCCTATGATGGAAGATAGTGCCCGTATGATATGTGATGGTCGCACATTTTTCCTCACACACGGTCATATATTTAGTCCAGAAAACCATCCCTCACTTCCAGAAGGTTCTGTTCTAGTTTTTGGTCATATACATACTATGGTAGCCGAAAAACGCAATGGTATGGTGTATTTTAATCCATCGTCCATCTCACTGCCAAAGGAAGAAAAACATACTTGGGGGCGTTATGAAAATGGTGTCCTAGAAATAGTAGATGATTCTGGAAATATACTTAAAAGCTTAAAACTATGAAACACGCCGAATTTGTAATGCTTGAAAAGGTCAATAAAAAGACCTATCCAGAATATGCACAGATGAGTGCATCTGAACGTAAAAGCCTTCCTGCCACCAATTTCTGGAGATTGCGTATGGGGCTAGAACCTATTCCTGTCCCTCCCGAAGACGAATACTATCAGTGTTATTTCACTCCGCCAGAGGAAGTAAACTATGTGAATACCCCTCGTAAGAAGAAACCACAAAAAAACGACCAATAGGTCGTTTTTTTGTGGTTTTATAAGATATGTTTTTAATATGTCTGGTATTTATAAAGTGCTTTTATCATCACTCCCGGTTCGGGAGGAGCAGATGTCTCTACCCCTACAGCATAGTCCCAGAAAAATCCACCTTTATATCTTTCGGGTAGATGACGGCGGTAGAGAGGGTCTGCAAGAGCTTCTCCTAAGGGGATAAAACGATAACCTCTCTTCCATATGATGTACATTATATATCCCAACATATCGTTGTTTATTTCACTGCAACGTATGTCTATGATATGTGTTATCTGGCGGGTGAAGTTCTTTTTGGCCTGTTCTTCATAGAAATCAAGAGTTTCTTTTATGTACTCTATATAGCGTTCACCTATGTAACGCACCAGCATAGTATCACGTTCTATCTTGGAGTTTATGTATGGGGTATTGAAATATTCGTCCTCAAAACGTATAGTGGCGGTAACGGGGATATAGCCTTCGCGGTTGAGGAAATAGTTCACGCTGTCTATTCTTTCGGGGGAGGCATCTAGGTTCATGTCTGGATAGCGGAAATAACGCAATATACTCTCATAGTCTGCTACCAGACGCGATATAACCCTATCTCCATAGTTTATATCATCTATAAACCAACTTGCCGATTTTGCCTCGCCTAGTGGTATAGAAGAAAAAGTCCCGTTGCCTATCTCCATGCCACTATCCAGCCAAGTACCTATGATAGCCTCTCGTTTTTCTTTTTCGGTAGGGGCTATGAGGTTCTTTTCGTTCACAAAACCCACCATGGGCATCTTGGATTTTGAGAGGGTCTGGGCTCCAGTATAGTTAAAACCTTGTACCCACATGAGGTTTACCTGTTTGCCAGCTACAGGCATTTGGTCCATAGTAAGTGCGGCGTGTTTTATGACAGTGGGTTGGCTGTATGCCGCTATCCCTATCATAAATATAACTATAAGCAATATGTATTTTCTTATTCTATCCATCTTACTATATCTCCCCGCAAAGATAAGCAATAAAGCCTCCCGTAGGGAGGCTTTGTCATAATTTTCTATTAAACTCTACTTAATGTCTTATACCATATTCTGTACTTTCCCTTCATAGAAGCATTTAATGTTTTCCATCGTAGTTTCAGATATGTTTTTCATTGCCTCACGAGTGAAGAATGCTTGGTGAGAAGTAACTATCACGTTGTTAAAAGATAGCAAACGTGCCAGTGTATCATCATCCAGAGGGTTATCGCTGTGGTCTTCATAGAAATACCCAGCTTCCTCTTCATATACGTCCAGTCCTGCAGCTCCTACTTTTTTACTCTTCAGGGCGTCTATAAGACTGGCAGTGTGAATTAGTTTGCCGCGACCTGTGTTTATAATCATGACGCCTTTTTTCATCTTTTCCAATGCTGCGGCGTCTATGATGTATTGGGTCTGTTCGTTAAGAGGGCAGTGGAGTGATATGATGTCGCTCTGGCGATAGAGTTCGTCTAGACTTACATATTCCATACCTTCCTTTTGTGCAAATTCATGGTCTGGATATATGTCATAACCCAGCACTCTCATACCAAGCCCACGCAATATGTGGATAAGGATTTTGGCTATTTTACCTGTACCTATGATGCCGGCTGTCTTGCCATACATATCAAATCCTTCTAGTCCATGCAGTGAAAAATTGGCATCGCGTGTACGAAGTGCTGCACGGTATATCTTGCGGTTAAGCGAGAGCATAAGGGCTAGAGAGTATTCGGCAACGGCATAAGGCGAATATGCTGGTACGCGTACCACTGTGATACCATATTGCTGGGCAGCAGCTAGATCCACATTATTAAATCCAGCACAACGCAATGCTATAAGTTTTATACCATTCTGTGCCAGTTCTCTTATCACTTCGCCGCTGGCATTGTCATTTACAAATATACATACAGCGTCCATGCCTCGAGTGAGAGATACGTTGTCCATGCTCAGGTTACCTGTGAAGAACTTGATGTCATAGCCATAGTTTTCGTTCTCTCTCTCAAAAGAACTGCGGTCATAGCTTTTGCTACCAAAGAATGCTATCTTGATTTTTTTCATCTTTTTTTTCCTCCTTTTTTTATTGCAGATGGGGAGAATATCACCCCTGTTTCCGGTAGTAAAAGTAGGCATTTATTCTTTATGTAGCATAGATGATGTTTATTTTTATTTGATAGTAGAATAGATTATATTTATAATGGAAGTATTTTAATTAAGCATATATCTATGGACATGGTCAAAGTCTTCCTCGCTACTATATGTGTAAAAATAGCTATCGTCACCACTGGCTATGATACGCATAGCAGGAGCGTCCAGCTCATAGTAGCCTGTAAGATTACCGTCCCAATCATATACCCTCACCCAAGTGCCTATAAAGTGAGGTTTCATTCCATTATCTATCATCTCAAATTTACAATCTATGTCGAGCATATAGATGTGATTATCGGTTGTGAATATATCTAAACAACCAGATAATCTTTCGGGTTTAGAATCCATCATAGCCTTGATGCGGTCTATGAGATTATCATCTATGCTGTCACCAACGCTCTTAAAAAGAGAGATTTTACCACTAGAAGAGACGTCATAGAAATCTACACGACGTATAAGAGGTGCATCATACATAAGTGCTATGCGGGAGCCTCTGCTGGCGAGTTTTCCATCTATGATGTTTCTTGTGTGGTATGGCTCTCCTTTGCTATCATACTCTACCTCTATCGCGGAAGATGTCTTTATGGAGTCTATATGTTTTCCGCTCTCTACATCATCTATAAAAATAGAGTAGGCGTCATCTCCCCGATGGAAATTAAGTGAGGCGTAGTATTTGCCGTCTATGCAGGGTATGTTATCTATATGAAATTTTTTCCTGCCGTACTTTGGGCGAGGTATAGTACCTGTCATTTTAATGGAGCGGTTATCTACTGCATATTTTGATATCTGTCCATTGCGGCGATAATCACGTAACGAGAGATATCCCATATCTCCGTTACCTTTTAAGGCTATGTTGTTATAGGTGTCAAAATCATTTGGGCCATCACCATAGACACCTGTGGAGTACATAAATTTCCAGTCGGGCAGGCTGTAAACATAAAAAACATTGTCACTAGATGGTGTGGCACATACGACAGCCTTGCCATCTGCAACAGTCCAAGAGCGGGGTTGTATAATCTCGCCTATGGGTAGGCTTTCTCCTTTTATAGGAGTAGGTGTAGGCAGGCTATCTCCTCCTTCACTGCAGGATAGTAGAGTAGCCATACATAAAATGCTAAGTGTATAAATAATTTGTCTCATTTTATGAAAAATTAAATGTTGTAATTGAAAAATTTTGTGTTTATACATTAGACTATAAAAACACTTAAAAAGTTTCAGTCAATGATAAATTTAACACAGCAGATGGCAGGACTCATAAAAAAACGGCACCCGTAGGGTGCCGTTTTTTGGGGGGAGTTAAAGTCGTTTCCACACGCACAAAGTCTATGATAGCCGTGAGTGTAGATGATATCACTATTTATTTATGAGGATACTATCCCAGTCATACTCTACCTTATTAAGAGTGAGGCCGTGTGCAGGAGCACTCATGCCGCTTTTACATCTGGAGTGGCTCTCTATGATGCTAGCTATGTCTTCGGGGAGGATTTTGCCTCTTCCTATATCTATCATGGTGCCTACTATGGCACGTACCATATTCCTTAGAAAACGGTCTGCACGTATGGTGAATTTCAAGTGTCCGTCTCCAGTGTCCTCCCATCTAGCGTGTGATATATGACATATAAATGTCTTGACATCGGTTTTGACTTTGGAGAAACATTGGAAATCGGTATAACGCATCATAATATCACAAGCACGATTCATAGCCTCTATGTTTAGAGAGTGGAAAAATAGATATGAACTGCTCTCTATAAATGGGTCTTTGAAGGTGTGGATATGATAGACGTATTCCCGTAATGTAGCGTCAAAACGTGCGTGGGCAGTGTCTTTGACGGGGAATATATCTAGTATGGCTATGTCTTTGGGAAGTATGGAATTAAGACGTCCTATGATATTATCCTCTTTCACTATCTCTTTTTCTAGGTCTATGTGTGCATACATATTGCGGGCATGAACGCCAGTATCTGTACGTCCAGCTCCTACTATCTCTACAGTAGTACGCAAAATGGTGGAAAGTCCACGTTCTACCACCTGCTGTACACCCTTTCCTTGACCTTCGGGTTGTGACTGCCAACCATTATATGCAGTGCCTTTATATGAAAGATGGATAAAGTATCTCATGTTTTAGACTAGAAGTTAAATTTAATACCTGCCAATGCACGTAGCCCTACCGTTTCAAATCCATAGATGGCAGGAACTCTACCGTTTATAGTGTTATTCACATTTACAAATGCACTCCAACGCTTGGTCAATTTATATGAAAGCTCACCGTAGTATTCTATATAACCATCGTTTTCTGCTTCGTATGAAGAACTGGTAGCTACAACATATGATGAATTATAAGCTAGACGAGCATATACTCCTATTTTTTCGTTAGCAAATTTTCCAGCCCACGAAGCTTCTATACGGAAGTCTGGTACACAAGATGCCGATGAAAGAACATCTGACGAAGAGCTGTTATACTGGATGTATGCACTAGCAGAATGGGAACGATTTATAGTATATCTTCCAGATAGTTCAACAGAAAATATGTTTACATCATCACTGCCTAGCAAGTATTGAGGAAGATGGGAGTTATATATCCATAGAAGAGCGTCTTCGGTCATGCTGTAAGAGGCTTTGACGTCCATTTTAAGAGCTTCGGTTACATTGGCTTCTGCTCCTACGCTAGCTTTGAAACGTTCTAGTGAGAAATGTGTAGATGCAAATGGAGAGATGTATGGATTCATATGTGATACTTCTTTCATGGTATTCATATTGATACCGCTGGTAAGGTCTGCATAGATATTCAATCCTCTTGCCACACCAAATGTAGCGTGAGCCTCTGGCATGATATGGAAATCTGCCCCATCCATAGAACCACCTACTAGTTCTATCCTAGCTCCTAGTCGTGCATCAATAGCTCCTTTTTTATATGATACTTGTGGAAGAAGGCTTAGGAGCATCATATCGTTGCTGCCTGTTGTAGATGAAATGTCCATAAATTTCTCGTCATAGAACTCCCAGCGTCCGTCAAGTGAAATCTTCCAGTTGCGTATCTTGATATTGAAACGTGCTAGGGCATTTAATGCAGTTTCCTTACTGTCTAGGCGTCCGTTATAGAATCCAGCGTCTAGCACCAGTCTGTCAAATAGTTTACCGTCTTTCTGTGAAGTGATAAAGACTTGTGCTCCATATGTGTTATGTGTAAACACATCAAAAAGAGGCAATGATGGTGTTCCGCCGTCATATTTTGGGCCATTGTTGCTGAAAGAGTTATATCCATAGTTGAAATTAACTCCTGCATCATAACTGCCTATGTTGCGAGATAATCCTATAGCTGCATCTGTGTGAGAATAGTTGCTCTTATTACTATCATATGAGTCTTCGCCGTTTTCACCGCGGTCGTGGTTTATCTTACTCCAAAGGGTTGTCTTACCCACACTTCCCTTGTAGTACAGCTCTCCCATAGTAGATATATTATAGCCAAAACCAGCCTTGATATAGTTTGGGTAGATGGAGTTTTCTTCCACGCTGTTCTGTGTTATAAGCATAGCACTTATAGGTTGGGAGGATGATGAAACCTGTGATGATGGGGCATCTGTGATGTAGGTTACAGGAAGTTTTTTACTGCTGGATGCAGCCTGTGTGGGAGAAAGTTGAGCCTTTTTCTGGGATTTTACCTGTGGAGTGTAACTTTTTTCCACGTTGATGACTTCTGTAGTGGCATTTTGACCATAAAGCCCAGTGCCACATAACATCATACCGCACAATAGCGATATAGAAAAGATGATTTTTTTCATTTATTTATCGGTGTTTTTTGATTTTATATATTCGTTTATAAGTGTTGCTTCGTTGCGAATGTCTGAATATGTGGTACTGCTTATCACATTATCCAGTATGTATCCAGATTGGTAAGTATCACCCGTAGCATAGTAATTCTGTGCTAGAAGGATAAGAGAGCGAGCTCCTATGTATTTATACATGGGGTATTGGCTACATAGGTATGTTATGGTTTTGATAGAGGTTTCATATTTTTTCTCATTATACTCTATGCGGGCACGATAGTATAGACCACGAGCCATATTCTCATCTACTGCCACACGCATAACATCATCGGTGAGTTGGGAGGCTTCTTCATATTTCTCTTCTTCCACTAGTGTGGCATAGAGAGCAACTGTGGCATCGGCATAGAGGCGAGAGTCGTTTTTATATTGCGAACGAATGATATCGGCATAGCGTTTCACCCCTTCCCAATCCTGCTCGTCATAATATATGCCTAGAGCGTTGATAGCTGCATATTTTTTATTGTCATCGTGAGTGGCGATGTTATAAAGCTCTTCTATCTGTGGGAGGGCATAGTATGCACTATCTTGTTTTATCATAATGTCTATGTATTTATAGAGTGCAGCTTCTGTGTGTTTGCCTCCCTTTTGAGAAGATAGGGTGAGGTAGTCTTTTTTGGCACTGGCTGTATCGGCTATGGCGAGGTATGATTCGCCGCGAGAGTAGATGACATCTGGCAGGAATACACCTGTGGGGTATTTTTCTGTGTAACGATTAAGGTGTATGATAGATGTAGGGTAGTCTTTCTGAATATAGAACTTACGTGCTGTCTCCCACTGCAATGAGTCCATAGATAGCATATCTATAGGCGTAGAGTTTACGTTTTGGCTCCACTGAATGAAATTATCACTTTCTCCCCTTTCTACCGATATCTGTCTCGCCCAACGCATGGACTGTGGCATAACAGGTGACGAAGGGTATTTTTCTACTACTTCCTTGTAGAGTGAAAGCGAACGTTCACTATCGCCGCGGTTATAGTAGGCGGCGGCGGCACGGGATTTGCCTTGAGCTATAAGGTCATTAGAAGCAGACTCTTCTTTTTCTATGGAAAGGAATGCATCTATGGCCTTGTCATTCTGATTTAAGCGTTGGTATGCAACTCCCAAATCATAGCGTACGCTAGAGCGTAATGGGGAGTCGGGGTATTGGTCTAGAAAATTATTAAGAGATTTGACTTGTGAGGCGTAGTCGCCCATGATACCCATACATATAGTACGTTGGTATGATAGGTAGTCTGATGGTACGCTACTTCCTCCTAAGGCAGCGGTGTATGAAGAAAGAGCTTCTTTATATCTACCTAGTGCAAAAAGACAATCTCCTATACGCATCTGTACATCGGCCTTACTGTCTTTGGAAAGAGGTTTTTTAAGGTATGAGTTAAAGTGTTTAAGGGCGAGTGAATAGTCTCTGCTCTCGCTGTATAGGTATCCCAACTGGTAGTCTATGGACTCCCATTCGGGGGTATTGCGGCATAGAGGGTGAGAGTTAAAGACCGAGTACATATCACGAGCCTCGTCATATAGCCCTAGACGTATGTATGTCTCTCCTGCCCAGAAATATGCACGAGCAGTAAGTAGTGGGTCGTAATCTTGAGAGGCAGATTTAATGTAGTACTTGATGGCGGCATCTAGGTCTCTATCTTCCAATTTTTGTGAGGCTAGATAAAACGAAGCCTTCTGTAGTGCTTCCCTAGATGCATCGCTGTTGAGACTCATGCCATCTATACACTTGACGGCTTCTTCATATTCTCCGCTAGATAGGAAAGAGTCCACCATATAGTCGTAAACCTGTGAGCTATGTGTGGATGTGGGGTAGCGATTGAGGTATTCCTTCATCACCTGTGAGACACTCATATATGGATTTCCTATCTCATAAGACAGCATAGCATAGTTATACCAAGCATTTTCTGTGATAGAAGGTTCGCTCTCTAGCATAGCTGCACTACGGAACGCATCCAGAGCCATATTTTTCTTCCCTGTTTTAAGGTAGATATCCCCCACTACAAAATATGATTGCTGGGTATAGTTACATTTTTTCTCTAGAAGAGAATGGAGTGTAGATAGGGCATTGGTATAGTCGCCAGTGCGGTAGTATGAATATCCTATCATATACTTTTCATTGTCCTCTGGGGTTGAATTGCCAGTATTTTCTATTAAAAGAGGAAGGCATTTGTCATAATCCCCATGATTGAAATAGGCTATGGCTAGGTTCTTTTTTACAGATGGTGTGTCTTGTGGAGATTTTTCATCACTGGAAAGATATGCTGTAGCGGCAGCTATGGCCTTATCCCAATGTCCAGATTCTAGATATATACCGCTTAGGTAAGCATTGGTTTTGGCTTTATAGCGTGGGTGGTCTTTTATCTTTTCAAAGTATTCGGCAGCAAGGGAAATATCTCCCATGCTATAACATATGTGGGCATAGATATATGTGGCGTCGGCACCGTAAGTAGGGCTTTCTATAAGAGTGTACATGCCTTGACGGGCAGAAGGATAGTCCCCGGTAGCATACTGACAATATGATAGGCGGTAGTTATGACGTGAGCGTTGGGCTTCATCGGCATATGTGAAGCGGTCTAGCATAGAGTAGTATTTAAGTGCGAGGCTGTATTCGCTTTTATCCCATAGTGCATCGGCCATAGAACTTATAAGACGTGTGCGATGTGGTGATGAAGGATATTGAGATAGAAAATTATCCAGCATATCACAGGATTTGATAGGGGATAGCTTCATCTGGCATAATATGCGATAGTATTCTACGTTATGTCCCTCGGGTGTGGATAGAGAAGATAATTCATCTAGAGCCGCCGAATATTCGCCTTGTGAGATAAGGGATTCTACTCGCGAGAAAGAGTTATTCTGCCCTATGACATATACAGATGATAATATGGAGAGAATTATAACTAATATATACTTATTCATATCTATGCTACTATGGTTTAACTTACAAAAGTACGGAAATGATAAGCTATATCCCAAAATTTTGACATATAATTAAGAGTTGTCCACATTAAAAATGCGAGCCCCTAGGGGCTCGCATTTTTAATGTGGACTTATACTAAATAGATTATAATTCAAAAAAGTCGTTGATGTATGTAGCTACCCCATCGTCTGTGTTGCGGGCAGTAGTGTCATTTGCAGCGGTTTTGACAACTTCTTTGGCATTACCTACCGCTACACCTACACCTGCACGTGTGAGCATGCCTATATCGTTATAGTTATCTCCAAATGCCATTATTTCGTTTACTTTTATATTGTAATAACGAGCCAGAAGGTCTAGGGATTTGTCTTTGGAAACGGCTTTGGCATTTATCTCCAAGTATGTGTCTTTGCTACGATATATATCTACGTGTTCGCCATACATACTGGAGAGTTTGTGATATACTTCTTCTATTATATCTACCTCCCCCATCAGCAGTACTTTGTGGGCAGAAAGGCCATCACAGGAAAAACGATGTATCATACCGTTGTTTGGTATGATTTCTGGCTGACAACGAGTGTTGTTTATCTCGCGTTCTGTCCAACGGTCCATACGATTGGCATACCAAGAGTCCTTGTGGAATGTGGATACGTGAATGTCGTAATTACTCAAAAAGAGTAACATATCTATAAAACATTCGTAGTTGATAGGGCGGTTACGCAACACTCGCACTAGTCCGTCTTCTTTTATCTCGCTTTCTATGTATGCTCCGTTGAAACATACTATGGGACGGTTGATATGGGATTTGTATTGGAAGGGACGCATAGCACGAGGCATACGAGCCGATATCATTATAAACGGGATTCCTTTTTTATCCAATGCCTCTATGGCACTAGCAGTGGCAGATGATACATCACGAGTGCTATCTAGCAGCGTGCCATCGATGTCTGAACATACTAGTTTTATAGACTGAGAGTCTGTGTTTTTACTCATATTTTATGTGTATATGTTATCTTTGGTAATTAACTTGTAGATAGGGCATAAAATTACTAATTTTATTCCATTCCCAAAACTTAAAAACAACAAAGACTTATGGATACTACATTTGTTCCAAATCCTTCGGCGTGTTCCATCATAGACATACGCTGGCAAGACCAATATGCCACAGGGCATATAGTAGGTTCTATAAATATCCCTAGTGATAGAATCCTCTCACATATAGAGAGTTTTAAGCAGATGCGTAAACCCATAGTGCTGTGTTGCCAGTCGGGATATCGTTCACGGCAGGCGGCACGCATACTACTACTCAAGGGTATAAAAGATGTAATAGATGGGGGTGATTATCGTGTACTCTCCCGTAGGTATGACTTACCTATAGAGGTCATCTGAATGTGGGTCTAGAGCACAGAATGTATAGCCTTGTTCTGAAAACTCCCGTAATACACTGGGAAGAACATATCTGGTGCGAGGCATAGTCTTTATACTATCGTGAAAGAGTACTATAGAACCATCATCTATATTATTAAAAGCCTTGCGGGTGAGCAGAGTGCTTTTCTTGCTAGGGTCAAAATCTCCTATCAGTACGTCTGAAAGCACTATACGGAAGTCTTTTTTAAGGGCACGATACTCTCCTAGTGTGATACGTCCATATGGAGGGCGGAATAATCTTGTCCCTATGAGGCGTTCGGCTTTCCATACATTGTCTAGGTACTCCTGTGTGCTTACAGAAGTGCCTCTCAGATGGTTATATGTGTGGTTGGCTGGAGTGTGTCCGGCCTTGAGTAGAAGGTCGTATGTATGAGGGTGTTTATCTATGTTCTCTCCTACACAGAAAAACGTAGCACGTGCATCATATTTTTCCAATTGACGTAGTACCCAAGGCGTTGCCTCGGGTACTGGACCATCGTCAAATGTGAGGTATATCTTTTTTTCGGTGTGGTTTATCTTCCATATAAACCCTCCCAATATAAGACGTGCCAGATGTGGTACCTTAAACGGATAGAACATAGGCGTTTATTTATTCTTCTGTACGCAAAAATGGATAAATCACTAGGAATGATTCATAGATAGCATTCAGGTATTGGGATTTTTCTTCTTTAAGTTCGGGGGAGAAAGTTTCTACTGTGCCATAGAGGTGGTTATACAGGCTCAAGCAATTATATGCATCTTCAAATACCCCCATTTTTTTGTCTTTGGGGAAAGAGATGTAGAACAAAAGGTCTTTTTCCATCTGGTCAAATGCATAACGTGCCAGACTATCGGCTTTTTCTTTCTCTCCACTCTGGTAAACGGCCTTGATGGTGTTTACTGTATAGTAATCCACATCAAAACGATTTATAGGCATTTTTTCTATGGAGGTGTTTATTATCTCGCGAGCACGAGTAGTATCTCCATCCATAAGTAGTGAACGTGTGGTACGTATCATAGAACTACGCATATGTGTGGCCGAACGTTTGTCAAATTCTGTGAGGTAGGTGCTAGGTAGTTCTATGCCGCCATACTCCCAATTATTCTTTATGATGTTATAGCTACGGTAAGAGTCGTCTGCTTCTAGGTTGTTAAGGCGGAAAGGCACCAGTTTATATGTCATACCCTCCTGTATAACGTATTCGTTAAGGCAGAACATATTTTCACGAGCGTCTGAAGCGGCTCCAAGCCCGAAGTGTATAGGACGGTCCCAATTATAGTTGGATAAAAAGTCTAGGAATGCCAGTGTCTTTTTATCTATGGAAATATTCTTGCCTCTCTGACGTCCTATGGTGATATGCAGAGTGTCTTCCATGTATGGAGCTTGAAGAGAATCAACTATGCCATACTTGACAGCATTTTCCTTGTTTACAGGGATGGATATGTGTGTGGTAGGAATCATATAGTCATATTCGCCAAACATGTCCTTGTATAGTAGGGCGGGGTGTTCGGCAGCTATGAGGTTTATGAAAGTCTTTATATCCAGTTCTTTGTCTGCTATGCCAGAATTTTCGTTGAGGTATATGGTTTCGTTTCTGCGTCCTGTATATGCACGCTGTTTAATGGTAAGTGGCAGAGGGTCACTATCGTAGTATTGTGAGCGGAATTGTTTTACGTACCAGTCACACATAAGCAGCGAAGTATTCACCACGCGTACATCGGTACGGTAGCCTTCTACCTCTTGCATGTACCATAGAGGGAATGTGTCGTTGTCCCCATAGACAACCATTATGCCGTTCTTGCCTACACAGGATAGATAGTTAAGACCTGTGGCATGTCCGGTGCTACGAGTGCTACGGTCATGGTCATCCCAGTTCTGAGCTGCCATAAGGGTAGGCACTGCCACAAATGCTATGATAGAGGTAAGAGTGGCTATAAGAGGACGCGAAATTTTGACTTTTTCGCTTATCCATGAATATAGAGCCAGCACTCCTAGACCTATCCATATACCAAATGTCCAGAATGACACAACTAGTGCATAGTCGCGTTCGCGGGGTTCATAAGGAGGGTTATTGGTATAGATGGTGATACCTACTCCTGTGATAAGGAAGAATAACAGTACGCAATATGCGTCCTTCTGGTGACGTAAGAAATGGAAGAACATGCCCACCAGTCCTAGGATAAGAGGCAACATGTAGTACACGTTGTGTGCAGCGTTATTACCTAGGTGGTCTGATGTGGGTTCTTGTGGCCCCAGACGCATTTCATCAAGCGGACGTATGCCTGTTATCCAGTTACCTTTGTGGGGTTCACCACGACCTTGGTAGTCGTTCTGTCGCCCAGCAAAGTTCCACAAGAAATACCTCATGTTCATATGTCCCAACTGGTATGTAAGGAAGAAGTGCAGGTTATCTCCAAATGTAGGTATCTCTCCCTCTTTAAGACCTGTGAGTGTCTTGTAGTTCTCACGATATTGAGATAGGTCGTTGGCTATACGGGGGAAGAAGTTCATATGCTCCTTTTTATAGCGTATAGCAAGCGAATGGTCTATCACGTCATAGCGACCGGTTTCATAGTTAGGTTCATAGATGGCCTTTCCTATGATGTATGGGTCTGAATAGTCTGGGGAGGCGTTATATGAAGGACCATATAGTAGAGCCTGTTTGCCATACTGTTCGCGGGATAGATAATAGTTAAGACCTTCGGCTGTGGAAGGGTTGTTTTCATTGATAGGGGTATTGGCATTGGCACGTATAGGAATCATAAGGTATGAAGTAAAACCTATGACTATCATCATAAGAGCCAGCGAGATAGTATTGGCCGCTATCCAACCTTTGCGAGCTGTAATCCATAGAGCAAATGCTATGGCTGCTGCCAAAAATACAGCCCAGAATATAGTCCCCGAATGGAAAGGCATTCCTAGACTATTTACAAAAAATACGTCTATCGCACCAAATGAATTGATAAGAAATGGGAATATAGCACCAAATGTAAGTACCAGTACTCCGCAAGCTACGGCATTGGCAGCGAGGAAGCGTTTTACTGTAACTTGTTTGTCTTCACATTCATAGTAGTACATCATAGCTACCACAGGGATACCTAGCAGTCCCATAAAGTGAACGCCAGGAGCAAGACCTACCATAAGAGCTGTCAGAATGAGCCATTTGTTGTTGCGAGGGCGGCCATAGCCGTTTATCCATCTCACTCCAAAATACAATAGTAACACCGTAAATAGTGTTGCCAGAGAATAAACTTCGCTCTCGGTAGCATTAAACCAAAATGTGTCTGAAAACAGTATCGCACTGCTACCTACTATACCACCGCCTATAGTGGCTATCGCTTCGCCTGTGGATAGTTCTTCCCACGTTTTGCCTAGTATCCTACGAGCAAAAAACGTTATAATCCAGAAAAGTAACATTATAGCCACTGCCGATGACAAGCAAGCAAAAACATTCATCACAAATGCTATGTTTTCTGCCTCCACGTCAAACATATTACTTATCACTGCACCCATCATCTGGTAGAGAGGAGCGCCAGCAGGGTGTCCTACTTCCAGTTTAACGGCTGTAGCAGTGTATTCTGGACAGTCCCATAGAGGCACAGTAGGTTCGGTGGTGGAGATGTAAACGGTAGATGCTATCGCAAACATCACCCAACCTATGATAGTATTTAAGTCTTTGAATTTTAGTTTCATTTCTATATGTTAAAAATCTGATTATAAGCAGGCAAATTTACTATAAAATATCGGTATTTTCACTAAGGATAAATTATTTAAGAAAAATTAAACATTTGCTCTTGTGGGGTAGAATATATGGAGAGTTGTTTTTGAGAAACAAAAAGAAAGAAAAAAACTTTTTTTAAGAAAAAATATGGAATTTGTTTTAATTATTATTAACTTTGCTCCAAAGTAAGTGGCGGTAAAGTCAATACTTTAAGTTATTTGAGTTAAAAAATTCAGATATGTTCAAATATCTGATTAACTTAAAGGCTGCCAACCTTCAAAGGTTAGAAAAATTTAATAACAACTAAATAAAAGGTAACATTATGAACATGCAAACAGAATTCAAAATCGGAAACTATGTTTTTGATTTTCGCAAACGTACGTTGGTAATAGGTGATGAATCTCGTAAACTCACTACCCGTGAAGCCGAACTTCTCCTTATTTTCTGTGAAAATATGGGAGAACTAGTAGAACGTTCATTTATCCTTAAAAAACTATGGGGTTATGACGACTTTTTCAATGCACGCTCTATGGACGTGTTTATCACCAAAATCCGCAAGTATCTAGGCGGAGACCAAAGTGTACAGCTAGCCAATGTACGCGGTAAAGGATACCGTTTGCTTACAGGAGGTCAGCAGGCTTAATACAGTGGTCTGAATAAAAAAAAGCCGCCCCTTTCGGGGCGGCTTTTTTATGCCTGACGAGATACCGTCAACTAGTATATCTGTGAACGTAATTCTTTTACTTTGGCATCTTCTAGGTATTCGTCATATGCCATATAACGGTCTATGATACCTTTTGGCCCTATTTCAATGATACGGTTGGCGACGGTCTGCACAAACTGGTGGTCGTGAGATGTCATAAGAACCGTGCCTTTGAAATTGGTAAGGGCGTTGTTGAATGCCTGAATGGATTCCATGTCTAGGTGGTTGGTAGGTTCATCTACCATTATCACATTGGCTCGCATCATCATCATACGAGATAGCATACAACGCACTTTTTCACCTCCCGATAGCACGTTTACTTTTTTAAGTGCTTCTTCCCCGCTGAATAGCATACGTCCTAGGAATCCACGCAAGAATACTTCGTCTTTTTCTTCTTCTGTACGGGAGTATTGGCGGAGCCATTCTACCAGTGATATCCCTTCTTCAAAATATTTGGTGTTATCGGCTGGAAGATATGATTGAGTGGTGGTAACCCCCCAAGTATATTTACCTGCATCGGCTGGGATTTCTCCAGCTAGTATGTCATATAGGGCACTTGTGGCACGTGTGTCGCGGGATAGGAATGCTACTTTGTCGCCTTTTTTAAGGGTGATATCCATATCGTGGAACATTACCTCACCTTCTATAGTCTTGGATAGACCTTCTATGGTGAGCAACTGGTCTCCTATCTCACGGTCTGTATCAAATATAATACCCGGATAACGACGTGATGATGGTTCTATCTCATCTATGTTAAGTTTTTCAAGCATCTTACGACGAGATGTAGCCTGACGGCTTTTGGCTACGTTGGCAGCAAAACGTTCTATGAATGCTTGAAGTTCGCGGCGTTTTTCTTCTATTTTCTTGTTCTGCTGGGCACGTTGACGAGCAGCCAATTGGCTACTTTCATACCAGAAGGTGTAGTTGCCAGAAAATACCTTAATCTTGCGGAAGTCTATATCTACTATGTGTGTAGATACAGCGTCTAGGAAGTGACGGTCGTGGCTCACAACGATGACAGTATTATCATAGTTGGCTAGGAAGTCTTCAAGCCAACCTACAGTGTATATGTCCAGACCGTTGGTAGGCTCGTCCAGTATGAGTACGTCTGGATTACCAAATAGAGCTTGGGCTAGCAGTACACGTACCTTGTCTTTGGCTTCGATGTCAGCCATCATGCTGTAGTGTTTATCCTCGCTTATACCCAGTGATGAAAGCAGTGTGGCAGCATCACTTTCGGCAGTCCAACCCCCCATTTTTTCATACACGTCTCCTAGTTCGCCTACGCGAATACCGTCCTGGTCGTTAAAGTCTGGTTTGGCATAGATGGCGTCCATCTCGGCTTTGATTTCAGAGAGGCGTTTGTTACCCATGATAACGGTGTCCAGTACTGTGTATGCGTCAAATGCGTAGTGGTCCTGAGTAAGGACAGACATGCGTTTGTCTGCCTCTAGAGATACGTTTCCCGATGTAGGAACGATTTCTCCCGAAAGGATTTTAAGGAAAGTGGATTTACCTGCACCATTGGCACCTATGACGCCATAGCAGTTGCCTTGGGTGAATTTGAGGTTCACCTCGTCAAATAGCACTCTTTTGCCGAACTGAAGTGAAAGATTGGATACTGTGAGCATAATATATAATGTCTTTATTTTTACCTATTTGTAACGCTGTGCAAAGGTACGCAATTATATGGACTTAAAAAATATGAAAAAACTTCACTTTTTCTGTAACCTTTGGTTTTAAGATTGCGTCTAATGTAGTAGAGCCGCCTGTGGTGGCTGCACCACTAGATAGAGATAAAAAAGAATAATGTTATAAAAATGAAAGATATAAATTTGCATAGTGCGGTATGTATGCTAGTAATGCTGCTGCTCGCCTCGTGTAATGCGACATTTACTAGGCACAATTCCCTACTCGAAGAGATAGGTATAGAAGGTGTTACACATATAGATATAAGAGAAGATATATTTGATGTGAAGATAGAGCCTTCATGGAGTGACACGCTGAAAGTGGAAGTATATGCCGATGACATAACGATGAACGGTATGACGGGATTTGAAAAACTTATAAAAAATGAAGGACTATATGAGGTAAAGAGGGATTCTACATGTATAGAGATAAGAAACAGCCGTTCTATGATGCGTGGGGTAAAAAAATCAAAGGGAGAGATGACCATCAAGATACCACAGGGAGTAACATATGTGCGAGTGAGTAGTAAACGGAGCGATGTACGTGCAGTAGATGTAGAATTTGATACGTTGGAAATATATGCTACCCGTGGTAGTGTTCATCTAGAGAACTGCAAAGTGGAAAATCCTCACATACGCTGTGAGCATGTAATAATGATAGACAAATAATAAAAAATATAAAGTTATGAAAAGAGTATTTGCAATTGTGGTTATGGCATTGATACTGCCAATGACTCTTATGGGACAGGTAAGAGTGAATAACATGACTATAGGTCGTGATGGATATATAGAACAGTACGGCTGGAAGATTAAAATAAAAAATAGCAACAATGTATGGATAAACGGCCATAAGATAGATGGTAAGGTAGATGTGATAGTTTATAACCGAGACAAGATAAAAGTAAACGGACGTGATGTAACATTCCAAGTGTCAACACGTGAACCAAATGCCAAAAACGTGTCAAATATCGTCATCAATGGTCGTAACCTAGACGATGTGCTGGAAGGTATCCTTACAGCCGCCGATGTTTCATCCAAAAGAGGTGATTGGTATGAGATAGAGGATAAGGTGATAGCCACCTCTAGAGAAAAAGGCATAGATGCTATACTATGTGACCAGACGGCTCTTTCTGTACAACTAAGCCCTACCGATGAAGATGAGGTGAGTGTAGAGGCTCACGTGAGGTATATTAAGGTAAGTAATCCAGATTATGGTATAGAGATAAAACGCCATGGCTCTCTTCTAGAGATAAAACAAAAGGGTGGAGCTGTGTCTTTTAATACTGGCAATAAAATAAGTGGCGGAGGTGTTATAAATATAAAAGTGCCACGTACTATGATGCAGACGATAGTCATAAACAATACAAGTGGTGCTACCTCTATGCACGGTGTAGAGGCGGGTTATATCAATTGTACGACCATAAGTGGGTCTGTAGCTCTTGCTAGAGTAAAGGCAGAAAAGTCTATCACATTGACATCTACTAGTGGAGGATTGGCGGTAGATTCTGCAGAATGCGGAGGAATGGTGGTGCTGTCATCTATAAGTGGAAGTGTGATGGTAAGAGATGTGAAATGCAAAAAAATAAGTGCCAATACCACTAGCGGAGGGGTACGTATGGTAGATAGTGGTGCAGAACTAGTTGTCGCACGGTCTATAAGTGGTACGGTGAATGTGTCTGTAACAGAGGGTTCACTCAAAGATATGTCGTTACAAACTACCAGTGGAAGCATACGCCTATCACTGCCCGGCAACATAGAAAAAGATTATACATATAATATGAGCGGAGTATCGGGGACTATACGCATAGGAAGTGTAACAGCATCAAGACAGTTGTCTATGAAGAATGATAATGCTCATGCAAATGTACGCTGCAGTAGTGTGAGTGGTTCTATTACCGTAACACAAAGACCTGCTCTCCCACAGAAATAATAGCATTTATATCCAGAAAAAAGCGGCAGCCTGTGGCTGCCGCTTTTTTCTGAAGAGATTAAATTATAATTCATTTATATATCTTTCGGCATCCATAGCTGCACGGCAACCACCTGCGGCGGCGGCTATCGCTTGGCGGTAGCGAGGGTCTGCTACGTCACCTGCTGCAAATACTCCGGGTACATTGGTGTGAGTAGTGTTGTCGTGAGTAACTATATAACCTTCGCCATTTAGCTCTACTTGTCCTGCTACTAGTTCGGTATTTGGGTGGTGACCTATTGCTACAAATACGCCGTCTAAGGCTATGTCTGTGTCTGTATTATCTACTTTGTTGTGTATTTTAACGCCTTCCACGCCATCGTTGCCATATATTTCTGTTATCTGGCTGTTCCATATAATTTCTATATTGGCAGTAGAGAGTACGCGAGATTGCATAGCTTTGGAGGCACGCATCTGGTCTCGGCGGACGATAAGATATACCTTGCTGCATAGTTTGGCCAGATATGTAGCCTCTTCCAGTGCCGAATCACCAGCTCCTACCACACATACTACCTTGCCTCTATAAAAGAAACCATCACAAGTAGCACAAGCCGATACTCCATAACCTTTGTACTTCTCTTCGGTAGGGATTCCTAGCCAACGTGCCGATGCTCCTGTGGCTATGATGATACTACGAGCTAGAATAGTCTTTTCTCTATCTATCTCCACTGTATGATAGTCTCCTTTTTCCTTTCCTAGTGTTACTTTGGTTACCTCTCCAAAACGGATGTCGGTGCCTAAACGACGGCATTGTTCTTCCATCTGGCTCATGAGCATATTCCCGTCTATGCCATTGGGAAAACCGGGGAAGTTCTCTACTTCGGTGGTCTGTGTGAGCTGCCCTCCTGCTTGCATGCCAGTGTATAGTACTGGAGAGAGGTCTGCTCGTGAAGCGTATATGCCAGCTGTGTATCCAGCAGGGCCAGAACCTATGATTAAAACTTGTACTTTTTCTGTGTTTTCCATTTTTGTATTAAAATAGTATGTGTTCTTGTTTACAAAGGTATGATTTTACTGGTAGAGTAACAAGTGTTATGGATATGTGGCACGATACCAATCGGTAGATTTATAGCACTGGTTACGTTGAACAGATGTGGGGAAGGGGATATATGTAGATAGTCCACAGAATATGTTTAATGGTATGTCAAACATATATGGAGTATGGGCACTGTATATCACTGTTTCGCCTAGGGCATTGGAAAATTCACTGTATTCGTTGGAATATGTTATAGGGCTTATAAATGAATCTAGGTCATATATGAAATGGTGGTTATATGCGTCTAGAGTCTGGGTGATGTTTACATCTAGGATATCTATGTCATTTCTATGAGCGTGTATTATCTTTTTGACAGAAGCACATAAGGCATCTAGTTTGGATGTACGCACTACCGATACCGTAGCATATCTATATGATGGTATGGAGTGTTGGTTGTAATAGTTAAAGTATTTTTTGGCTATGGATAGGGATAGGTTCTGTGCGTCTTGAGATTCAGATGTGAGTTCTAGAGTGATATTGTGATATGGGAATCCATCGGCTATGACCTCACATGGAGATGATATGATATAGTCTGCCTTGTCTTTAAGGGCATAGACTACCTCTACAGCACCCATGTAGCATGCGTCAAATAGTATAAAGTCAAAAGTCCCCGATGGTATTGCTGTTTTAAGTTCATCTATTTCTATTTCATAAGTGGTGTTTCTTACTACTTGATGTCCAAATGTTTTGGTAGGAGGGTATTGGTATAGTCTAGATTTTGCACTCTTGGCAACTAAGGGGAACTCTTGTGGTATCCAGCCCGTGCCGTGAGACCATAGCACCAGAGAGTAAGTGTTTGCAGGAAAGAGAGTTACTATATCCCGTATGGCAGTGGATAGAGATGATGAACTGGAGGATATATGACCTGTGTACTCCTTGATGATACGGGAACCATTCTGGTCTATGTATAGCAGTTGGGGCTCGGCATTGGGAGTGTCTTTATATATGAGCAGATGAGTATCTGGGCGGGAAGGTAGTTTTTTATAGGCGTTGATGATGACCTCTGTATTGGATTCGGCATAGGAACTAAGGTCGTTATCTGCTGCCATGTATATGAGTGTCGTACGTTTGGCAATAGGAGCAGGTCCGTCATCTTTATTACATGATATCAAGAAAAACGAAAGGGCTAGTAATATGTATGTTAATCTTCTCATCTAGACATGTATTTGGGGTTGATGTAAAGTGCAAAAGTAATGATAAATATTTATATCATAGGGCGGGTAAAAGATAATTATCTATATATTTGTGGTATAATAGGAGATATAGTGATATGAAGAAGACAGTGTTGTTTTTTATCACGTGGTGTGTGCTGTTCCATGCAGAAGTGTGGGGGCAGAACACATATAGCAGTGAGCGAGACATAACAGCTAAAGATGGTATAGTAATAAAAGGTACACTATTGAGTGTGGAGAGAGAGGATATGATGCCTACTCCGCTAGTAATCATAGTGGCAGGCAGTGGAGCTACCGACCGCAACGGCAATGGCTCTGGTCTTAATAGCGACGCATATAAACTCCTATGTGAATCTCTTTCGCGGGAAGGAATATCAACTTACCGTTATGACAAACGTGCCATAGCCGCCAGTGCCTATGAAGGTATGAAGGAAGAAGACCTCTCTATGGAACTATATGCTAGTGACGTAAGGGACATAGTTCATCATTTCTATACGGCAGGGACATATTCATCTATATATGTGGTAGGACATTCAGAAGGTTCTCTGCTATCTATTCTAGCGGCAGATGATAATAAGGAAATATCTGGCGTGGTATCTCTGTGTGGAGCAGGTCGCCCTATGGGTGATGTCCTTAAGGAGCAACTCGCAGTGCAGGCAGGCGGAGTCCTTACTCCTATCACTACTCCCATAATAGATAGTTTGTCGGCAGGGCATAAGGTGAAAAATGTGATGCCACAGCTTTATTCTTTATTCCGCCCATCGGTACAGCCGTTCCTTATATCACAGATGAGGTACGACCCTGCGGTAGAGATAGCAAAACTGACGTGTCCTATACTTATCATAAGTGGTAGTAAAGACCTCCAAGTAAAAGAGGCAGACTATGAGGCATTAAAGGGAGCTGTTCCCACTTGCCGGGCGGTGCGTATAGAAGGTATGAGTCATACCCTTAAAATGACCGATAGTGATAATATGCAGGTGCAGCTTTATAGTGTATATATGAATCCTGCACTAGAGGTGTCCAGTGAACTGGTGGGAGAGATAAAAAAATTTGTTAAGTAGAATAGTAAACATATATAAACGATAGTAAGATGAAAAAATTATTGGTAATACTAGGGACTATACTATGTGGAGGTATGTATGCTCAAAGCGTTGACCTGCTACCCGAGGGTACATTTACTGCTGCTATGGAGGCATCTTCTCATGATGCGGTAGGTAATCTGTATGCGGTGGGATTAGATGTGCCACACAAGGGGAACGTAGCTGTGGTGCGTGATGGGAAGGTTTCGTTATATCTTACCTTGCCCGAAGGTAGCGTGGGTAATGGCATAGTGTGGGACAAAGATGGTAACATGTACATAGCAGACTATACAGCCCACAATGTATGGATAAAACGTCGTGGTAAAGAAAATCTGGAGTTGTATGCACACCGCAGTGATATGTCCCAACCCAATGACCTAGCTATTCACCCTGCAGGATACATATATGCGTCTGACCCAGCGTGGAATAAGAGTACAGGCAGGCTCTGGCTTGTCAAGGAAGGAGAGATAACCCTGCTGGAAGATAATATGGGTACTACCAACGGTATAGAAGTATCTCCAGCTGGACGTTGCCTGTATGTAAATGAGTCTGTGCAACGCCGTATATGGAAATATATGATACACAAGGACGGCACATTGGGAACCAAAAAAATGTTCTTTGCTTTTCCAGACTATGGTATGGACGGGATGCGTTGTGATAGTGCAGGGCGTCTATGGGTAACACGCCACGGCAAGGGTACGGTGGTGATACTCTCGCCATCGGGTAAGATGATGAAGGAGATAACACTAAGAGGTAAGAACTGTACCAATATCACTCTTATAGAAGATGATGATTATATCTATGGTTATGTAACGGTAGCCGATAGAGGTTGTTTTGAAAAAATACAAGTCTCCAAAAAAGAATTGCGTACGGTAAGTAGCGTGATAGGGATAGGTAGATAAAATAGTGCATCATCTTTTACGATAAAAATTTATTGTTAAACGATAATTTTTTTTTGTTTTACGAGAAAATGTATATACATTTGTCCCGTGAAACAAATATTACTATCATAGGTGATGAAAAAAAGCATAGCCCGTAGGGTAAATATATTGTATTGGCTGCTTATAGCAGTGGTTGCTGTCATATTGGTATGGCAGTTGAGTAGTTTTTTCACTGGATTTGCACAGGGGATGAGTCTTTCTGACGAATACCTTGAACTGCATAAAGAGGGGCGTACTATGTATGCTGCTCCACTAGATGTTAAAGATTATTACACTACCGATGGTGCCGATGCATATAAACACGTGATAACCCATACTCCCGATAGCAGTATAACCGTCATGGCTCGTGTGGCAACATATGGAGTGAGGGTGGAACATGATGAAAATATATCCAATCCTTATGCTTGGATGAAGAAAGCATCGGTGTTGCTTATGGTGGTGGAAATGGTGATATACGTGTTGGTGCTGGTATTTCTGTTTAAGACATTGCAGGATATAAAACGCAGTATGAAAAACGGCACGGTGTTTTCTCGTCGTGTGGTGCGTTATGCACGATGGACAGGGATACTGATGATAGTGTGTGTGGTGGGATTTGATATAGCGATGTGGTTACAAGGTAAATATGTGCTATCACTAGTGGAGATGTGTGATACTTCTCTTGCTTCCATGTATATGACACCATCACCCATAAACTCTATGGTGAGTATAGTCATAGGGCTTCTGGTGTTGTTTTTTGCCGAAGTACTTGGCATAGGGTATGATATGAGTGAAGAGCAGAAACTTACTATATAGACCACGTAAAGAAAGAAACTATGCCTATAAGAGTAAACATAGATATAATGATGGCTCGCCGTAAAATTACACTGGGCGAACTGGCAGAAAGGATAGACATCACTCCTGCCAATCTCTCTATTCTTAAAACAGGTAAGGCTCGGGCGGTACGTTTCTCTACTCTGTGTGCTATATGCAGGGAACTTGATTGTCAAGTGGGAGATATACTGGAATATGTAGAGGGAGAAGAAGACGATAAAGAAGAAAAAGAAAGTAATAACGATAAATAATATAAACCGAAATGTTTTTAAGTAAATCATTCGTAGGACGTAATCGTTGGTATTTATATCTAGCGGTGCTAGTGGTGGTGTTTATAGCCACACAGATAGGAGCTATACCATTTACAGTGTATCAGATTTTCACTAGTGGAACACTAGAGACAGGTGTGGTAGATGAGGCTGCTATCGCTACTCCGCATGATAGTGTAGGACTGGCACTTATGTTACTCTCGTTTGCGGTGGGGCTGGGAGTGCTGTTCCTTCTAGCAAGATGGTGGCAGAAAAAACGCCCGACCGATATAACCACTGGACGTAGCCGTTTTGACTGGAAGCGTATGGCGTTTGGTGCGGCAGTGTGGGGACTACTTACGCTCTCTATCACTATGGCACAAGTGAGTGGGGACAGTGACGTGGTGCTTAATTTTGATGCGTCCAAATTTTTCCCTCTGCTAGTGGTGGGAGTGATAATGTTTCCATTGCAGACAGCCATGGAGGAGGTTCTATTCCGTGGATACCTTATGCAGGGGGCAACTACTCTCTTCCGTAGTGGTGTGGTGGCTCTTATAGCGACTTCTCTATTATTTGGGCTCATGCATGCCGCCAATCCCGAAGTAGATACCTATGGGTTCTGGGTGGCAATGCCTCAATATGTTATCATGGGACTTATAATGGGATATGTAACCATAAAGGACGATGGTATAGAATTGGCTCTAGGTATGCACTTTGCCAATAACTTACTAGCTTCGCTTCTAGTTACATCTGAAGGAATGGTGTTCCAGACAGCAGCTATATTCCGCGACACAACACCAGATGTAACACATGCCGATACAGCTATCCTTCTAGCTGGAGGTCTTGTGTTTATGTGGATATGTAAGAGAATGTATGGATTTACAGGTACTTTTTCATATAACCGTGAAAAAGCAATTCAAATAGAGGAAAGTAGAAAAATATAGTACAATGTATGTCTTTATGATGTACATTTGGACTCATGAATAAATAGATGATAAATTAAACTTTAAAACAATAGATGTTATGACAAAATTGAGAAAAACATTACTCGTAGCTGTATCTATGCTCTTTGGTACTATGTGGTGCTATGCACAAGAGAGCTTCAGCTACAATCCCGATGCTCCGCTACCTGTAAGCAAGGACATCAAGGTGGGTAAACTCAAAAACGGACTTACTTACTACATACGTCATAATGCTCTCCCTGAAAACAAGGTAGAGTTGCGTCTAGTGGTAAACGCAGGTTCGGTGCTGGAGAACGATGACCAGAGAGGTCTAGCCCACTTTACAGAACATATGGCATTTAATGGTACTCGCGATTTCCCAGGCAATGCTATCATAGACCGTCTAGAAGAGATAGGTGTACGTTTTGGTGCAGACCTTAATGCCTATACTTCGTTTGATGAGACTGTTTATATGCTTCCCGTCCCCAAAGAACACCTAGACCTAGGACTTTCTGTGCTGGTTAACTGGGCTTTCTACCTCAATATGACAGACGAAGACATAGACGGCGAACGCGGTGTGATACTAGAAGAACTACGTCTAGGACGTGGTGCTAGTGAACGTCTTTCAGAAAAATACTTCCCTGTGCTGCTATCGGGTAGTAAGTATCCAGAACGTATGCCTATAGGTAAAGAAGAGGTAATCAAGAATTTCCCTTATGAAACCATTCGCAGTTTCTATGATAATTGGTATCGTCCAAATAACATAGCCGTGGTAGTAGTAGGAGATATGAATCCAGACGAGGTCGAAGCCAAAATCAAGGCTTTGTTTGGCAAGGAAAAGAATCCACGCAAGGCTCCAGAACGTAAAGAGGAAGTTATCCCTCCATTTAAGGGAGCAAAAGCTATCGTGGTTACAGACCGCGAAATGCCTACTACACAGTTGCAGGTGATATTCCGTGTGGGAGAAAAAGAAAACAAGACACAGGGCGACTATATAGAAGATATAGAAGCTGGTCTATATGGAGAGATGTTGAGTGCCCGCCTAATGGAGATAACTCGTAAACCGGGAGCTCCGTTCATCTATGCTGGTGCTGGATACAGCACACTATTGCGTCGTACCAAAGCATTTAATACTGTTGCGGTGTGTGCTCCCGGAGGTGCACAGGCAGCATTTAAATGTCTTCAGACAGAGGCTCAGCGTGCCAAACTTTACGGCTTCACACAGGGAGAGCTAGACCGTGCCAAAGCTGCTGTATTGAGCCGTTTTGAACAGAGCTATTCAAACCGTGAAAAAATGCTTTCTGCACAGCACGTTGGAGAACTACAACGTCATTTCCTAGTAGGAGAGTCTATTCCGGGTATAGAGTTTGAATATGCACTAGTAAAAGAGGTTCTACCATCTATCACTCTGGAAAAAGTAAATACTTATGGAGATAAACTCATCACAGAAGATAACCGTGTGGTGATGGTTATGGGCCCAGAAGGATTGCCATATCCTAGTGAAAAAGAGCTTCTAGATATATTTGCAGCAGTAGATAATGACAAATCCATCAAACCTTATGAAGACAAGATGGCTGTAAAACAGCTTATGGATAAAACTCCTGTTGCAGGTAAAGTGGTTGCAGAAAAAACACACGATAAGTCTGGTGTGGTAGAATGGACTCTATCAAACGGAGCCAAAGTATATCTTAAACCTACTACATTTAAGGATGATGAAATCCTAATGGCTGCAACTAGTAAGGGTGGACGTAGTCTTTATGAGGCAGCAGATGACCGCAACATCCGTTTTGCGACACAGATACTATCACAGAGTGGTATAAACGGTATTTCTGCTACAGACCTTTCCAAATTCCTTACAGGTAAAAATGTACGCATATCTCCTGCTATCAATGCCTACACAGAAACATTAAATGGACAGTATGTGAAAAAAGATGCCAAGACAGCATTTGAACTTATGTACTTGCATTTCACAGCTCCATATTTCTCACAGGAGGCATTTGAACTATTTGTGAAGAATGGTAAGGCTCGTGCGGCTTTGCTTATGGAAGACCCAGAAGCTTATTTCTCATATAAGACTACAGAATTCCTTTCAAACGGCAATCCACGTGCTCTCAATACTCCGCTACCAGCAGACTATGACGGTATAGACCTCTCTCGTGTAGAGGAAATCTACCGCGAACGTTTTGCAGGAGCCGATGACTTTAACTTCTATTTTGTAGGTAGCTTTACTCTAGATGAGATACGTCCATATATAGAGACATACATCGCTTCGCTCCCTGCCAAAGGTGTTAAAGAGGCATACAAAGACATCACTTCCAAATATCCTGCTGGAAAGACAGAAAAAGTATTTAACAAGGGTGTAGATGCCAAAGCCAATGTGAGATTTGTATTCAATAGAGATGATGTGAAATATGACCGCAAGACTGCATTTGATTTTACTATATTCTCATCTATACTATCTACACGTCTTCTTAAATCATTGCGAGAGGAGATGGGAGGAACATATTCTGTGGGAGCTCGTGGTACTGCATATTGGCAGCCAAAAGACGAAGCAGAATTCATAATTGCTTTCTCTTCAAATGTAGAAAAATATAAAGAACTATATGAACGTGCTATAAGTGACCTTAAAGAGCTATATACCAATGGCCCTACAGCTGAAGAAGTAGCAGCCAAAAAAGAACAAAATGCTCTGCAATGGGTAGAACAGACCAAAACCAATAGATACTGGCTATCTATCCTTTCTGGTGCTGTAAGTCAAGGACTCTCTCCCGATGAAGCACTTAAAACCAAAGACTATATAGATGCTCTTAACATAGATGATGTAAAAGCTGCTGGACAGAAATATCTTAAACCAGAAGAGTGGATACGTATTATATGCCTACCAGAGGAAAAATAACCCCCTTTCATTTTTAAGATAATATCCTTTATTTAGTTTTTATGGTCGGGTTGCCACGCGTGGCAACCCGACATCTTTTTAATATATCCACATATCCATTTCAAATGCGCGTATCATTTCCTTGATGCGGTCGGCTTCGCGTAATTGGAATAGAGCATTGGCTCGTAGGTAGTCCTCTATGGCACGGTCGGCATACATATTTTCTTGTTTATATATAACGGCAGAAAAGCGTCGTGCTGTGAGGATATCATCATAGGATATGTTTTGGGCGGTATTCTGTGGATTGAAAGCGGGATAGCTGTCTAGTTCTTTGCGGGCATCGGGATACCATATCCAGAAAAGAGCAACCATATCATCATCTCCTGCTTTTACTCCGCTGGCATCGCGGCTGTATGGGGCTATGGCTAGCAAACGGTAACGCAATTCGCTGTGTCGCTTATCAAAATACCACATCCCCTTGATACGATACTGGGTAACCATGTCTGGGGTAACGCTGTATGTTATGGTATCGGCGGCTGTAAGAGTTTCGCCTTCGGCTAGTTTGTCCATCGCATACTGGTCTATGCCTTTCATTTCCAACCGAGATGAGACTTCTTGTGGGGTGAGAGGATTTTTAAAGTATTCGTCATCATAGACGTGAGTTATGCGACCCTCCATTATAGCGTCCTTAAGCACTGCAAACATGCTCTTGCGTATGGGTAACATCTTTTCATCGGTAGGGAAGTATAGTGGTAGGTTTACTTTCTGGTCTAGGTCTATCGTTTCATAGACCACCACACTCCACATCACATCTCGAGGGAAGGTGTATGGGTATTTGACAGGGACTATGGAAGTGTCGGTTATAGAGGAAGAGTACTGCTCGTGGTATTCCTGAGGGGTGGAGGCGTTAAGGATAGAAACGCTGTGGGATTGGCAGTGGAGTATGGTACTGGATAATGCCATACATATAGTGAGTAGGGTTGTTGTTTTCATCTTTTTCATCACATAAGGGTTATCACTATGGGTGTGGGTTCTTTGGAGGGAATTTTACTGGGCTTATCAAACGAATACTTGATATCGCGAATGACTATCTCACTGCCTGTTGCCGCTCCTATTATGGCATTGGCTGCCTGTGACGAGAACCTATCTCCTACTACTTGGTATGATGGGCGACCGGGTATTTTTACTGTAAAACCTGTAACAGTGAGTGGTATGTCAAACTCAAAGTCTGGATAGCTCACTTCTACACGATTCTGTACTAGAGTGTTTTTATTTATGCGTAGATTACTCTGCCCGCGTATCTGTCCTACGGGAGCAGGGACACTCTTTATACGGAACTCTTGGGCGGGGAAAGTGTGGATAGTCCCATCACTCATACGTGCCGATGGAGTGTAACGAGCCGTGCGACCTTGCACAGAAGAAGGGTCTATGATGTATTTCCCTGCTCCCAATAATCGTACTCCGGGGCCCGATAGAGAAACGGCATCTGCTGCAACACCGGGGATGGAGATACTCACAGGATTTTCTATCCCACGGTATAGAACGTTCATGCGGGTGGGAGATATTACTGCCATAGGAGCAGTAACGTCATACTCCCCTTCAAATGGGAAATCTTTAATCTCTCCCTCATCTGTACGTATGCGTATGTATCCACTCCATTTCTTCTCTCCTGTGGAAGAAGTAGGAATAGAGATGATGCCTCTCCCATCCTCTACTGGCATTTTCTGTCCGTTACTTAAAAAGACTTCGGGGGATTGAGTATCGTCATAAGCAGCCAGTATTACTTGAGCACGGAATGCACTACCAGCCATTACGGTGGTGGATTGTGGGAGAACCATAGCTGTGAGGGTATTTGGAACTAGGAGGGCTCCTTCGGTAGTGGCAGAAATCATCTGTGTGAGGAGTTCTTCCTGTGTGGAACGTATGCGAGACTGGTATTGTGATATAAATGCCAATGCAGCCGCTAGAGGGTAGGCAGAAAATCTATCTTTAATCCATTCAACGCTTACATCTCCTCGTTTTACTGGCGAAGTAGAAAAATCTACTGCTATCATAGAGAGCAGATGTGTGTCACTGGTCATGGAGGATGCTAGAGTACGGAATGAATCCATAAGTTGTGTAAATTCTGCACCCTTACCTTCTCTTAAATCACCGCCTGGGAAAAAGAATTCTCCTGCTATGGCAGTAGAGGAAAGGTCGTCTATGTTTTCTATTTGGGAGGGAATGACATCGCTACCTTTCGATATGACACGAGCCATACGCAACATCTCTATTTTATAGCCTTGTAGAGCATTGAAAAAACTATCGGCAGCATTGCGTAGGGCGGTGGCTTTTTCCAGAGTAGAGGAGTATTTTACAGGGTTATTACGAGCCTTGGTAGAGATATCGGCATAGAGGGACAGGTTTTTACTCTCTATCTGTGAGGTAGTGGTGGACATAGTACGTTCAAAACTCCAGAAGGCACCTAGTACGTCTATCGACACATTGAGTGCCAGCAGAGCCATAAGCACTAGATACATCATATTTATCATCTTCTGCCTAGGAGAATTTGCCGAAAGAGCCATATCTATAGTTTTGGTTTTAAATGTTGTGGGTAAATAGTTTCTCTATGAGATTACCGTTACTTCCTACTAGAAGGATTCATAGCATTAAGGACATTGCCATAGATACTACCCAATGCTTCCAGATTGGCAGCTAAGCGTTCTATACTGCCACTCACACGGGAGGAGCTTTCGGCTACGCGTTGCATGGTAGAGGATATGGTGCGTATATGACTCTCCTGATGTGCCATCTGTTCTATGTGGGAGGTGTATATGAGGTTGAGTTTTTCTAGATTTTCTGTGGCTGTGTTCATCTGGGTGGAATATGCCGTAGAAGCAGCTCTTACCCCCTCAAGAGATGAAAGCGAGCGAGCTTCTTGTGAGAGCCTGTTCATCCCTTCTGAAAGACGCTCCATCATAGAGGCATCTATACCTGCACGGGAGAGTAGTGTGTCCAGTTTTTCTGAAAGAGATGTTTCTATATTATTATCACTAATGGGAATGACAGCAGCTGTATCTTGGGATTTGTCCCCACCTACCAGAGCAGGAAACACCTTCTCCCAATGATAGTCATATCCTATGGGGTCTATGGCCGTGATAGCAAATAGTATAGCTTCTGAAAGCATACCTATACCTATTATAAGGTCGCCGTAAGGAAGGTGCAGAATTTTAAACATAGCACCTATGATAACAACCGATGCACCTAGATTGTAGGCTACATTTACAAATTTCTTCCAAGTCCTAGAACCTAGAAATGATGTGTTCTCTTTCATGGTATGACGTTTTTATAGTTTGCGATTTTTCCCTACTCCTATATCGGGACAGTCCTGTACGGTGCGGAATCCTATGTAGCTGCGAGCAGAATCCCTATGTTCATAATCCCGTGTGCCTATCTGTAAAAACAGAGCCACATCTTTCCATGAGCCACCCTTGATGACCTTGTTGTGGTTAAGCTCTAGGGTGTATGTAGGGTTGAGTGATGATACAAACGAAGTGCTTGATGCTTCGTATGATGATAGCGTCCATTCGGCGACATTTCCAGCCATGCAGTATAAGCCGTATGAGTTGGGAGCAAATGAACGAGCAGGGGAAGTCATATAGACACCATCGGCCATATAGTTCCCTCTCATGGGTTTGAAATTGGCTAAAAAGCACCCTCTGGAATCCATAGTGGATGGCCCTCCCCAAGGATACGGTGACTGGTTAAGACCTCCGCGGGCAGCATATTCCCATTCGGCTTCGGTGGGTAGGCGGAAGGCGGGGACGGGAGGTTCGCCACGGGAGCGTTGGTATGCGTTTTTTTTCTGTGTCCGCCAATGACAGAAGGCCATAGCTTGTTGCCATGTTATGCCTACCACAGGATAGTCATCATAAGCAGGTGATTCAAAATACGTCTGCATAGATGGGAGGTTATAGGAGTAGATAAAATCCCGTACCCATACGGTGGTATCTGGATAGACAGCTATGTTATGTGTCTGCATGAAGTCTTCTATCTTCCCTCCACCAAAACGGGCGGCACGATTTTCATCTATGGAAACATAGGTGTATATGAGCTGACGCGTGTCTATCCTGTCTTCCAGTTCTGCCGAAAGCCGAGATTCTATGGGTAGCAGCATGCCGTCCCGTACTTCTACAGAGTAGATGTCTTTCTGTTCACGCCCCCAGTCTAGTTTACGGCTCCAGTCTATCCTGCGACCTTCATTGGGAGCATTGGGGTTGAGAGAGCCGTATGTACGCATCATATATTCATGATAGGGTGTTTCTTCTTCCTCGCTGGAGAGATAACGATAGTAGCCTACACCTTCATCGCTATCGGCTCCTACTTCAGCGGCTTTCTGTGCCAGACGTGCACGGAAGATAGAATCTCTCACCCAATAGACAAACTCGCGGTATTCGTTATTGGTTATTTCGGTCTCGTCCATATAGAACGAAGCAACGGTTACGGTTTTAAGTTGTCCATCCAGTGCAGAAGAAGGGTCATAAGAGGCGTTGCCCATAATGTATGAGCCTGCGTCTATCTTTACCATTCCTAGTGGACGGTCGTGTCTCCATCCTGTCCCTCGAGAGCGTACTCCAGTGAGTTCGCCTTTGTCTGATGAGTGGGCGGTGAAACAGGAACACATCATGAGTGTAGATAAACAGAGTGTGGTTATGGTGAGTTTCATGTGAAAATGGTAGTTAGATAATGATATGGTTACAGGAAACGCACATCTCTTATGACAGCAGATGGCGGTGGAGCAGATGTTTTTTTACGCTCTTTGGGTGAAGGACGATAGATGAGTAGGACTTCGTGAGAACCTCCTGTGGAACTAGCTAATCCCGAAATCCCAGTCTGATAGCAATAGTTTACTTGTAGCTCTTTCCATATATAGCCTACATTTATCCCAAATGAGCGTTCGTTGCCATATGAAAGACCTGCTATAAGACGGCGTTTTATGATGGTGGAAAGATTGGCAGTCAAGGAAAGGGTAGTCATGTCGCTACCTAGTAGCCCCGAAGGACATAGAGATATATCACGCCCTATATCCCACGAATACCCTCCCATAAAAAAGATGTGGTTCTTCTGTTTTAATGATAGTGCGTCTGTAAGGTTATGGGAGAATTCCAGAGTGTGTATAGATGAAAGACCTATGTAGTACCTCTTACTCCACATAGCTATTCCCACCCCCAACTGTGGAGCAGTCGAGGAAGTCCTATCTGTAGGAATATAAGGGTCGTCTGGCATAGAACTGTTCCATTTGTCATCCACTCCCAGACGAGTGATGCCTCCCGTCAAACCTATGGATATGCTGGATTTGCCTATCTGTAGGCTATAAGCATACCCTATCCTAGAGACTAGAGTTGAAAATCCTCCAGCACGGTCATATCCTATCATAGCACTACCTGCACCCTGTGAAGAAAAAAGAGGCATACGCCCTATGATTGCGGCAGTATGTGGAGCTCCTTCTATGCTGCTCCACATGCTACGGTAGGTAGCCAGAATCTCGCTACGTCCTTCTAGAGGAGCAAAGGCGGTGTTGTAGTAAACCTTGTTATAATACCACTGGGAGAAATATGGAACCTGCTGTGCTGAGGAAGGGATAGCACATAGACACGATAGAGAGAGCATAAAAAATATAGCAGTATTTCTCACTGTGATAGAGCTGATGTTCTGTCTTGAAATTACAACCAAAATTTTATATGATGATAGATTTTAGCATTGTGGGAGAGTTAAAAAATGTTGTGTGGCGGGGTATGGTAGTATAGATGTGAAAAAATCGTATATTTGCGGGTGAAAAACATAGGGGTCGGCATTGGCTTTGACAGCGAGACCGGTCGATATGTAAGCACGTAGAGCAGTGGGGGAGTGGCTCTTAAATCTCTTCCCTCAAAGTATAAACGGCGAAAATAACTACGCTCTTGCTGCCTAGTCTTTCACAGAAAGACTAGAGCCTACGTCTGTTCAAGGAACAGAGGCGGGACATCGCTCCGAAGCCACGTTTCACGGCGTCGGGAGAAGCGGTGCCGAAAAGTGAAAACAAGCCTCTTGCCGACTGAGGGCAGAGGACTGAAATCTCAAATGCAGGGTAAGGCTGCCCTTATGGTGTTTGTGACATTAGGCAGCCCTGACAACTTTTCACAAAATAAACGTGTAGAAAGCATAAAGGTCGCTCGTTTGGACCCGGGTTCGACTCCCGGCGGCTCCACAAGTGATTGTAAAAAGCGGCACCCCATAGGGTGCCGCTTTTTGTGGATAGTGTTGTGTGTAAGTATTATTTGCTCTTTTCAAATGCCTGTGCAAAATCTTTCAGCAGGTCATCTATATCCTCAATTCCTACAGCTACGCGTATGAGGTTATCATACACACCTGCTTTTTCACGTTCTTCTGTGGTGAGCTGCTGGTGAGTCATGGATGCAGGGTGGGTAACGATGGATTTTACATCTCCTAGATTGGCAACTAGGTCAAATACTTTAAGCGAATTTACAAAGCGTTCGGCACGTTCATACCCTCCCTTGATACGGAAAGATAGAAGACCGCTTGCTCCGTTGGGTAGGTATTTGAGGTATAGGTCGTGCTGATGGCTGGATTTAAGAGCAGGGTATGTAACGCTCTCTACTTCATCATTGTTATCCAGATATTCGGCTATTTTAAGCGTGTTTTCGCTATGGGCTTTCATCCTAACTCCTAGCGTTTCCAGTCCCTGTATAACTTCAAATGCCGCAAACGGATTCATACAAGCACCTATGTCTCGTAATCCTTCTGTACGCAGTTTGGTGATAAAGGCAGCAGGAGTGAGGTCGGCATATATCATACCGTGGTATGCAGCATCGGGTTCTGTGAATTCTGGGAAACGTCCAGATGCTTTCCAGTCAAAACGTCCACTGTCTATCACCGCACCAGACATAGTAGTACCGTGACCTTGCATGTATTTGGTAAGAGAATAGGTAACTATATCGGCTCCGTGGTCTATGGGACGTAAAAGGGCACTGGTAGGTACGGTATTGTCCACTATGAGTGGTATCCCGTGACGATGTGCTATGCTGGCTATTGCTTCTATGTCTATCATTACCAGTTGAGGATTTGGCAGAGCTTCTATAAAGATAGCTTTGGTATTGGGACGTATAGCACGCTCGTATTCTTCAGGGTCTATGCTGTTTACAAGTGTAGTTTCTATACCTATACGTGGCAAACGTATAGAGAACATAGTATGGGTGCCACCATATACCATAGAGGAGGATATAAGGTGGTCTCCGCTATGCATAAGGGTGAGTATGGTGGAGAAAAGAGCCGCAGTTCCAGATGCAAATACACAAGCTCCCACACCCCCTTCAAGTTCTGAAAGACGACGTTCTAGGATATCGGTCGTGGGGTTATTGAGTCGCGAATATATATAGCCCGGACGTGATAGATTGAAAATTTTGGCGGCGTTTTCGGCTGTACCAAAATCATATGCCGATGTAAGATAAACAGGCACAGCACAACTACTCTGATGTTCGGCAGGGTCGTAAGCACCATGTATAGCAATGGTGGCAGGTTTGGCAGTAGGTTTTTCCATATCTATGATTGGATAATTATATGACTATTTATTTTAAATCTTATAGAAGGCTCAAAAGTAAAGATTTTGGTCGTGATATCAAATATTTTTATGTTTTTTGCGATATATGACCAAGACTATGCAACAAAAGTTTGTTTTTAAGATGGCGAGTTGTACATTTGTAGTCTGTTTAATAGAATAAAAGAAATACACATACTTTATAATGAAAGATATAAGAATGGTTGACCTTAAAGGTCAGTATGAAAAAATAAAAAGTGAGATAGACGCTGCTGTGGTAGCGGTTATGGAATCATCGGCATTTGTAAATGGACCAGACGTGCACGCTCTGCAGGGAGAACTAGAACAATATCTGGGAGTAAAACACGTTATCCCTTGTGCCAATGGTACAGATGCTCTACAGATATCTCTTATGGCTATGGGACTGGAACGTGGTGATGAGGTGATAACCAGTGATTTTACATTTGCTGCTACGGTGGAGGTTATAGCATTGCTAGGACTTAAGCAGGTATTGGTAGATGTTGACCCAGACACTATGGTAATGAACCCTGAAGCTCTTCGTTGTGCTATCACTCCTCGTACACGAGCTATTATCCCTGTGCATCTGTTTGGACAATGTGCTCCTATGGAGGAGATAATGAAGATAGCAGAAGAACACAATCTACTAGTGCTAGAGGATACCGCCCAAGCGATAGGTGCCGAATACACTTTTACAGATGGAACAGTTAAAAAAGCAGGTACCATAGGAAATATGGGAGCAACATCTTTCTTCCCATCCAAGAACTTGGGTTGCTATGGAGATGGCGGTGCTATCTTTACCAATGATGATGCACTGGCACACCGTGCACGTGGTATAGTAAATCATGGTATGTACCGTCGTTATTATCATGACGAGATAGGTGTAAACTCACGTCTGGATAGCATACAGGCGGCTATATTGCGTATAAAACTACGTCATCTAGACCAGTACACTGCTGCCCGTCAAGCAGCGGCAGCTATGTATGATGAAGCATTTGCCGAAGTTAAAGGCGTGAAGGTGCCTGCACGAGCAGAACGTACTACTCACGTATTCCATCAGTACACATTGCGTCTTGATGAGAATATAGACCGCGATGCTCTTATAGAATTCCTCAAAGGTAAGGGTATCCCTGCCATGATATACTATCCAGTGCCATTGCGTCATCAGAAGGCTTATGACACTCACGACTATGATGATACACTCTTCCCAGCTACAGACCTTCTAGTACGTACGGTGATGTCCCTGCCTATGCACACAGAACTGGATAAGGAACAAGTAGATTATATCGCTACAGCAGTAAAAGAAGGATTGGCTGTATGTGTTAAATAACATAGGTAAACGGCCATTGCAAAAAAGGGGCAGCCGCAGGCTGCCCCTTTTTTGCAATGGCCTAGTTGTTCAATGTCAATCTTTAAGACCTATACTTTTCTTTATTTCAGATAATTTTACCAATGCTTCAACGGGTGTAAGACTGTTTATGTCTATGTTTTGGAGTTGGTCTTTGATGTTGAGCAGTGTAGGGTCATCTAGTTGGAAGAAACTCATCTGCATAGGACTATCAAATGGGTTTTCAGTCGTTTTTTTGCTGCTAGAGCCTTTTCCTGCTGCCGACGAAGCAAATGCACTGGTAGGATTGTTCTTCTCCAGTGATGAAAGTATCTGTTCTGCACGACGCACCACGCGAGAAGGCATACCTGCTAGACGTGCTACGTGAATACCAAAACTATGGTTTGAACCACCAGCTTCTAGACGGCGGGTAAAGATTACGTGTCCTCCCTGTTGTTGTACAGAAACGTTGAAATTGCGTATGCGAGGGAAGGAATCTGCCATCTCATTGAGTTCATGGTAGTGAGTGGCAAAAAGAGTCTTGGGATGTTGAGAACTATTATGCAAAAATTCAGATATCGCCCAAGCTATGGATATCCCGTCATAGGTGCTAGTCCCACGTCCTATCTCGTCTAGTATAACTAGCGAACGTTCGGTGATGTTGTTGAGGATATTGGATGTTTCATTCATCTCTACCATAAATGTAGATTCCCCTCCCGATATGTTGTCACTAGCTCCTACGCGAGTGAAAATCTTGTCTATGATGCCTATGCGGGCACTAGATGCAGGAACATAACTTCCTACCTGTGCCATAAGACATATAAGTGCCGTCTGACGTAATAATGCCGATTTACCCGACATATTGGGGCCGGTAATCATTATTATCTGTTGGTTCTCGCGGTTAAGTGTAAGGCTGTTTGGAATGTATTGTTCTCCTACACTCATACGGCGTTCTATAACAGGGTGGCGTCCGTCTATGATTTCAAGGTCTGTACTATCATCTACTACTGGGCAAGCATAGCCATATTCACTGGCGATAGTTGCAAATGATAACAGACAGTCTATCTGTGATATCACCTGTGCATTGTCCTGAATAGCAGTGATGTATTTGGCTGTTTTTTCTACTAGAGCGGTATATATACTATTTTCTAGTTGTGCTATTTTTTCTTCGGCACCTAGTATTTTGGCTTCAAATTCTTTGAGTTCGGGAGTAATATAACGTTCGGCCGAAACAGTAGTTTGTTTGCGTATCCATTCGGCAGGAACCTTATCCTTGTGGGTGTTACGCACCTCTATGTAGTAACCAAAGACGTTGTTAAATGATATTTTAAGCGAAGGTATGCCTGTACGGGCACTCTCGTGTTCTATGATGTTGTTGAGGATGGTTTTATCGTTCTGTAATATCTCTCGTAGTGAATCAAGTGTAGAATCTACGCCTTCGGCTATCACACCACCCTTGGAGAGTAGGCTGGGGGCATCTTCACATAGTGTGCGGCGTATGAGGCTACATAAATCTCCACAGGCATCCAGTGATGAGGTTAGCTGTAAGAGATGTTCATTTTCGCTGTATGACAATATGTTCTTGATAGGAGTAGATACATCTAAGCTACGACACAAAGCCATAAGTTCTTTGGGGTTGATACGTGCGGTAGCTACTTTACCCGCTAGACGTTCAATATCTGAAACAGATGAAACATAACGGCGTATCTCTTCGGCTTTTTCTTCTTGAGTGAGGAAGTATTTGACAGCACTCTGACGTTCGTTTATGGCTTTCACGTCTTTAAGGGGTAGCATTAGCCATCGTTTCATCATGCGAGCTCCCATAGGACTTAGCGTGTGGTCCATAACATCTAGCAGAGTTGTGGCTTCTGGGTGTGGAGAGGATAGTATTTCAAGGTTGCGAGAGGTGAAACGGTCTAGCCATACATAGCTATCATTCTGTATGCGGGAAATACGAGATATGTGTTCTGTACGGTTGTGTTCTGTCTCTTTGAGGTAGTGCATGATAGCTCCTGCTGCAGCTATGCCGCTATTCATCTTTTCTATGCCAAATCCTTTAAGAGATGTGGTACCGAAGTGTTTGAGGAGAACTTCTCGGCCTCCATTTTCAGAAAATGCCCAGTCATCCATCATGTATGTGCGGTAACTGCCGCCAAAACGGGCATTGAAGTCTGTCTTACGACGACGTTCGTGGAGAACCTCACTAGGAGAGAATGACTGAAGTAGTTTCTCCATTTGTCCAAGTGTGCCTTCGCTTATAAGGAATTCTCCAGTGGAAATATCCAATAGTGATATGCCATTTGTCCTCTCTCCAAAATGGATAGCACATAGGAAATTATTTTTACCTGCCGAAAGAACACCATCGTTCATCGCTACACCCGGTGTGATGAGTTCGGTAACACCGCGTTTGACTATCTTTTTGGTGAGTTTGGGGTCTTCTAGCTGGTCGCATACAGCTACGCGTTTGCCTGCTAGTACAAGTTTAGGGAGATATGTGTCTATCGCATGATGAGGAAATCCTGCCAACGCTGTTTCTGATGCACTGCCATTACCACGTTTGGTAAGTACGATGCCAAGAATCTTGGAACACTCTATGGCGTCCTGTCCAAATGTCTCGTAAAAATCTCCTACACGGAACAGTAGTACGGCATCGGGGTGTTGGGCTTTTATGGCATTGTATTGTGCCATAAGGGGAGTGGTAGTGGAGCTTTTGGCCATAGTTGTATATAATTATATTTTATCTGTGCGAATTTAGGGAAAAAATGCGTCCCTGCCAGCGTTTTTCTTCTCTCATTTTTCTGATAATTGCTTCTCGCATCTGTGGAACACGCAGGTCTGTACCCCATAGAGGTGAGCGGCGGTAGCGAGGTGGAGTTTCAGATATAAAACGTTCGACAGGTAAGTCGGGACGGAGTCGTTCTAGTACGTCTATGATAAAGTGGGTGTATTCCTCTATGGAAAATATGTGATATCCTCCTCGGTCTTCTTCCCAGTCTTTTTCCAGAGCAGTGCCTCGTATTATCTGTAACTGATGGAATTTTATGGAGTCCAAAGGTAGGCGATTTATTTCATCAACCTCTTTTGGCATATTTTCGAGGCTGTCCTCTAACCCCCACATGAAATGAGCTGCTGTGTGGATGCCTCGGCTGTGGGTCATCTCTATGGCTCGCACCGCTGTAGCATAGTCGTGGCCTCGGTTAACTCTACGTAGTACTTCATCACTGGTGCTTTCAACACCGTATTCTATGCTTACAAAGTACTCTCTGGATAGTTGAGAAAAAAAATCAAGCAGCCTCTCATCTACACAGTCCGGGCGGGTACCAATGACTATACCTCCTATTTCTGGGCGGGAAAGGACTTGTAGATAGAGGCGTTTAATGTCTTCAAATGTCCCGTAAGTATTGGTATATGCTTGAAAATAACCTAAAAATAAAGCTGTGCGGGGGTATCTCTCTCGTAGGAACTTAAGACCTTCATCTATCTGATGGTTGATATCTTTCCCGTGGGCGTAGAATGGCACAAAACTCTCGTTGTTGCAAAAACTACACCCGCCACGTCCCACCCTCCCATCACGGTTGGGACATGTAAATCCCGTGGCGAGTGATATTTTCTGCAACCGACCGCCATATCGTTCTTTGAGTCGTTCTACCGCACTATTATACGGTAGGTTGTCTCCCCAATGATAGATGACGTGAGAGTCGTTCATAAGAATTATTTTTTAATGTTGGGGAGTTCTAGTCCGTATCCATATTTTTTATCGGCACGTAGCAGTAGGTAGGCCACAATGAATGACGCAGTAGCTAAAGCACCAAATATAATCATAGGTAGAGTATAATTATAAAGAGCAGCTCCGTTTTCATTTACTCCTACTACACAGTAGTGTTCCTGTACATATCCCATAAGTGTAGGGATACCCCATAGTCCTATATTCTGTATAAAGAATATAAGAGCATAAGCAGTACCTAGTTGACGTACAGGGAAAATCTTGGCAACAGCGGGCCACATAGCCGATGGCACTAGAGAGAATGCTATTCCCAGCAATATCATAAGAGCTACGGCTATCACCCAAGAATCAATAGAAGGTATGGCATAGGTAAAGTGTACTCCTATAAGTATCGCTGCTCCCAACATCATGATAGAGGCACTCTTACCCTTGCGGTCTATAAGCCCTCCAAATATAGGAGTTAGCAGTAATGCACCTAATGCTGGTAGTCCGACTATAGTACCAGCAAAATCTGGGTCTATGCCGTATTTTGTAATCATAAGGGCACTGGCAAATTTCTGGAATGGGAATATGCAAGAGTAGAAAAGTACGCATAGTATGGATATGAGCCAGAAGCCTCGGTTTGTGATGATGTTTTTAACGTCGGCAAATGAGAATTTTTCTTCGTCTGTGTCATCCATAGCACTTTCTTGGGCGTCAAGTTTTTTATCCATCACCGCAAATACAAAAAACGAAATCATTCCCACTACAAGCAGTACTAGACCTATAAGCACAGGTGTTGTTATCTCAAAACGTTTGGCGATAGGGATTGCCAGACTATAAGCTGCTTGACTGCCTATACGAGCCAGAGCTACCTGAATACCCATAGCCAGAGCCATCTCTTTACCACGGAACCAACGAGCTATAATCTTGGTAACGGTGATACCAGCGGTTTCGGCACCTACACCAAATATGGCATATCCAGCAGCACACATAAGCACATCGCTTTTATATCCCATTATGATAGTGTTACTGCCACCCATATAATTCATACCGTAATACTCCATTAGAGTTCCCACTACCATGAGTATAGTGGCTAGTTTACCTGTAAAACGTACTCCAAAGCGGTCCATGATAAGACCACCCCATATGAGCATTAGCAAAAAGACGTTTAGGAAACTGTATGCCCCTGTATAAAATCCATATTCAGAGCCATCCCAGCCTAGGTTTTCTTGTAGCATGGTCTGCAATGGAGCCATCACGTCATTTACATAATATGCAGCCATCATAGTGAGGGCTATCACTCCTAATGCACTCCAACGCATGATAGCACTATCGCGAAGGGTAGATGTATTTACTTTTTGTTCCATTATGGTGTATAATTATTGTTGTTTATAAATTCATAATTAGCTACAAATGTACGACATATTTGCGGGAAAAATGATAGAGAGTGATAGTTAATAGCCCAAATAAGCGATAGCGGTGCCCCTAGGGGCACCGCTATCGCTTATTTGGGCGGTCA
>JAGAUI010000014.1 GCA_017620815.1 Flavobacteriales bacterium
AGCGAGGCTAATAAAGCGAAGTTTGAGGTGAGGGTATTTTGGGCGTATACTGCGTACTTCTGGTCACTGGGACATAAGCTTGTTTCTTTTGCCTCTTTTCTTTGAAGCAGCAAAGAAAAGAGGTGTAACAAAAAAAGCGTGCCTGGCACGCTTTTTTGATTTAATTATCACTTTTTCTTATTCTTCTCCTGTTTTTTATATTCTTTCTCACTCACAGTATTACCCTCTTCATCTACCACTTTCTTTTCTTTCTGGGAGGCACTTATAAGAACTACTCCATGTTTGGCTTTCTCGCCGTATGAGGCGGTGTAGTCATCGTTAAGTATGATGATATCATCTATCATATCTACCTCTATACCACGCATGTGAGAGAACTCTTTATCGTTGATGATATACAGCTGGCAACGTTCTCCATTTACCTTTATGTAGCCATCTTCATACTCCAAGTTTTTACCCTGTGCGGCTATAAACCCTTTCATATCTCCATGTCTTTTAGCAGCCACAGCCTCAAAGTCTGTCCTTGCAACCAAACCTTTCTGCATGCCTCGTGTGGTGATAACAACAGCTCCATTTTGTGCTGTCATACCATAGATAGGAACGGCATTCTCTTTTACCATCTGTATGCTGTAAACACTATGTGGTTCTATGGATTCTATCGTAGCCTCCTCCATAGCCACGCCATCCACAATTATAAGAGCTGGCATTTCAAATTCACGTCCTTTAAGTAGTTCTGTTTCTTCTTCTTCATCACTTTTATCAGGAGTATCACCTTGATTAAAACTAACAAGCTGATAACGAACAAAATACACCTTTTCATTCACAAGAACTGTAGCAGGAAAGCGGGAAATGATAGACGCCCAATCCCCATCGGCAGCACCTGGATAGTATGTACTTAAATCATCACTGAACCAACCGCGTAGGTCGTTCTGGCGGAGCATTACAATGAGGTTTACAGGCTTACTTGTGTTGGCTTTACTTATGCGGACGGTAGTACCTTCGGTGTAGTCCATCACACAACGTAAGTATTTATCTTTTTTTGTGATATGTATGGCATAGTTACCATTCTCATCACTTACCGTTTCCTCTCCAGACGATGTGCGTATCCTCATCCCAGGGACTACACGTCCCCAGCCGTCTTTTACCACGCCGCGTATGCTATCCTTCCCCACAGAAATATCTGCTTTTTCCACGCTTTTATTTGCCTCGTGATAGGCTTTAGTTACTATTACAACAGCTCCACCAAGACCTTGAGTCCCATAAGATGAACCATCTTTAAGCACTTTTATGCTATATATTTGGCTTGGTTCAATACCTGTTAATCTATCTCCTACACTGCCATCTATATCTACACAGAGTTTCCCTCCTGCAATCATTGCCGCATAATCTGAATTTTTTAATCTAATATATTCTCCTTCATATTTTACTTCTGGAAAACGGTTTTTAAAAATATCACTAATGCTTGCATCCGCTTCTCCTGGGTAGTAGGTGTCTCCCACAGTATATCCCGTTACAGTAGGGTCGTTGGTCTCGTCCAGTTCAAATGCTATGGGGTGACTGGCTATCGCGGCACTTAATTCTTTTTCCATCACCGTGTATTTGTTCATTATAAGGCGTAGCTCGGTATCCTTGGGTGTGGCGGTGAGGGTATAAACACCTCCATCACGTGTGATAGCGGAGGCTTTGCTTTTGTTGGTGCGTACGGTAGCCCCTACCACAGGCTCCCCCTTTGCGTCTATGACCACTCCTTTTACCTCATAGTTCTGTGCTGCTGCTCCTAGGGATAGGCTACCTATCGCCAGTAGGAAAAATAATTTAAGGGATTTCATTGTCGTGCGTTTTTTTTGATTATATGTATGCGTTTATCTACGATGTAAATGTACGAATTTTGTGCAAAAAAAAACAATCTTCATCATTTTTTTTACATCTTCTACACTTTTTACATAAAAGCTTTTCATATCATTTTTTTACCATAAAAAAGCCCCCACTATTTGCATATATCCCATACAAAATATGTATCTTTACACTTTAAAACATACACCATCATCATAGAAATTTAAACATAAAATATAAAGATATGAAACCACATGATTTTTCAGCACGCCACATAGGCGTAAGAGAAGAACAAACAGATGAAATGCTCAAAACCATAGGCGTAGAGTCCCTAGACGAACTGGTAAAAAAAACCGTCCCTGCCGACATCCTAGCCGATACAGCTCTCAACATCCCTGAGGCTCTCACCGAAAACCAATACCTAGAACATTTTGCTGCTCTATGCAGTCTTAACCGCCCTATGAAAAACTACATAGGTCTAGGCTATAACCCTTCGCCTATGATAGGAGTGGTACAACGTTGCGTGTTTGAAAATCCTACTTGGTACACATCTTATACCCCTTACCAAGCCGAGATTTCACAAGGTCGTCTGGAAGCTCTGCTCAACTATCAGACTATGATATCTTCGCTTACCGGTATGCCGCTGGCAAATGCTTCACTACTGGACGAAGGAACATCGGCCGCCGAAGCAATGCTTATGCTTTACCACACACGTACTCGTGCCCAGAAACAGGCAGGCGTATGTCGTTTCTTTGTATCTGAAAACGTACTACCACAGACTCTTGACGTGCTTATCACTCGTGCTACTCCGCTAGGAATAGAGATAGTAGAAGGCGACGAATGGGAATGGGAAGCAGATGATAGTTTCTTTGGAGCTATAATCCAATACCCTACCGCACTAGGTGAAGTCAATGACTATGCCGAATGGGTAGAAAAAACTCACGCAGCAGGCGTTAAAGTAGCCGTAGCTGCCGATATCTTGGCATTGGCTCTTCTTACACCTCCTGCTAGGTGGGGTGCCGATGTAGTGGTAGGTAGCGTACAACGTCTAGGTCTTCCTATGGGATTTGGCGGGCCAGCAGCAGGTTATTTTGCCACTCGCGAGGAGTATAAACGCGACCTCCCAGGACGTATCATTGGCGTATCCAAAGACAAGACCGGAAAACGCGCATTGCGTATGGCTTTGCAGATGCGTGAACAGCACATAAAACGTGAACGTGCTACGTCAAACATATGTACTTCGGCCGTGCTTATGGCCATAATGGCAGGTATGTATGGTGTTTATCACGGCGGCCGTGGTATGCGTGCCATAGCTCGCAAGATACACCTGCTTACTTCTACACTTGCTCGCGAAGTGGAAAAAGCAGGATATGAAGTAGTGTATGGCAGCTATTTTGATACGCTGTACATCCAGACCGGAGAAAATACAGAACGCCTTAAAGAAATAGCCGAAGCCGAAGGTATAAACTTCCTCTATGTAGATGATGACGCTATAGGTATCTCCATAAACGAAACTACCGAACTTATAGACATAGCCCGTATAATGTATGTCCTATGTGCTGCCAAAGACATGGTATATGATACTATACCCACAATGGCAGAAGAGGTAACACTGGATGCTTCTATGTTGAGAACAGATGATATCCTCACACAGGAAGTATTCCAGAAATACCACAGCGAAACCGAGATGATGCGTTACATAAAGAAACTAGAACGCCGCGACATATCTCTCACTCATAGTATGATTCCGCTAGGTTCATGCACCATGAAGCTCAATGCCGCCATACAGATGATACAGCTCTCATATCCTCTATGGGGTAATATCCACCCATTTGCTCCAGAAGAACAGACAGAAGGCTATCGTGTGCTTCTATCACGTCTGGAACAATTCTTGGCCGATATCACTGGCATGGCAGCCACTTCACTGCAAGCTCTTTCGGGTGCATCTGGCGAATATGCTGGATTGCGTATGATTATAGAATACCAACGCGATATGGGCGAAGGTCATCGTAAAGTATGTCTTATCCCAGAAAGTGCCCACGGTACCAACCCTGCATCGGCTGCAATGGCGGGAATGGAAATCATCACCATTAAATCCCTACCAGACGGTACCATAGACGTGGAAGACTTGAAAGAAAAAGCACAAGCAAATGCCGAACGCCTATCATGTGTGATGATAACATATCCTAGCACATATGGTATATTTGAAAGCCGTGTAAGAGAGATAGTAGATATCATACACGAGTGTGGTGGTCAAGTTTATATGGACGGTGCCAATATGAATGCTCAGGTAGGTCTTACTTCGCCAGGTCTTATAGGTGCCGATGTATGCCACCTCAACCTTCACAAGACATTTGCTATGCCTCACGGTGGTGGTGGCCCCGGTGTAGGTCCTATATGTGTTAAACAGCATTTGGCTCCATATCTACCCGGCAACCCTATCGTTAAGACTGGCGGCGAGAAGGCTTGCACAGGTCTTTCTTCTGCTCCTTGGGGTTCGGCTATGATAGACGCCATATCATATGCATACATACTCACTCTAGGTGCCGAAGGTCTTAAGAAAGCCACTCAATATGCCATCCTTAATGCCAACTACCTTAAAAAACGTCTGGAAGGACACTATTCTATACTCTACAGCGGTGAAAATGGATACTGTGCCCACGAACTAATAGTGGATATACGTCCTATCAAGGAAAAATATGGTATCACAGCTGGTGACATATCAAAACGTCTTATGGACTACGGTTTCCACGCTCCTACCGTTTCATTCCCCGTTCACGAGACTTTGATGGTAGAACCTACCGAAAGCGAAAGCAAAGAAGAGCTAGACCGTTTTGCAGATACTATGATAAACATCATGGAAGAGATTAAACAGTGGAGCGACAACCCAGACAACCCACTGGTAAATGCTCCTCACCCTCTTTCTGAAGTAGCTGCACCGGAATGGAACCACGCCTACTCCCGTAGCGTAGCAGCATTCCCACTACCTTGGGTGGAGGAAAACAAACTATTCCCTGCCGTATCACGTATAGATGATGGTTTTGGAGACCGCAACCTATGTGTGGTACTGGAAAAATAAAAAAAGTAAAGATTTAGGAAGGCATTGTATTAAACATCAGTATGTCAGAAATAAAAGCAGGAAAGGCAGCCTGCGTACCGCAGGCTGCCCACCCACAGAAGATATTTATAGAAACATACGGCTGCCAGATGAACGTAGCCGATAGCGAGGTAGTATATGCCATAATGGAAAAAGCGGGTTATACTCGCACCACAGACGCAAGCACAGCCGACCTCATACTGCTCAACACTTGTTCTGTGCGTGAAAAAGCCGAACAAACCGTCCGCAATAAACTCTCCAATTTCTCTCACCTTAAACGCACACGTCCACACCTGCTTATAGGAGTACTAGGGTGTATGGCATCTCGTGCCAAAGAACGTCTGCTAGAGGAAGAGAAGATGGTGGACATAGTAGCAGGTCCAGACTCATACCGCGACTTACCTCATCTGGTAGAAAATGCACGCAATAATCTCAATGCGGTAAACGTACAGCTATCTCTGGAAGAGACTTATGACGACATTATCCCTGTGAGAGTAAGCGGGAACGGCATAAGTGCATTTGTATCGGTGATGAGAGGTTGTGATAACATGTGTACATACTGTGTAGTGCCATATACCCGTGGTCGCGAACGCAGCCGAGACCCTCAGACCATCATTAGTGAGATACGTCTTCTACAACAAGAAGGTTACAAGGAGATAACTCTCCTCGGGCAGAACATAGACTCATACCTATGGTATGGAGGTGGGCCAAAAAAACATTTTGATAAGGCCAGCGAAAAGCAGAAAAAAAATGCCGTACGTTTTTCACAGCTACTCACTATGGTAGCCGAGGCTTTCCCTTCTTTACGCATACGCTTCTGCACATCAAATCCTCACGACATGACCGATGACGTGCTAGATGCCATAGCCTCTCACGATAATATATGCCGTTATCTACATCTGCCTTTCCAGAGTGGCAGCAACCGCATACTCAAACACATGCATCGTGGTTACACTCGCGAGGAATACATGGCTCTCATAGACCGCATACGAGCCAAACTACCCGACTGTGGCATCACGATGGACGTCATAGCAGGATACCCCACCGAAACCGACGAAGACCACGAGGACACACTATCACTCATGCGTTATGTCAAGTATGATTTCGGTTATATGTTTAAATACAGTGAACGTCCGGGCACTTATGCAGCATCACACTATCCAGATGACGTGCCAGATGCTGTCAAACAACGCCGTCTAGACGAGATTATCACTCTGCAAAGTGAACATTCGGCATATCGCAATCACAGCTACATAGGACGCACCTGTCGTATCCTTGTCGAAGGCACCTCCAAAAAAAACAAAGACCAACTCTTTGGCCGTAACCCACAGGGTATAGTTGCCGTTTTCCCAGCCGAAGGGCACAGCATAGGTGAATTCCTAGATGTAGAGATAACAGGAGCCACACAGGGCACACTGATAGGTAAAATAAAAAAATAGAGCCATGAAGAAATTAGGAGAAATATATTCAGAAAGCATAGAGAGTGCATTGGAAGGATTTTATGAGAGATATTCTCATCTCCCATCTCTATACACTCCCACACAGTACATACTCTCTCTAGGCGGCAAGAGGATACGTCCAGCACTGGTGCTACTCGCTGCCGAAAGTTTTGGCGAGAAGATAGAAAAAGCCATAGACGCCGCCCTAGCCATAGAAGTATTTCACAATTTCACTCTCGTTCACGATGACATTATGGACCACGCCTCTATGCGTAGAGGAAAGGAAACCGTCCACAAACGATGGGACGAAAACACAGCCATACTATCGGGAGATGTGATGATGATTCAAGCATACGAGTTATTTGAGCACTATGATAAAAAGACTTTCAAGGCAGTAGTGAGAGTATTCAATTCTGTAGCTCGTTATGTATGTGAAGGTCAGCAGATGGATATGGACTTTGAAAAGGAGAAAGACGTTACTATGGCTCAATACCTTAGAATGATAGAACTTAAAACGGCTGTACTTCTAGGTGGAGCATTGGCAATAGGGGCTATCGTGGGGGCTGCATCACAGAAAGACGTGGATAACCTGTATGATTTCGGACGCTATATAGGCATAGCTTTCCAGTTGAGAGATGACTATCTAGACACTTATGGAGATGAAAGCACATTTGGCAAACGCATAGGAGGGGACATACTGGAAGGCAAAAAGACATTCCTTTACATACATACCCGCAATCGTTGTTCATCTATGGAAGAATTTGAAAAAGCATTTGCCATAAAAGATGAAGAAAGCCGTATAGAACACGTAAGGGAGCTCTTCACTGCCAAAGGAGCAGACGTAGCCATATGTGCCGAAATAGAACGCTTCACTGCCAAAGCACTAGAATGTGTAGAGCGTATGCCATTCAGTGGAGAAGTGAAAGAGCGTTACCGTCAGTTGGCACGAGCATTGGGTGGCAGAACCAAATAACACACATCATATCTTAATGAAAAAAAATATCACGTTAACATTTGCAGATAGTAAACCACATTATGAGATACTGGACGCCTTAAGAGGAGTTGCCGCTCTACTGGTCATATGGTATCACATATATGAAGGTTTTTCATTTGCCCAGATAACCAATGGCGATGGAGATGGTCTTATCACCAGCATCAACCACGGTTACCTAGCGGTGGATTTCTTCTTTATGCTATCGGGATTTGTGATAAGCTATGCTTATGATGACCGTTGGGGGAAAATGACATTGGGTAATTTCTTCCGCCGCCGTCTTATAAGGCTACACCCTATGCTCATAATGGGTGCTGTTATAGGTGCCTTGTCATTTGTGATAGGAGGCAGAGAGATGTGGGATGGAAATATAGTGTCATATGCTTGGGTGGGTGTAGCCCTACTGCTCACTTGCTTGTTTATCCCCGCTATCCCCGGAGCCCCCTATGATGTAAGAGGCAACGGAGAGATGTTCCCACTCAATGGTCCTAGTTGGTCACTATTCTATGAATACATAGGCAATATAGTCTATGGCATCTTCATACGCCGTCTGTCTACCAGATGGCTCACTGCACTATGTATAGCTCTAGGTATAGGTATGAGTTCATATGCTCTGGGCAATGTTTCGGGCTATGGCAGTATAGGAGTTGGCTGGACACTGGATACCGTAAATGTGATAGGAGGTCTCTTGAGAATGCTATTCCCATTTACTATGGGTATGGTGCTAGCTCGCAATTTCAAACCTGTAAAGATAAAAGGAGCTTTCTGGATATGTAGTGCAGTTCTAGTATTACTCTTTACAGTTCCATACATAGAAGGACTAGAACCTGTATGTATGAACAGCGTTTACGAAATGGCCTGTGTGATAATAGCATTTCCTACTCTGGTATGGATAGGAGCATCGGGAAGTATGGACAGAGGAGCAAACGGTAAAATATGCAAATTCCTTGGAGATATATCATTCCCTGTATATATAGTACACTACCCCGTAATGTATCTTTTCTACTCATATCTTATAGAGAACAGGCTATATACACTAGAGGAAACTTGGGTGTGGGTAGCGGTAGTATGCATAGGCAGTATCTCTCTGGCGTATCTATGTCTTAAACTATATGATATACCTGTAAGACGTTATCTCTCCTTGCGATTTATAAAGACTAGCAATAAAGAAAACATAATTAAATAAACTCATAATATATATGAAACGCAGCCTTTTATCTTTCATCACCCAGATACCCATCCAATTTTCATATCTGCTACTCCTCATAGCACTTACATTGACGTTGATGACGTATTCTGATTATAGTGGTATAATCATAGATTTGCTAGGAGAAAAAGCCAATATATCGGCTGTGACACTTACCATCATAGCCATCACACTTATAACCACACATGAAAATGTAAAGAATGCCGACTTTGTGATATCGGTAGTGCTATCGGCTATTACGTTTCATCTAGCGGGGTATAACGAACTCATAGCTATAGTCTCATCTCTTATAGCCATCATCTCCATCGCCAAACAGATTAACTCCCAGCAAGAGATATCTGAAGCCCAGTTTATATTTGACATCAATGACAAATATGTAAACAACGACGATTACAAAAACACCTATGTACTACTAGATACATACCAGAATATGCTAGATAGAGGTGCTAGCACAGAAGAACTAGAAGGACAAGAAAAAAAGATAGACTCCCTTACCAATAGCCAGATATCCAACTATCTCACGTTCTTTGAAGTACTCAACATACTACTTAAAAAAGACCGCGTATCTATAGAACTACTAGATGACCTTTTTGCATATCGTTTCTTTATAGCGGTACGCAACCCCGTAATCTATCGCCGCAAACTCAAACATGGTAATTTTGCCAATATCCGTGAACTACATGACCTATGGATAAAATATAGAGAAAATAAAACACTAGAAACCGGAATAGAACAGAAAATCTACGGAATACAATGCTATGAATAAATTTACATTTCGTCCCATAGACGGTAGCAGTATAGATACCGTTATGGAGATACAAAAAGCTGCATTTGCAGTGATGACAAACCCACAGATACTACGAGCCAATACTCGTGAAATGTTATTGGATTGTCTAGAAAATCACTATGGAATAGGGGTATATACATTAGAAGAAGGTGAAGAAAAAATGGTGGCCTTTGGTGTACTGTATTTCCCTGGCAACAGTGATGAAAATCTAGCACATTACCTTTATGATGACATAGAAAACTATGACATCTATGCCAATATGAAACTCATCATAGTCCTCCCACAATACCGAGGTCAAGGTCTTCAACGCTCCATCACCGAAGTCCTAGAATATGAAGCCCGTCGCCGAGGAATACAGGAGCTATTCTGCACCATATCACCATATAATCCTCACAGCCAAAACAATATGACAGCCATAGGCTATGAATTCATAACGCTGGTGGAAGGGAAATATGATGGTGCTTCGCGTAATGTATATCACAAACGCCTTATATAAAATCTTCCTCTCACTCATTTCATATTTTATAATTACCTTTGCCACGATATAAAAGATAGATTTAATGATATGGGAAAACGTCCTAAAAACCTCATACTACCCTCTCTTATAGTAAGCGACGCTGCTGCACAAGGCAAATCGGTAGCTCATGCCGAAGACGGGCGTACAGTACTTATAAGCGGTGCCGTACCAGGTGATGTGGTAGATGCTCGTGTGATAAAAAAGAAAAGCAGATACTATGAGGCTACTGTGGAACGCCTTATAGAACCATCAGATAAACGAGTGGAACCACCATGTAAACATTTCGGTGTGTGTGGAGGTTGCAAATGGCAAAATATGGATTATAAGTGGCAGATACACTATAAAGAAAACGAAGTGGTAAATAACATTCGCCGTATAGGTGGTGTAAGCCCAGAAGTAATCCTCCCTATCAAGGGCTGTGGTGAGCAGTATTTCTACCGCAACAAGATGGAATTTTCATTTGCAGCTAGGAGATGGTACACACGGGAAGAGATAGAGACACGCGGAGAACTAGAAGACGAGGTAGGTCTAGGTTTTCACATACAGGGACGTTGGGACAAGGTGCTGGACATAGAAAAATGTCATCTCCAGAAAGACCCTTCCAATGCCATACGTAACCACATACGCACATACGCCATAGAAAACGGGATATCGTTTTTTGACCCACGCGAGAAAAAAGGACTATTGCGTACTATGATGATACGCACCAGCTACTCTACTGGCGAAGTAATGCTTCTTATACAGTTCTTCTATGAAGACCGCAAGGTAAGAGAAGATATGCTGGAGAACATAAAAGAAACCTTCCCCGAGATAACTTCGCTGCTATATTCCATAAATGGTGGAGCAAATGATTCGCTCTATGAACTAGATATAAAGACATATCACGGAAAAGACCACATCTATGAAGAGATGGAAGGTTTGCGATTTAAGATAGGTCCCAAATCATTCTACCAGACCAACTCTCACCAAGCATACGAACTATACAGCACAGTGAGAGATTTTGCAGGGCTTACAGGCAGTGAAAACGTATATGACCTCTATACAGGTACGGGTACTATATCCCAATTTGTAAGTCGCAATGCCCGTAGTGTGGTAGGTGTAGAGGCAGTGGAAGAAGCTATCATAGCCGCCCGACTCAATGCACAGATAAACGGCATTAAAAACTGCACTTATCTAGTGGGAGACATGAAAGACGTATTTGATGAGGCATTTGTAGAGAAATATGGGAATCCAGATGTCGTTATCACAGACCCACCGCGTGATGGCATGCACAAAGACGTGGTAGAAATGCTCCTCAAACTAAAAGCACCACGCATAGTGTATGTAAGCTGTAATAGTGCCACACAAGCACGAGATTTGGCACTTATGAAAGACATGTATCGTGTAGAAAAAATGCAAGCAGTAGATATGTTTCCACAGACATTCCATGTGGAAAATGTAGCTCTACTCACCCTTATAGACAATGATAAAAAAGATGAATAGAAAGATTGTTTTTTTAATGTTATTGGCAGTTGGGTTTATAGCCCTCACTTCGTGTGAGAGGGATGACATATGCCCCGAAGGCTCTATGACTACACCTAGTGCCCGTCTAGAATTTTACAGTATAGAAAATGGTCGTGAGGAAACGATAGACGCATCAAGTCTTAAATTCTATGGCATGGCAGCAGGAGATACATTGTTTAGCAGTTCTCCCTCTAGTAATCACATAAGCCTGCCTCTAGATTTTGAACATAAAGAGAGTGTCTTTCTAGTAGAAAAGATAAAAGAAGTAAAAGACCCCAGCACAGGTACCGTAATAGACGTGATAAACCTCACCGATACCCTCACATTAAAATACGAGCCTGTTCTCACTTTTATCTCCAAAGCATGTGGATACTGCTTCACATATAAAAACATCACTATGAGCTGTACCACAGGACATTCCATTACAGGATATGAAGTCCTCATAGAAGGCGAACCCTCATATGGAGAATTACTATCCTCCCGTCAAGTAGTTGCCAAAATTTATATAGACGCCACAGAATAATGAAAAAGAAAGGTATAAAAAGTATAACCATAGCATTGCGTTTCATAGCATTGGCAGTGATGATTATGAGTTCATCTGTTATAGTGGCTCAAGATAAAAAGAACGACAGCTCATTTGACCTCAAATCCCGCAAAAAAGAAGTTGCCGATAGTATTCGCATCGTGGAACGAGGTATGAAGATGGAACGCGATAGCACCAACAAAGTCCATGTAGTAAAACGCGACTCACTCATAGAGATAAAACACGGCATGAGGATAGGAGTTGATTTATTCACTCCCCTACTACCTATACTTGGGGATAATGATGACAAGGCTTGGCAAGTAAAGACAGACTTCCGCCTCACTCCAAAACTCTATGCAGCGTTTGACATAGGATATCAAGAACGCACCAAAGACTTTACCATGCAATGGAGCACATCCAAAGGCATGTTCTTTAAGGCTGGTGTGAATTATGCCCTGCTACGCGGGATATTTGATTCAGACGACATGATGTATGTAGGTCTCAAATTGGGTTACAGCAGTTATGACCGCCATGTATGGGGAGATACATTGCGTTCCACTCAATGGGGCAATGAGCACATAGTTGACATCAATGACAGTCCTTCGGCTCTATGGGGCGACCTTTCCATAGGTGTCATGGTACAGGTAGCACGCAATGTGTATCTGTCTATGGATGCTGCTTATGACATGATACTATCATCCAGCAAACCCAACGGCATAGGGCCAATGATAGTACCAGGTGTAGGTCAAGTTTATAGCAACACCACTGGTTTTTCTTTTTCTTATGCTGTATCTTATCGCATACCTCTCTACACCAAGACTCACCGCATGAAGATAAAAGAACACATAAAAGAGAACCAAGAAACCATAGATTCCAAAAAGAAGAAAGAAGTATTTCGTCCTGCGTTCCAGTCCACCGAGCTCATAGAGGAATAACTCTCTTTATGTTCTCCGTTTATGCCATCAGCCATATGTCCTTCGCCATATGTGCCTCATTATACCCTCTCAGTCCCCCCCTCTCACCCCCCCTGCATTTTGCCCTAGTTTCTTTTATTCTTCTTTTATGATAGATAAAAATTGTTTTTTATCTACACTTGCCGAATTGTATTGGGCTACAAGCTCTACTACTGTTTTCACATTGAGTTTATTGAATAGACGTTGTTTATATGTGCTTACAGTTTTATCTGCTATCCCCAACACGCAAGAGATTTCCTTGGAAGACATACCCTCTACCAGCAGGTTAAGGACCTCTGTCTCACGAGCAGACAATTTTTTGCCACGTCCCTCTATACGAGGTTTGGGTGTTTTATATTCTCCCAATGCAACCTCATTTAATAGAGCCATAAAATTCCCCACATCGGCATCGGCAGGAAGGAATGCAGCAACTCCCTCGCTGTAAGACATGTATGAGAAAAGAGATGTTATCTCTCCCTGCGAATACACGATTATACTCACATCTGGGGAAATAGCTTTGGCAGCTCGTACCATCTTAACAGTCCCCGTATTGGTACTTGAAGCAGATATAAGGAGCATATCTACATCTTCAGCCTCCATGGCGGTATATAAATCCTCTGGAGAACAAACTACTCTCGCAACTGTAAAACCGCCACTTACATCTATTAAATCTTTCAATCTCACAGCCATCAATAACTGTGGATGATAAACTATCAGAGTTTTCATATTATTGTTTTTACTTACATGTTTTTACCTTACAAATATATGAATTTATTTACACATCGTTAGAAAATTTTCTATTATTTTAAAATATTTTTCTATCTCTCTTATTTTCTGATGTTTTAAAGGAGTGTTTATTAAAAAATCTTGACCTGTGATAAAAAATTTTTTACATTTGCACGCAATTATAAACCACTTAAATAGTTGCACAGATGGCTGACTTCTCACAGAAAATAGTAGGTTTGGGATTGACATACGATGATGTTCTGCTCGTACCCGCCTACTCATGCGTCCTACCAAAAGACGTATGTATTAAATCTCGTTTTTCTAGAAACATCACCCTTAACACTCCTGTAGTTTCGGCAGCTATGGATACTGTAACAGAATCTGCTATGGCTATTGCAATGGCACAGGAAGGAGGTATAGGTGTTATCCATAAAAACATGAGCATAGAGGAACAATGCAAACACGTACGTGCTGTAAAACGAGAGGAAAGCGGAATGATACTCTCCCCTATAATGCTCACAGCAAGTGCTACGGTAGCCGATGCCAAAGCCTGCATGCACGAATACTCCATAGGAGGTATTCCTATCGTTGAGGAAGGAAACAAACTCATAGGTATAGTTACCAACCGCGACCTACGTTTTGAAAAAGACGGAAACAAGACTCTGGATAAAGTGATGAGTACCTCTCTTATCACTTGCCCTGTGGGTACTACCCTCGCTCAAGCCGAAGAAATACTTCAACAGCACAAGATAGAAAAACTACCCGTAGTAGATAACGAAGGAATCCTCAAGGGGCTTATCACTTTCCGCGATATCACCAAAGTAAAAAAACACCCAAATGCCAATAAAGACCGCTATGGACGTTTGCGTGTAGCTGCCGCAATAGGCATAGGTCCAGAAAACATTAAACGTGCCGCTGCTCTAGTGGAGGCAGGTGTAGATGCTCTGGTTATAGACACAGCTCACGGTCACTCTTATAACGTGATACATATCCTTAAAGAAGTTAAAAGCCAATTTCCACATATAGACGCCATAGTAGGAAATATAGCCACAGGTGAGGCCGCCAAATTCCTAGTTGAAAACGGAGCCGATGCTGTTAAAGTAGGTATAGGTCCTGGTAGTATATGTACTACTCGTGTGGTAGCGGGTGTAGGATATCCACAATTTTCGGCAGTGATGGAAGTTGCCGAAGCACTCAAAGACGTTGACGTGCCTATCATAGCAGACGGAGGTCTTAAATACACTGGCGATATACCCAAGGCAATAGCTGCTGGAGCATCTTGTGTGATGTTGGGAAGTATGTTGGCAGGAACTATGGAAAGTCCCGGCGAGACTGTCATTTATGAGGGTCGTAAGTATAAAACATACCGTGGTATGGGTTCTCTTGAAGCAATGGAAAAAGGTAGTAAAGACCGCTACTTCCAAGACACAGAAAACGATAACAAGAAACTGGTTCCAGAGGGTATCGTAGGACGTGTTCCTTATAAAGGTTCGCTGTCTGAATCCATGCACCAGTTCATAGGTGGATTGCGTGCTGGTATGGGTTATTGCGGAGCCAAAGACATAGAAACCATGCAGAAAACAGCTCGTTTTGTACAGATAACCACATCTGGTATCAAGGAATCTCACCCTCACGATATCACCATCACCAAAGAAGCTCCTAACTATTCACGTTAAAGAATAATTAAAAAGCATAAAATTTTCCAAAACAGCCACTCTAATCCACAATTTAGAGTGGCTGTTTTCTATTTATTTAGTATTTTTGTATCTTGATATAGAAACATCCTCTTCCCACCATAATGGGCAGAGCATATAATACCATATATTAAAAACATGAAAAGATTTATCATAGGATTGTTTATAGTCGGTGCATTTATGCTTAATGACGCATATGCCCAGAAAAAAGGGAATCCATTTATGATGGTAGGAGATACTCCCTACTATGCAAACGATTTCTACAATGCATATTTTGAATCTATCGCTCGTGGAGAAAACATAGAGATAGAGGCATTTGCTCGTGACTATGCTGGATTTTGTTCCCAGATAGCAGAAGCCAAAGCATTGGGACTGGACACGACTGCTTCCTTTAAGAGTGGCATAGACAACTACATACACAACTATACTGCCACATATTACAGTGATGCTGCAGCCATAGAACGTCTGGCTCGTGAGGCTGCTACCCGTGCTAGTGAAGACGTAAAGATAGCACATATCCTTATCCCTGTATCCCCTTACGCATTTGAAAAAGACTCGCTGGAGGCACGAGAAAGAATAGACAGCATACACGCAGCCCTTAAAGCAGGAGCCAACTGGACTACCCTAGCCAATGAAATAAACCGCAACGACACAGGAGGAGAGATAGGCTATATAAATATCTTCCAACTCCCATATGAGATAGAAACCGCTGCATATAGTACTGCTGTAGGGGAGTATTCAGCTCCTATACGTTCGCCATACGGATACCATATCATAAAGGTTCTAGATAAACGTCCAGAAAGAGGAATGGTAGAACTATCACACATAATGATATTCCGCAAGGACACCCCAGAGGGCAACAAAAAAGCCCTAAGCGATATGCGTGAAGCTATGCAACTACTTAAAAAGGGTGAATCATTCAGTAGTGTTGCACAACGTTATACAGAAGACTCATCTTCTCTACCCAACGGAGGCTATCTAGGCTATTATGGTATTAACTCCCTACGTCCAGAAATAGAAGAGATGGTATTTGCCTTGCCAGAAGGAGGTACTACATCTATCATTGAAACGCCCGAAGGTTGGAATATCATACGTGTGATAAGCAAATCCAGCAACGCCTCGTATGAAGAACGTACCACATACCTCACACAGAAAGTACAACAAGACTCTAGATACCTCCCCGCCCAACGCTCTTATGGTAAAAGCATTCGCGATAAATACTTTTATGAAGTAAATGAAGAAAATCTAGAGAAATGCTGCCAGACACTATCCAATATGGGTTATCTCTATGGCGAATGGAAAACCAGTTTTATGAAAGACGGTGGCAACCAACTCTTCACCATAGACACCAGAACAGTCTATGCCGATGAATTTTACTCTTCGCTTATGCTATCGTTGGACAACTATGGAGAAAAAGCCGAACTCCGCCAGATAGTACGCGAAAAACTAGACGATTTTTCATATAGCTTAGCTCTAGAGATATATGTAAATAATCTTACTTCTACCGATGCCAAAGTACAAGCAGCAATAGAATCATATACCGACAAGGCTCGTGTCTTCACACTTATAAACAAGGTTACCAGCGACAGTCTATCAACTGTAAGTCTGGATACTCTCCATGCTATATATGACCGTGAGACAAATGATTTCATGTGGGAAGAGAGAGTAAGATATGACGCTGTATATACTCAGTATGCCGATGTAGCTACACGCATACAACAATTATTTAAGGACGGTCTTTCCCTAGCCGAAGTGCTCTCATCTATCAACAAAGGCATTATAACCACTGCCGATGGTAGAGAAATAACTGGCGAACGCTCCAAATCATTTAAGGGAGATTTTGATGTGAAGATAGGTGTTTCAGACATCATACAGGAAGATAAGAACTATTTTATTTTCAACATCAAGGAAATAATACCTCCTACCCGCAAGACATTTGATGAGGCATATAGCGACATACAACGCTTCTATGCAGAACGTTGTGCCAAAGAACTAAGCGATATCCTATGTGCCAAATACAATGTTCAGATATTTACCAAAGAACTCAAAGCGATAGAAAAAGGGCTGCCTGCCCAGAAAAAAGCTCGTGGATTTAAATAACAGACATCATGCGTAGAGCGATATACATAACACTTATATGTGCCACCCTATCTCTAGGGTCTTGTTCCTACATAGAGGAATACATAGACCATCTAGAAGAACGCACAGCCAATAAACCATTGGCTCGTGTGGGTGATGTGTATCTCTACCCAAAAGAAGTCTTACACCTTATACCATCGGGTAGTAGCAGTGAGGACAGCATAGCCATAGTTTCCAAATATATAGATTCTTGGGCTACACGACAACTCGTGCTTATGGAGGCTCACAAGACCATTTCATATGAAGACCTAGAACAGGAAGTCTCCCAATTCAGAGAACTCCTCCTACAAGGCAAATATGAACAAATGGTTCTCTCCTCACTTCTGGATACGGTCATTACGATGGAAGACTTGAAAGAATACTATGACTCACATCAAGACCTCTTTATACTAGATGATGACATAGTGTTGTTTTCTTCTCTACCTATCACTTATTGTGATGATGCACTAGTCAAAACTCTCAAACGAGCATTTGCTCGTCAAGTGGCACCACGTCTTAAAACCCAACGCGAGACAGATAGTCTTAAAGCCGTGTGGACATGGAAAGGGAGCATAGAAGAAATAATGGCAGAAGAATCATATAACGCCACTCTGCTAGTAGATAAATGGGTAGAGATAGACCGTCTGGCAAATACCTATATCACCCCCGAAGGTTTTTCCTATGACATAAAGCACGCTTTTCCATATGTATTTACACTTTCTAGAGATGGGGACAAATATCTATGTCGTTCCACTCGTATGATAAAAGCAGGAGAGATTGCTCCTTTGGAATATGTAGAGGCACAGGTAAGAGCTATAATTCTCAATCGCCGCAAGGTAGAGACCATACGTATCTCACAGGAAAATCTCAAAACCGAAGCATTGAATAATAACAAATTTGAAATATTTACAAGTAATGAAGATAACTAAACTTTTATTTGCAGGTCTTATGACCATTTATGCAACTGTTCTAATGGCACAAGAAGCTATCAAGGTAGATGGTATAGCAGCCATAGTAGGTAAAGAGGTTATACTAGAGTCTGACGTAGAAGGTGCTTATGCACAGTACAAGGCATCTGGTATGGATATGGATGACACCGACAAATGTGCAATCCTAGAACAGTTTCTCATAGAAAAACTATTGGCTTATCAAGGAGAAGTGGACTCTTTGGAACTTACCGATAACGAAGTTATGGGACAAGTTCAGCAGAAGATAGATAATATGATACAGCAGCTGGGCTCTCTTACAGAAGTGCTATCATTCTATCAAAAACCAGACGTTGAGACTCTGCAAGAGGACATGAAAAAACTAGTACGTTCACAGATGATGGCAGAACGTATGAAAAACAAAGTGATAGGAGATATAGACCCTTCACCAGAAGACGTTCGTAAATTCTTCAATCGCATACCCAAAGACTCTCTACCAGAATTTGAGACAGAATTTGAACTGGCTACACTTATGATGAAACCAGAAGCTACCAAAGAAGCAGAACAAGCAGTCATAGACCAGCTTAACGAAATGCGTCGTGAAATACTGGAAGGTGCTTCTTTCCGTACCAAGGCTATTATGTATTCAGAAGACCCAGGGTCGGCTCCTCTAGGTGGTGTTTATGAAGGCGTACGCAAGGGTATGTTTGTAAAACCATTTGAGGCGGTGGCATTTAATCTAGAAGAAGGCGAAATATCAGAACCTGTAGAGACAGAATACGGTTATCATATCATTCAAGTCATAAAACGCCGTGGTGAACAGCTAGACCTACAGCACATTCTCATCCGTCCTAAACAATCTCCAGATGATATCAATAAAGTGCAGGTAACTATGGACAGCATAGTATCAAAGGTGCGTGCTGGACAGCTAAAATTTGAAGATGCTGTGAAAGAGTTCTCACAGGACGACGCTACCAAATATAACAACGGCAACATGATGAACTCTATGACTGGTGAAACAGCATATCCGTTATCTGATATGGATGCACAGCTATACTATGCAGTAGGAAACCTTAAAGCAGGAGAAGTGTCTGACCCTGTCTATATTGAAGACCCTCGTGAAGGTTCAAAATACGCTATTTTCTATGTAAGAAAACGCACTGAACCTCACCGTGCCAACTACTCTACAGATTTTAACAAGCTCAAAGAGATGGCCAAAAAAGAAATGACAGAAAAGAAACTACGAGCTTGGGTGTCCAAAAAAGTAAAAGACGTGTATGTCCACGTAGCCGAAGGATGGGATGATTGTGGATTTATAGCAGATTGGAAACGTGTTGACCGCGAATAAAATTTGGTATATTTACATCTAGAACCATTAAAACTTTATTATGAAAGCACCTAAACTACCATCGTTCATTCGCCAGAACCAACACAACACCTACACACCTCGCTATCGTTATTACGACCCAGCCAAAGAACGTCGTGAGAATCGTGAACGTCTATACGGGAAAAAAGATAATAACGGTGAAAGTGATGAAACTTCACCAGAGGAGCATAGCATAGATATGCGTGCTAGATTTCACAACCGCGTGGAACGCGTACGCCACGTAAAAAAATCTGGCGAAGGCTCTTCTGCTCGCACACTGGTTATAATCATCATAGCACTTCTAGCTGGTGTGATGTGGATGTTGCAGACAGACTGGTTTGAACGTCTTATAACCAGTTTTATAGGTATGTAATAAATATATACTATGACCGATAAAATCAAAGTCCTACCCGACCATATAGCCAACTGTATAGCTGCAGGAGAAGTCATTAACCGCCCTGCCAATGCCGTAAAAGAACTTATGGAAAATGCTGTTGATGCTGGTGCTACCAGCATCAAGGTTGTTATACGTCAAGCAGGGAAGGAACTTATCAAGGTCATAGATAATGGATGTGGAATGAGTGCGACAGACGCTGCCAATAGCTTTCTACGCCACGCCACCTCCAAAATCACTAGTGCCGAAGACCTATTCCACCTCCACACCAAAGGCTTCCGTGGGGAGGCTCTCGCTTCCATAGCGGCAGTCGCTCAAGTAGAGATGATAACCAGAAGAGCAGAAGACGAACTTGGCACCCGCATACAGATAGAGAGTTCAAAAGTCGTAGAATCATCGCCCACCACAGCCCCAGTAGGAACTAGTGTGGCAGTCAAAAACCTTTTTTATAACATTCCAGCACGTCGTAACTTCCTTAAAAGCGATGCTGTGGAATTTGCTCGTATATCAGACGAATTCACTCGTGTGGCTCTAGCTCACAGTGAGATAGCATTTGAACTGTATCGTGGTGATGAACTAGTATATAAACTCTCTCCATCATCTCTACGTCGTCGCATAGTAGGGCTCTTCCGTTCCAATACCGATAACAAACTCGTCCCCATAGAGGAAAAAACTCCAGACGTTACCATAGGCGGTTTTGTGTATAAACCAGAATATGCCCGCGTAAAAAATGCAGACCAATTTATATTTGTCAATAACCGCTATGTAAAGAGTTCGTATTTAAGCAATGCTGTAACGTCGGCTTTTACAGGACTTATCCCAGAGAAACACTATCCCGGGTATTTTCTGTATCTGGAGGTGAACCCATCTACCATAGACATAAATATCTCTCCTACCAAGACAGAAATAAGTTTTGATGATGAGAGAACTATATATTCATTTCTAAGGGCTTCCATTCGTCACGCACTAGGCAAATACAACGTACTACCCTCCCTTGACTTTAGCCAAGACCCTGAAATAATAGATGCTCTCGACCATCCAAAGGAAAATGTAGAGATGCCTACCATTACGTTTGACCCTACATATAACCCATTTGAGGAGGAGGAAGAGAAGACAGAAAAAAAAGAGGCAGTCTGTCACTCTATAAGTACAAGCACTATCAACAACTCTTCCACTAGAGGAAACGCAATGTCATTTTCTGGATTTAAGAATTCAGATGCTTGGGAGGTGATAATAAATGACTACAAGGAAGAAACCGAAAGGCAAGATGCTGCCCAAGCCAAACTTTTTGATAATTCTTCCATCACACATACAGAAAAAAACATACCCACCGAACAGAACAAATACACACTGGTAAACGGACGTTATATCCTTTCTCATATCAAGACAGGGCTTATGCTCATAGACCCTATAAGAGCTCATTGGAGGATACTTTATGAAAAACTAATGCACGACCTTACATCTCGTGGCAGTCTTTCACAGCAGATACTATTTACCGTTACACTGGATTTGACAGCCACACAGCGTATCATATTTGACCAGATGGAAGGCGAATTATCACTGCTAGGATTTCAGTTTGAACACCACGAAAGCGGTGAGATAACCGTCATAGGTGTGCCAGTAGGTGTCAAGGAAGGAGAAATAGCCATCTTTATAGACCAAGTGATAGATGACTATAAAAACGATGCTCCTTCCTCCATATATGAACGTCAGGAGAAAATAGCCCGTAGTCTTTCCTACTCCATGTGTATAAAACGAGCCTCTACTCTATCATATGGAGAGATGGAGAGCATAGTTACAGACCTTTTTGAATGTGCTTCTCCTTCTATCGCACCAAACGGCAAATCCACATTTATACGCATAGATATAGACGAACTAGAAAAGAAATTCAACTAACATAACCTTAAGAAAAATATAAATATGAATTATCAGAATTTTTCTCCACGTGGTTACTCTATGCTCCCAGAAGGCATAAAATACCTGCTCGTTATAAACGGCATATGCTATCTGGCACAGAGCATGCTGGGGAATACACCTCTAGGGCCTTTTATAGACAGTCTAGCCCTATACCAACCGGGTAGTTCACAATTCCATTTCTATCAAATAATTACCAGCGTCTTTATGCATGGCAGTTTCACCCACCTATTATCCAATATGTTTGCACTATGGATGTTCGGTACGGTGATAGAGAATATATGGGGTACTAGACGATTTATATATTATTATCTGCTCACTGCTGTGGGTGCGGGAGTACTTTATCTAGGAGTGGCACAGATAGAGATATTTTTTGCTGCACAGGAACTGCTTAATAGCGGTGCCAGCGAGTCTCTTCTACACGGACTACGTATGGCAGAAAGCACCGATACTGCCAACGAATTATTGGCATTATCATACGCTCATTCTTATTTTCCATCAGATGTAGCAAGTGATTACTACTGGATGTACCATATCCCAGTAGTAGGAGCATCGGGAGCTATATTTGGCATACTGATGGCATTTGGTATGATGTTTCCAAATAGTATGATATATATCTATTTCCTATTCCCTATACGTGCCAAATGGTTTGTACTAGGATATGGCATACTAGAATTCATATCTGGCATATCTGGAATACAGAGCGGTGTAGCACACTTTGCACATTTGGGAGGTATGATATTTGGCTACCTTATCATACGCCACTGGAAGAAAAAAGGTCTATGGTATAGATAAAACATAAAAACAAATGAGCGATAGAAAAAAAGCTGTCTATTCATATCTAGACAGTAAAGGTATAGAATATGAGTGTTATGAACACCCTGCTGCTCCTACCATAGAAATAGCCAAAGAATACTGGAAGGACGATGGGTCTATGCATTGTAAGAACCTGTTTTTCAGGAATAAAAAAGGTAACAGACACTATCTGGTACTGCTAGATGGCGACCAGAGCATGGCTATACACGACATGGAGGCACGCCTTCACCAAGGCAAACTCACATTTGCATCACCCGAACGTATGGAACGTTATCTGGGCTTATCTCCCGGCTCGGTTTCACCATTTGGACTTATAAATGACACCGAACACCATGTCCACGTCTTTATAGACCGTAACATAGAAAACGCCTCTTCGCTCAGTTTTCATCCCAATGACAACACTGCTACGGTGGTCATCTCACTTTCCCAATTCTTAAAGTATATGGAATGTGTGGGGAATAGTTATGAATTTATAGAACTTTATTAAAATCTCTTATAATGAAAAAGGTCGCACTTTCGTGCGACCTTTTTTTCTTGAGGTACCTGGCGGATTCGAACCGCCGTATACGGTTTTGCAGACCGGTGCCTAGCCACTCGGCCAAGGTACCCTCTCATAAAGCAATGCAAAAGTATGATTTTTCTACGTATTTACAAAATAAAAAAGGACATAGATGAAAATTTTATCTACGAGCTCCTATATTTATCTCTGGCAAGAAATCTTTGCGGTGGGCATCCAGTGTTATAAGTATAAACAAAAGCACCGTAAAACTCCACAGGGAACTGCCTCCATAACTGAAAAATGGCATAGGGATACCTATCACAGGCATTAGTCCTATGGTCATCGCTATGTTTATCATGAAATGGAATAAAAAAACAGAAAACACACATAGGGCATAATACCGTGCAAAATACGTCCTTTGACGGAAGGCCAACCACACTATCATACACAGAAACACAGAAAAAAGTATCACCGTTAGTGATGTACCTACATATCCCCACTCCTCTCCCAGAGTAGAAAAAATAAAGTCTGTGTGTTGTTCTGGCACAAAATTACCTTTGGTCTGTGAGCCGTCTAGGAATCCTTTTCCCCACAGTCCACCAGAGCCTATCGCTATCTCACTCTGGTAAGTATTAAATCCCACCCCCTTGTTATCCTCTACGAGTTTAAGGGAGGTGAGGATACGCTGACGTTGGTATTCTTTGAATACACCATTCCACACATAGAAATGTATGATAGAATACATAATAAGCACTATGGCTACATAACATAGTATTCCCCATATCTTTTTCTTCTTAAACAGACGATACACACATACCACTAGTCCCAATGCTCCCACCAGAGCAAACACCCACCAGTGGGACAATTGGTAGTGCTGGATAAAGACATCGGTTATAAATGTGAGAGCGACACTTATTCCTACCGCATAATACACCCCCGATGCTCCAGCCATATACAGCACTATAAAAAACGAAAGAAACACCATTCCCGACCCTGTATCCTGTATTCCCGTAAGAATCATAGGCAGAGCTATTATACATACTGCTATAATAAGATGTGAGAGTTTTTTCATAGACACTTTATATCGTGCCAAATATGCCGAAAGAGCTAGAGCTGTAGCTACTTTGGCTATTTCTGAAGGTTGGAGGGAGAAAAATCCCAGCTTATACCAAGCCTTGTTACCCTTTACCTCATGTCCAAATATGGGAAGTCCCATAAGTAGTATCATAGCCAACACATACAATATCCAAGCCCATTTCTCATAAGAATTGACATCCAGCAGCATCACCACCGTTATAATAATGACACCTACACCGGCATATAGTATCTGTTTTCCTGCATAGTTTCCTAGGTCAAACCATTGGGGAGAGTCCACGCTGTATGTAGCCGAATATATATTTACTATCCCAAACAGCACAAATACTGCATAAAGCAATACCAGCGTCCAGCACACCTCTATATGTCCTCGTCCTCCTATGTTACCTGTTATTCTCATCTATGCATTATTTTTTGGGGGATTCTTGATACATACGATATGTACTCTCAAGCGAGCCTTCCAACATTCGTTTTTCTAGTTCTGGACGCGTTACATATCCTCCTCTTATATAACTTTCCATCATAAGCGAAGCAATAGGTGCTGCCCATCGCGAACCCCATACTCCGTTTTCTACCACTACCGCTATGGCTATGACAGGATTTTCTCGTGGAGCAAATGCCACAAACATACTATGGTCTGGGAGTTTGACACGTTGTCCGTTTATCTTACGGAAGTTTTCTACCGTTCCCGTTTTACCACACATCTGGATATCTGGCAGGGCATAGGCACTGGCTGTACCAGCCTTGAATACGTTGGCCATACCATCTGCCACCACATCAAAATGACGAGCCTCTATACCACTTTCCACACGCCTAGTAAACGAAGTATCTATATCCTCTCCCTCTATGGAACGTATGATATGTGGACGATAATAGTATCCTTTATTGGCTACTGTGGCTGCTAGATTGGCCAGATGCATAGGTGTTACCGTTATCTCACCCTGTCCTATGGCATTTGATATGGTGGTAGATGCTTTCCAACGCCCCTTGCCATATGCTCGGTCATAAAACTCTACCGTAGGTATAAATCCTTTTCTGCCAGTGGAGAGGTCTGTCCCCAGATACTTACCAAATCCCAACGAATTGGCAACAGAAGTCCACTTGCGTAAACCATCGGCAGGTTTACGATTTTGCTCTATGGTACGAGAGTACACTGTTGCAAAATACACATTACACGAATACTGATACCCGTGTCTCATATCTAGAGTCTGTCCTACTCCTCCCTTACATGCCATGACGTGATTACCCACACGATAACCACCACCACAATAAACGCTAAATGATGGACTTACTGCTCCAGTCTGTAATCCCGCCAATCCTGTAACTATCTTCCACGGCGACCCCGGGGAGTATTCGGCTATAAGACCACGGTCAAACATAGGCTGTGCTGGGTCATTTACCAGTCGTGCATAGTTTTTACTACGTTCACGTCCCGAAAGCAGAGATGGGTCATATGTAGGAGCTGTAACCAATGCCAATATCTGTCCAGTAGAAGGTTCTATGGCTATGATAGAACCTCTTTTACCTGTCATAAGACGTTCGCCATACATTTGCAGGTTTATGTCTAGTCCTATGCTTATGTCCTTTCCCGCTACCGATGGAGTATCATACTTTCCTCCCATATAATCTCCCGTAACACTACCTCTCACGTCCACCTGCTTATATGAGTGCCCTAGTTTCCCTCTCAATTGTTTTTCATACATCTTCTCTACACCAGTAGCTCCCAGTATGTCGCCTATCTTATATTCAGAATCCTCATCCAGACGGGCATTTGGACTCACTTCACTTAAAAAACCTAGTACATTGGCAGCCGAAGCATAATGATAACGTCTCATAGTCGTTTTCTCCAGTGAAAAACCGGGAAATCTATATAAACGTTCTTTTATACGAGGGTAGTCATCGGCCGAAATCTGGGATATGATAGCATAAGGCTGATGTCGTGAATGACGACGAGCCAGTATCACTTGACGGAATTTTTTAAGCGACGTAGCCAATGCTTCTCTATCTACCTCTAGAAGAGCACTTAATGCCGTAGTATCCACCACCACTCGTCTTACTCCTGCACTATCTTTTTCTATGGGCAACATACTATATGTAGCACATAGGTTATATGCTGGTTGGTTGGAGACTATAAGGCTATCATTACGGTCATATATATAACCTCGTGGAGGGTATATGACATAATCACGACGGGTATTTGAAGCAGCGAGGAATTTGTATTCATCCTCCGTAACCTGCAAGTAAAAAAGGCGAGAGAGGAATACCCCCGCTATAATCACCACCAATGTTATGAGGAAATACTTGTTTCTCACCGTATATTTTATTTAGAATCTACGTCTTTTGGAAGGAGCCATAAGCACTACTGTTATTATACAGCATATAGATGTTATAATGGCATTGACAGTAGCATGTAAAAAGGCACTTGGAAAAAGGTGTATAGACATAGCCTCCATGAAATACAACACTATATGGTGCATCCATACCAAAGCTATAAACATCACCACCATAGCCACAGGTTTGACATCGGTAGATAGCAGAGGAGAGAATGTGTCTAGTTCTTTTTCTGGAACGCCCAGAAAATTGGTCACTGCACGATTTCTCACATACACCACCAGCGTACATGCCATAGCGTTAAGTCCTCCAGTAGATGAGAATATATCTATCAGCAGTCCTATCACAAAACCTTCCAGCAGCAACCAACCCATAGGAGTGCTATATGGCAGTAAGAACAACAGCAGCACATATAGATATGGCGTAACATAACCCCATATAGCTATATTGTCCAGTACAGCTATTTGCAGTAACATTATGCCTATCCCTATTACTATGGCCTTACTTATCTTCCTGTCCATAATTCAACATTTGATTCAGTTCATCTCTATGAGCATAGCGTATGATATACACATTGTGCAGAGCCTCATAATCCTCATTAAGACGCAATGTAATATCATAGAAATCACTCTCTGGGATAGTAAATGATTCTACTACTCCCACCACCAGACCTTCTGGCAGCAGCGAAGAGCGACTATCTGTTATCACCGTATCTCCTACCGTGATGTTTGCCACGCGGGATACGTCCTGCATAGACACACGGGTTCTATCCTTGCCATTCCATACCACACTGCCATGATAATCGTTTGAAGTGAAGCGGGCACTCACATAACTATCTGTATGTAGTATGCTACGACACAATGAAAAATGTGCACTCACATCCACTATCATACCTACCACACTGCTGTCTGTTATCACCGCATCATCAATCATTACCCCGTCTTTTGCCCCACGGTTAAGCACTATATAGTTTTTGAGCATTCGGGTAGAGTTCTTGACTATCCTAGCAGGTATGTAACTATATGGCACTGCTCTACTAGTAATTGTATCCACATATGGTAATAGGGCATTGGCGTGTTTATCATCTATGGAAAGCATTTCCTTTAACCTTGCATTTTCCTCCATAAGACGTTTATTCTCCCCCGAAAGAGAAAAAAATCTAGTCCATGAATTAAGAGTAGATGATATGGAATAAAACATATCTCCCGCCACACTATGCAACACGCTGTGATGGTAACGATACTGCCCTACAACAAGAGCAAATCCCACCGTCTCTAGCAATAGAAACAGCAGGAAAAACCTCATACGATATAACAAATCTATGATTCTCTGCATAGTAGTGGAGTGTATTACATTTTAAGCAAACAAGACCGAGGGGATATACTCCCTACGGTCTATGTCTGTATAATGATATGCTTGACATAGTCTTGCATCTCACATAAGTTATCGTGGCTACTTGATAAGTATATTGCTGTATTTTTCTAGATTTTTAAGCACCATACCTGTACCACGTACCACTGCACGTAGAGGGTCATCGGCTACCTGTACTTCCAGTTCGGTTTTCTGTGAAATGCGTTTATCTAGACCTCTCAACATACTACCACCACCTGCCATATAGATACCTGTTTTATAGATATCGGCAGCTAGTTCTGGAGGAGTTTCTGCCAAAGCATTCATTACAGCGTCTTCTATACGTTGGATAGATTTATCCAGAGCGTATGATATCTCGCGGTAGTTAATCTTGACTTCTTTTGGTTTACCTGTTATAAGGTCTCGACCCTGTACTGGTATGTCATCGGGTGGGTTATCTAGGTGTTCTACCGCCGAACCTACCTGTATTTTAATCATTTCGGCTGTACGCTCTCCCACAAATAAGTTATGCTGGGTACGCATATAGTATGAAATGTCATTGGTAAGAACATCTCCTGCTATCTTTATGGATTTATCACACACTATACCACCTAGTGCTATAACAGCTATTTCGGCTGTACCACCACCTATATCTATGATGATATTACCCTTTGGTTGCTGTACATCTATACCCACACCTATAGCTGCAGCCATAGGCTCATGTACCAAATATACATCACGAGCATTGACACGCTGTGTAGAGTCATACACCGCACGTTTTTCAACTTCGGTAATACCAGATGGGATACATACCACCACTTTAAGAGCTGGTGAGAACAGACGGTTTTTAATAGCAGGAACGTTTTTTATGAGTTCGTTTATCATAAATTCAGACGCACGGAAATTGGCTATCACACCGTCTTTAAGAGGACGTATGGTCTTGATATTCTCATGGGTTTTTCCCTGCATAAGTGCAGCATTACGACCCACGGCTATCACTTTACCAGTTAGCTGGTCTATGGCCACTATAGATGGGCTATCCACCACCACTTTATCATTGTGGATGATAAGCGTATTGGCTGTACCCAAATCTATGGCTATCTCTTCTGTAAAAAAGTTAAACAATCCCATATTTATGGCGTAAATTATCGTTGATTACCTCTACAAATATACAAATTAGTGTTTAAAATGGCGAGTGCCAGTAAATACCATCGCAATATTATTTTCATTGCAATAGTCTATAGATAACTGGTCGCGTACAGAACCTCCCGGCTGTAACACGGCAGTAATACCAGCAGCATGAGCCATCTCTACTCCATCGGCAAATGGGAAGAATGCATCTGAAGCCAGTACAGCGTCTTTAAGCTCAAAACCAAACGACTGTGCTTTTTCCACCGCTTGACGCAATGCATCTATACGAGATGTCTGTCCTATACCCGAAGCATATAGCTGTTTACCTTTGGCAAGTACTATGGCGTTACTTTTTGAGTGTTTGCATATCTTGCTGGCAAATATCATATCTTCTACTTGAGCCGCAGTAGGAGTAGTCGTTGTAACAGGACGCATAACTTCGGCCTTATCGGTCATGGTGTTGCGATCTTGCACTAGGAATCCACCTAGACATGAACGCACCATCTTTTCTGGCAATTCAAATGGTTTCTGGACAAGAACTATACGGTTTTTCTTGTGTTGTAGGATTTCCAAAACACCATCTGCATAAGAAGGAGCTATAACCACCTCACAGAATAGAGCGTCTATCTCCTGTGCTGTAGGCACGTCTATCTCACCATTTGCTATAAGCACACCTCCGAAAGCCGATACAGGGTCACACGCTAGTGCATCTTTATATGCCTCTACCATAGTAGGACGTGATGCTACACCACAGGCATTGTTATGCTTAAGTATAGCAAATGTAGGTTCGTCCTTAAATTCGGCTATAAGTTCTACAGCTGCCATCACATCCAGAAGGTTGTTATATGAAAGTTCCTTGCCGTGTAGCTGAGTGAACATAGAGTCCATATCGCCATAGAAAGCGGCTTTCTGATGTGGGTTCTCTCCATAACGCAATGGATATTTACCATCTACAGAAAGACGCATAGCTCCTTTGTCTTCTCCTGCAAAATAGTTAAAGATAGCTCCGTCATAATGTGATGACACCGCAAAGGCTCTCATAGCAAAATAACGACGGTCTTCCAGAGTAGAAGCACTGCCATTTTTCTCTATCATTTCTAGAAAACGTGGATAATCCTCCATAGATGGGACTATGACAACATCGGCATAGTTTTTGGCGGCACCGCGTATGAGAGATATACCTCCTATGTCTATTTTTTCTATGATATCGGCATCTGATGCTCCGCTTGCTACAGTCTTTTCAAATGGATAAAGGTCAACTATAACTATATCTATCTCTGGTATTTCATATTGTTCCATTTGAGCTATATCACCAGCGTTGTCTCGACGAGCCAGTATCCCTCCAAATATCTTGGGATGAAGAGTCTTTACTCGTCCTCCCAGTATAGAAGGGTAAGTAGTGAGTTCTTCTACTGGGACTACAGGAATAGAAAGAGACTCTATAAATGTCTGGGTACCACCTGTTGAATATAGTTTGACTCCGTCTGCATGCAAACGTCGTACGATAGGCTCAAGACCGTCCTTATGAAAGACAGAAATAAGAGCAGATTTGGCTTTTTTCATATGTATATATCGTTTTATTATTACAATCCTTGTAAGCTACAAAGGTAATTATTTTCTATCGTATGATGAAAAAATTATACACTTCTCATAGTTATATTTTATATTTTTTTTCATGCTTTCACAAAGAGTAAAAAAAGGGATAAAATCTAGTTTTTTAGACGTACATTTGTGGAGTAAAACATAAATAAAACACGTTATGGCCATCATAAAAAAAGTAAGAGGAAAGTCCCCTGTATGGGGCAAAGGATGTTGGTTTGCAGAAAATGCAGCCATACTAGGAGATGTAACTATGGGAGAGGACTGCAACGTATGGTACGGTGCTGTCATACGCGGTGATGTCCACTATATCAAGATGGGCGACAAAGTCAATATCCAAGACGGAGCCGTTCTACATACCACATACCAGAAACACCCTCTCAATATAGGCAGTCATGTATCCATCGCCCACAATGCAGTAGTACACGGTTGTACACTAGGAGATTACACTCTGGTAGGCATGGGAGCAGTAGTTATGGACGCTGCGGTAGTAGAACCCAATTCGCTTATAGCAGCTGGAGCGGTAGTAACACAAGGCACTGTCGTGCCTTCGGGAACTATATATGCCGGCAACCCTGCCCGCAAACTCAAAGACATATCTCCAGAACAGCTACGCGACATAGTACAACGCATATCCAACGATTATGCAATGTATGCTTCGTGGTACACAGAAGAGGAAGAAAACGCTGTAGAAGAAAAATAACCCCATGACACTAGAGGAACTCAAAGAAAAAGGAAAGGTATATCTTATAGACAAACCTCTTACTTGGACTTCGTTTGATGTGGTGAATAAAATGAGATATTCGCTATGTCGTACATATTCTACCCGCAAACTCAAAGTGGGACACGCTGGGACTCTTGACCCTCTGGCTTCGGGGCTTCTCATAGTGTGTGCTGGCAAAGAGACCAAAAACATAGACTCATACCAAGCCCGCGAAAAAGAATACACTGGCAGCATAACACTAGGTGCTTGTACTCCTTCATATGATGCCGAGACCGAAATAACAGACGGATTCCCCACCTCCCATATCACAGAAGAGATGATACACTCTACTGCAAGAGATTTCACAGGTGAGATTATGCAACGTCCTCCGCTTTTTTCGGCACTTGTAGTAGATGGTAAAAGAGCATATATACACGCCCGCAAAGGAGCCGATATAGAAGTTCCTGCTCGTCCTATAACGATACATGATTTTGAAATAACAGCAATAGATATGCCTCGCGTGGAGTTCCGTGTGGTATGCAGCAAAGGCACATACATCCGCTCCCTAGCAAATGACTTTGGGATAGCACTAGGTACGAGAGCTTATCTTTCTTCACTACGTAGAACACGCATAGGAAGTTTCAAAATAGAAGACGCTATGAGCATAGAAACAGTGATAGAGTCCATCGCAAATGACTATAATGAATCCAGAGATGATGAATAAAAAAGTCTTTTTTAAGGATTTGGGGAGTACAGAATACGCCTCCACTTGGCAGATGCAGAAAGATATATTCACATCTATCATAGACGTAAAAATGGATAATCGCCACAATGGCACATCTACCCCCACTCAAAATCATCTGCTACTGACAGAACACCTTCCTGTCTATACTCTAGGCCGTCAAGGCAAGGAAGAACATCTGCTGCTATCAATGCCCCACCTTAAAGACAAAGGCGTATCCTTTTTCAAGATAGACCGCGGAGGCGATATCACTTACCATGGCCCCGGACAGATAACAGCTTACCCAATACTAGACCTCGACAACTTTTCTCCAGACATACATCTATATGTACATCATCTGGAAGAGATAGTTATACGCACCATCGCCAAATGGGGAATAAAAGGAACTCGTAGTGAAAAAGAAACAGGTGTATGGATAGATGTAGGCACTCCCACAGCACGTAAGATATGTGCGATAGGAGTAAGAACTTCACATTGGGTGACAATGCATGGTTTTGCTCTCAACGTAAATACAGACATGAGCTATTTCACCCACATCATCCCTTGTGGCATACGAGGCAAAGGCGTTACAAGCATGGAGTTAGAAACAGGAGGGGAAATAGACATAGAGGAAGTAAAACGAGAATTGACAAAACAATTTAGCGAGGTATTCGGTGCCGAGATAATAAAATAATATCTCACTAGAAGAACGGCTTCCCTGCGGGAAGCCGTTCTTCTAGACACAAAAATAGGCGACCCTGCGGGTCGCCTATTTTCACATATATATGACTCTCTAGAATATTTTTTCTATTTTCTCGCGGTTGTCTTCTATATCGGCTTTGTTTTCAAGAGCTGTCATTACAGTCTGAAGATAAGCCTGATATATTTCATTTATAGCATTCTGTGCAGCTACTGTGCTACCTTCTTCGGCTGCACGGCGAGCAACCACTGTAGCTACAAGCACACCTGTCTCATCAACCACTGGAGCAGATACCTGCCCTTCCTTCATACCAAACATCACACCTACAGTTTTAGGAGCACGACCCACACCAGCTATGATAGGGGTAGCCATTGTCATAGAAGTAGCTTCAAATAGTTCTCCTCCCACTGCTTTAGCGATTTCTTCCATAGACCCTTTGGCTTTTGAAAGGCTTTCTGTAAGCATAGCAGCTTTTTTCTCTTTTACAAGTATAGGTTCTACCTCTGCACGAGCCTGTTCTGCATCTTGAAGACCTTCAGAACGCATACCAGATACCATAGCAACTACTTGGTAACCAGCCTCATCAAATATCTTGGTATCGTTTACCTTGCGACCATCTTCAAATGCCCAACGTGTAATAGAAGTATTATCTCCTATAGTGTTATATGAAGTCTGCAATGCTGTGAAATCCATAGCAGGAACTATAGCATAACCTTCTTTGGCAGCGGCAGCCATAAATTCCTCTACCGATGTATTGACCTTTGATAACTTTTGAGCATTAGTCATCAGTGTAGCAGATGTCTCTTTGGATGGATTGATAAAGTGAGTAACGGTAGCCATCTTATATGATTTACCGAAATCTTTCTGATCCTCAACCTTAACAACGTGATATCCAGCAGGAGTTTCTATCACACTTATCGCTCCTTTTGGAGAGAAGAATATAAAATCCTCGATAGAACCGTTTTCACCAGAATACTTAACCCACTGCTGCAAACCATTATTCTGACCTACAGATGGGTCCATAGAGTATTTATTGGCCATAGCCTCTAGTGTAGCCTTACGAGATTTAATAACAGTAGCTATAGAGTCTGCAAGTGCTTTGGCTGCTTCTTTTGAAAGAGTAGCATCTGGAACTATCTGGTTTCCTTCATATGCTATAAGTACATGGCTGAAACGAGCACTATCTGGCATATTGCGTACTTCCTGTAGTTTTGTGAGTTTGTAAGCATCTCCATCGCGGTATGGGCCATAGATTTCGCCTACTTTGGCATTTTCTACCCATTCCTTAACATCTACATTTTCTATGTTTCTCACATATGCACCGCTATAACGGCTACCAGCATCGGTATATGTGTTTACAAACACAGAGTCATTTTCTGTATTCTGAAAACCATAGACAGTTTCTGCAGATTTTGTTTTTTCGTTGTATTCCTGTTTATCTTTAAGCAGTTCAGATATTTTTTCTTTCACCGCCTGTGCATCTTTTTCTGATGGCACTACAGGTATAAGAGCCAACTGTATATCACGAGTTGCACTGCGTTTATAGTCATCTGCATGTTTATTAACATAAGCAGTTATATCGGCATCTGTGATTTCAATTGTCTTGTCGTCAATGCTGCTATATGGCATATACACCACCTGACCATCTACTTGGTCATTCTGGTAAGCGTACTCTATTTTACCATCTAGCGTAGTGGCTGTAAGACCTGCTTTTACCATATCTGCATATTGAGCAGATTTCTGAACGGCACGTCCACGCTCTTTCATATCCTGCCATAGAGCCCAAGCCTCCTGTGCATCGGCATTTCCTGTCTCGCGTGCCTGACGTACAGAACTTACCCACTGTTGCAGTGCGTTTTCATCTACTTGACCTAGAGCATTGGTAAAATACTGTTTTACATCTGGAAGTTGTAGGATTCCATTCATTGTACCTTTTGCTCCTACCGAAATACCTGCTGCATCATACTGTTGTTCTAGAAGAGTTTCTGCCAACCACATCTCATAAACCTGCTGAGCGGCAACGCCATAACCTACGTTATATTCTTTGTTGGCGTCCATGAATTGGTTGATACGTGTACGATATTCCTCCACGTGCAGTTCATCATCTCCTACCGCTGCCACAAGAGTACGGTCTGAAGAGAAAATTCTATCACGAGAAGAGATAACTTCGCCTAGCACAAATGCAAACAAGGCAAATAAAATAAGACCTACCAGTAGTCCCTGGTGATGTCTGAGTGTTTGTAAAGCTGTCATTATATATTAAGTTTTATTACTTATTTTTGGATTTGCGAAAATACAACAAATGCCCTTAAAATAAAAACCTTAAAAGCATATTTTTTCAAAGTTTTTTACGGACGTGTACCGTATCAACCCTTGAGGATGTAGCCTCTTTAATAGTGAAGACATATTTACCCACCGTTATTTCATCATCTACAGCAGGAATACATTCTGCATGGCGTGTTATAAGCCCTCCCAATGTCTCATATTCTTCACTTTCGGGAAGCTCCATATCATATTCTGCATTGAGATAATCCACCTCTTGACGGGCAGAAAACAGATATGTACCATCACCCATATCACGTTCTAGGAGCGATTCCTTGTCATGTTCATCTTCTATATCTCCCAGTAATTCTTCTATTATATCCTCTACGGTTACCATACCACTTGTGCCACCATATTCGTCCAGTATGATAGCCACACTCATACGTTTTTTGGTGAGAGTTTTAAGTAGGTCATTTACCGCCATACTCTCTGGCACATAGAGAACTGGCATGAGCATTTCTTTGAGAGATTCCTGTCTAGGCTTAAAGAGGTCAAATGAATGCACATAACCCAATATATTATCTATAGTATCCCTATATATTATGATTTTGGATAGTCCAGATGCTATAAACTCATCCCTTAATTCCTCTATACTAGAATTTATTTCCAGTGCAGTAATATCTGTACGAGGCACCATACATTCGCGGGCTTTCACATCACGGAATTCTAGTGCATTGCGGAATATGTTTATCTCATTATCTATTTTTTCACGTTGGACGGGAGTCATCTGCTCTATCTGCTCCTCTATGTAATATCCCAAATCCATACGTCCTATGGAAAAATCCATCTTTTCTCCCCCTGTACCATGGAACACCTTGCGTATAAGGGTGCTAGATATCCATAGCATAAATCCCGATATGCCTGTGATATTAAATATAGAGTAGATGATATACACCGGCACAGCAAATATCTCCATCATTTCAGATGCATACACACGGAAGATGGTCTTTGGCATAAATTCTCCCGTTACCAATATCACACCTGTAGATATAAGAGTCTGCACCAGCAGTATAGAAAAAGGCAATTGCTCCACCGCTGCATACTGGGGATACATTGAGTTTATTATCAAGTCTCCCATATAGTAACCATATACCACCAGTGCTATATTGTTACCTACCAGCATAGTTGCGATGTATTTATCTGGGCTTTCCAGAAGAGAAGCTATAATATGTCCCACCCAAGACTTTTGAGTCTTGAACATAGAAAGACGCACCCTATTGGCCGATAGGTATGCTATCTCCATCCCAGAAAAAAATGCTGAAAAGAGCAATGTTATTATTATTATCACTATCTCTGTACTCATTTTTTCTCTTTTGTTGCCTTTTCTCTACGTTCTTTTTCTTTCAATACTTCCTCTTGCCATGTCATAGTTTCCTCCTCTACCACTTCCTCTTTTCCAACAAATACAGGAGGACGACTATGGTCTCTTTCGGGAGGAAAAGGAGATGTATATCCAGCCCCTAACGGAGTAGAAGAAGATGATGATGATGGCACCGTAGATGGCGTTCTACGCACCATAGGACGAGAAGATGTTTCATCATATGAGGAGGATGATGTAGATAAAGAATCATCTATACTTATCTCTCCCGAAGAGTTAAACATCTCATACCACGCAAAGTTTTCGTCGGCACGGAAACCACGACGTGGCAACATTACATCCCCGTCCTTTACTATACGGGCAAATACATCTGTATAAAATATATGTTCTTCTCTATCCCACACTAGACGTTCGGTGATAATAGAGTCGCCAGTAGATGTAGATACTATCACATTACCTATAGCCTCAGATAGTCCAGAAGCCCCATGTTCTACGGCTTTCATTGCCGTTAGTTTTACATCTATAACGTCTGTACCATCTTTATATGAAATGATAGAGATACCATCACTACCCTTTTTATCGGTTACCGAAGGGTCTTCTGATGACTCCTCTATCACGACCTTACCTGCCGAAAGACGCATTATCACCCGTCCCGAATCCACTCTTATCATAGAGTAGTTTTCTATCGTGGTAGGCATTGCTTTTCTATTTTCCAGCAAACGGTCTATTTCTGCTTCGTCATTTTCACACGAAACAAACGTTGCAGCCCCCAGAAGGGCTGCAACGCTATAAGCTATATGTAATGCTATTTTTTTACTCATCTATATCTAGAATATCACAACTGCAGTATCATGCAGATATGATGAATGTTATAGAGCAGGGATAGTTACTGTAGTGTTAATCCAGCAACCTATGTGTAGAGTTTTACCTGCCATACCCTGTTGGAATATCATAGTACGGTCTGGAGCCATAGCTGAAGACGATGCCAATGATTTGCGAGCAGCCTCTACCACTTTAGGGTTAGGTGAAGAAAGAGCCTTGCGGAACATTTCTATAGCTGCATAGTGAACAGCACGTTTTTCAAATTCGCTGTTACCACAAGCATCTGAACTAGCAGCATACATAGAACCTATCAACAACCATGCTTCACCCATTTTTGGGTCGATAGCGATTGCAGACTGAGCAGCACTACGAGCAGCCGATTTCTGTCCCATTTTATAATGACAGTTTGCCAGATTCATAAAGTTACGAGCTTTATCGGCTGGTGTTGTAGATAGTTCGGCAGCAGCCTTAAAGTATTCTGCAGCTTTTGAGAAATCGTTTTTAGAGTATGCCATCTGTGCAAGACCACGAGCAGCACGTGCGTTAGGGTCAAGTGCATAGTATGCTTCAGAAATCTTCATATATATAGGAGCAGTGAAGCATTCCTTGTTCTGAAGAAGACCAGAAGATTTACGCAACCATTCTTTGCTTGTTTTATTGGCTTCAAAGTCATCTGTAAGCACTTTGGTCAACATTTCACAAGTAGCTATAGGACGTATGCGAGCTTCCATATTGGCAGTAACGACCTCGTTGTTTCTAATAAGAGCCTCTAGGTTACGTACACGACGAGCTTCTGCTGGAGTATATTGACGAGTAGAGTCAGATGTAAGGTTGTTATACTCGATAGAAAGAGCGTCATGGCTTATAGCTAGAACGTCTGATATTTCTTCATACATATCAAACATCTCACTTATAGAGTAAACCTTGGCGTCATATAGATTCATAGCTGTCTTGAAGTAGTAATCAAGGATAACAGCATCTAGGTTTTCTCCATTCTCTATACGAGCATTTGAAAGAGCTATAACTTCTTTTATAAGAGCGATAGCTTCCTGTGGAGTACCTATTCTGAATCTCAACATAGCCTGAGCTTTAAGTCCCTTGGTATAACCTGGGCGGTAATCTGGGTATCTTTCTAGACTAGTGTTATAAACTTCCATAAGAAGTTTTTTGTATTCATCTGCCTTGACTGCATCTGTTTTGATAGCCTCTGGGATAAAAGATTCTATCATCTTGGCTCCATACTGGAAGTGTATAGGTTGTAGGTCTGCACAGTTTTTGTACAGATAAAGCCATTCTGGATAGGCGTCTTTAAAGTTTTTGGCCTTGTAGTACTCAAAGTACATAGAAAGTTTTGTTTCGCATTCTGAAGGACCTTCTTCCACTACTTCTTCCTGTGCATATACAGGAGTGTACATCATAGTGAAAATGCCGCCTAGAAGCAATAGAGCTAATTTTTTCATCTTATATAATGTTGGGATTAATGTGAGCTAAATTTTTTGCAAATATACTAATTATATTTATGTTTCAAGAACCATCTATCATTAAGTGTGAATGAAATTCCCACCTTAATATAGCCTTCGCTTATAAGGCCATCGGTATTTTTACCTAGAGAGCCTGCATTGAGGAATATATTAAAGTTTGAGATAGCCATCGTCTGAGACTCGATTTTGGTAAAAGGAAGTGATGCACCCAGTGTTACACCCATGTCTTTTACTTCATTTCCTCTCACTTCAAATGTCTCGGAAGCATAGTACACACCTGCCATATAACGTATGCGAGCCCAGTATGAATTGGTAGAATTCATATTGGGTTGGTAGTGTCCACCCAATGCCACACGCATACCAGACTTATATGTAGCTTCGCTGCGTATGAAATCCACGTTTTTCCAGTCTGGAGCCTCGGTATATTTACCTTCCAGTCCCACATACCAACGTTTCATATTTCCTACACCCACACCAGCGGTTATAGTTGTAGGCAGAGAGAAAGAGTATTCGTTTTTCTCACGGTAGTTCTGTGGATTACCCTCATCATATTCATCTTCATATCCGTCCACCGTATATCTCATATAATCTCTCTCATTTTTCATTCCTGCCGTAAATTCATATGTAGCACCTAGATATAGTCGTATATCGTCTTTAAGGGCTGTGTTATAGTTCACACCTATCTTAAATTTGGCACCACGCATCCAGTCTATGTATTGAATTTTGGTATGTGTAAGGCGGTCTTCCAGATAGTTGTATGTAGAACGTTTGGTTTCTCCAAAAAGATATGCAGCCGATGCACCTATGCTGAAATTCTTAATCACCTCTACACCCAGCGATGCAAATCCCATATTAAGACCTCCGTTACCAGCATAGTAATCCAACGAACCTTTAAGAGCTCCATCTACCAGCAGCGAGTCATAAGAATACACCGTATAACCTGTTACAGTATATGGGGCTATACCCACCTGCACTGCTGTCTTACCACTCAATGGGACAGAAAATATAAGGTAATTAAATCTTGCATCATTTGTAGTGTTACGCACACGCCCTCCATCATAAATAACGTGTTCATAATTTGCTCCTAGTGTATATACTGTCTGTTTAAGATTTGACAGCGATGCAGGGTTTACTGTATTGACTAGTCCCGGCATAGTGTAAGCAGTACCAGCACCAGCCATAGAACGCGTCTCAAGCGTACCGTCAAAACTCAATCTTCCCACACCAAATATAGAGTATGGAGACATCGTGTTATAGGTGTCTGATACACTTTGTGCCACTGCTTCCAGTGAAAAGACAGCCAATAAAACTATTACTAACTTTCGCATATCTTGATATTGTGTTTCAATATTGTGTATAGAGATTCCAATAAATAATTGGGTCTTGCAAAGATGCGACTTTTTAGCCGTTTAGCCAAATGGTCTGTATCTCCTCCCGTTAAGATTATCTTAAAATCTCCATGTGTTTCTCTATATAATGATACTATGTATTCTATCTCTCCCACCATTCCGTCTATAGCTCCGCCTCTCATACATGTAGGTGTCGTTACACGGTCTATAGTGCTATCTCCCACAGGTTCTGCATATGTCAATTGTGGCAATGCCGATGTATAATGATGCATAGCATTGAGTCGCATTTGCAGTCCGGGAGATATGTTTCCACAGGTAAATACTCCTTCCCTATCTATAAAATCATAGGTAACACACGTTCCTGCGTCTATGATAAGAACTGCCTCACTGGGGAATGACAAGGCTGTCCCCGCCACAACAGCTATACGGTCTTCACCTACTTCGGCAGGCATAGTATCTGCATTGCTTATACCCAAAGGCATTTTTACAGATAACTTTAACAACTTTTCACATTGCATTAGTCTTTCCCAGTCTATAGTAGGCCCCACACTGCACACTATGGCATAACGCACATCATTTTCCCTACAAAAATCCCTAAGGGCAGTATGTACCTCATCATATGATATAGACATTATAGTAGAGAGTGTGTCATTTTCCCACACACCTACTTTTACTTTGGTATTGCCAGCATCTATGACTATATCCACGCTATATTTACCGTTGGTTTCAAGGGGCAAATATACGCACTATATATGGGTTTTACACTTTTTTTGTGCTAAAAAACATTTTTTAGAGCAAATTTACTTTTCAAAAATGCCTTGCCCCTAGCGGGGCAAGGCATTTTTGAAAAGGTCGCCGAGTCTTATTTTATAGGACAAGTCCCCTCACGCATCTGAGCATCGGTTACAGCTATATACACCATATTGAGTATATCTTCTGTCGTAGCACCAGAATAGAGCAGATGTGCCGCTTTGTCAAGTCCCACAACTATAGGTCCTACTGCTGCCGATGCGGAATCGGCTGCCTTGAGCAGTTTATATGATAGATTGGCGGTATCTTTTCCGGGATAGATAAGCACGTTTGCCCCACCTTTTGACGCCAGTGTAGAGAATGGGAATCTTTCTGCTAGCAGTTCTCCATCCAGAGCATATTCTGGTTGCATCTCTCCATCTATTATCATATCTGGGTAGTGTTCTTTCATGTATTCTGCCACACGAGCCATCTTGGCAGCATCGCTTGTAGGGCGGCTACCGAAATCAGAATTGGATACTAGAGCCACACGAGGTTCTATACCCAGACTACGCACCAATTCTGTAACCTGAAGAATGATACTCTCCAGTTCCTCATCACTAGGCGAACTATTTACCGTAGTATCGGCTAGGAATATAGGCCCACGGTGTGTATTGACTATATTTACGGTAGCTGTAACACCCACCTCTTTGGCTGGGCCTATGACTGTAAATAGCGGTTCAGATGCAGTAGAAAGGTTTTTGGAATATCCGTTTACCATAGCATCGGCCATACCTTCATGCAGCATCATCGCACCAAAGAAATCACGACGTGTCATAGTACGTGTGGCATCATACCACGTTATACCCTTACGCTGATGCTCCTGCCAATATATCTTTGCAAAACGTTCCACCATAGGACGTGTTTCTGCAGAACGGGTGTCTATTATCTCGACGTCCATATTCATATCATTTTCTCTCATCATCACTTCTAGACGTTCGCGGTTACCCATAAGGATAGGTATAGCAGAACCTTCCTCATATGCTATATATGCAGCACGCAGTACGTTCATTCTATTGGCTTCTGGGAAGAGAACACGTTTTGGAGCGAGAGCAGCTCTATTCTGCAATAGACGCATAAGTTTTGGTTGGTGTGTCATACGTTCGGTAAGAGACTCCTCATATGCCTTCCAGTCTGTGATAGGAGAACGGGCCACACCACTCTGAATAGCTGCACGAGCCACCGCTGGAGCCACTGCCGCTATAAGACGTCCATCAAATGGTTTTGGAATGATATAATTGCGACCAAATGACAGACTACGGGTGTTATATGCCATAAGCACCTGTTCTGGGACAGAACGACGTGCGAGGTCGGCTATGGCATGTACGGCAGCTATCTTCATCGCTTCGTTAATCTTGGTAGCACGTACGTCCAGTGCCCCGCGGAATATGTAAGGGAATCCTAGCACGTTGTTTATCTGGTTGGGTGTATCTGAACGTCCTGTAGCCATTATAACATCTGGGCGAGTAGATACAGCCAGATTATAATCTATCTCTGGTGTAGGATTGGCCAGAGCAAAAACTATAGGGTTTTCTGCCATAGAGAGAAGCATTTCTGGAGTAAGCACATCCCCCTTGGATAGTCCTACAAACACATCGGCGCCGCGTACAGCTTCTTCCAGAGTGTTATATGGTGTATCTCTTACAAAATCCAACTTTTCGGCAGTAAGACCTGTGCGGCGGGTATTGATAACACCCTTACTATCACACATGATGATATTTTCTGCCTTCACTCCCAACGAACGATATATCTTACTGCAAGATATAGCCGCTGCACCAGCTCCGTTTACCACCATACGCACTTCGTCTATTTTTTTACCCACTATATCCACAGCATTGACTAGTGCTGCACCCGATATAACAGCCGTACCGTGTTGGTCATCGTGCATTACAGGTATATCCAGCTCGTCTATAAGACGACGTTCTATTTCAAATGCTTCGGGAGCCTTGATATCTTCCAGATTTATACCGCCAAATGTAGGAGATATAGCCTTGACTGTCTCTACAAATTTATCTACATCACTAGCATCTACCTCTATATCAAATACGTCAATATCGGCAAATATCTTAAAGAGCAATCCTTTTCCTTCCATCACTGGCTTCCCTGCCAATGCTCCTATATTTCCCAATCCCAGCACCGCAGTACCGTTTGATATTACAGCTACCAGATTACCTTTGGCTGTGTAGAGATATGCATCATCGGGATTTTTTTCTATCTCAAGACATGGTTCGGCCACTCCCGGCGAATATGCTAGAGATAAGTCGCGTTGTGTGCTATGGGATTTGGTAGGAACTACTTGTATTTTCCCCGGACGACCTTCGCTGTGGTAGAGCAGGGCATCATCTTTTTTACTCATGGTTTTTCATATTTAGAATTCTTGAGACACATTAAAATATCCAAGAACAGGTTACAACACTTTATCTTTAGAGTAATGCAAAAATATGCATTCTAAATTTAAAATAAAAACCTCCCATCTTTTCACATTAACATTTTATAAAATACCTTTGTGGTATGGAAGAAAAACAGGAATTACTCAATGTGTGTGCTGTACAGATGGATATCGTAGCAGCAGACATAGCAGCCAATATAGAATACCTAGACCGCACCATCACCACTGGTGAGGCAGACCTATGGGTATTGCCCGAAACATTTGCTACTGGATTTGCATCTACATCTCCACATCTCTCACAGAAAGACGGAGGTGAAGTACTAGATTTTCTCATTCGCAAGTCTAGAGAATGCCACACTGCCATATGTGGTAGCGTGATAGTAGAAGAAGGCTCCAGACGTTTCAATAGGTTTTATCTGGTAGATGAGACAGGACGCATACAGCACTATGACAAACGCCATCTATTTTCATACGGAGGCGAAGGTCGTCATATAACAGGAGGCACAGAACGCCAATTATGGGAACTCAAGGGTTGGAAGATAATGCCCATAGTGTGTTATGATTTGCGTTTTCCAGTGTGGAGCCGTAACGACACAGACTATGACCTGCTACTATGTGTAGCCAACTGGCCCGATAGCCGCATAGCAGCTTGGGACGCTTTGCTTAAAGCTCGTGCCATAGAAAATATGGCTTATCTAGTAGGAGTAAACCGCATAGGAATAGATGCTTTGGGGTCTGTACACACAGGGCATAGTGTTATATACACCCCACTGGGAAAGGCTCTAGATTACAGCGAAAACACAGAAACCATATTGCGTGCCACACTCAACGCTTCTCGTATAGAAAACATACGTTCCAAATATGGTTTCCTAGCCGATAGAGACACCTTTGATATAGAAAAATAAAACAAAAAAAATCAAATCACTTCAATCTGTCGGCAGCCTGCGGCTGCCGACAGATTGGTTACCATCTTATTACATCTGTTTATATGGCATGTAAAATTTACTACACGCCTATTATTGTCTAGTATCTGGCGTTATCTTATAACAATAAACATATGTACTCACTGCCCGTGTACCACCCAGTCTTCCCGACATCCCACGCCCTGCCATATATGCCTTGAGTTCTCTCGCCTCCACTTCGTTGGGTAGGCACCAAGTCCCCACTGGAGTATTTTCGCTCACTATATCATCTCCATCACGGTGCAACTTTACCCCATGGAAACGCAGCATGGATATAGGGTTATCGGTTACACCTATGTAAAAGGCAGAGAAGTTCCCGCCGTTGGAATTGACAAAATCATGAATTTGTTTAAGTATCAGATACTGATTTTTATTCATAAAGCAACACGTTAACACAGCATATTGAAATTAGACAAAAAAGAAGAATTATATAACACACATCATAAGATTTAACATTTGTTTGAGCCATATTAAATTTTTACCTTTGTCCCTATCATATAAACAAGACATACAATGACAGAACTATTCAATCAAATCTTTGACAAATGTATAGTGGATTATCACGTTAATGACCATGTGGATACTCCCATAAACAACCCTTACCCTTCCACAGAATTATCCCATCTACTATATGCCAAATGCTGGATAGATACCGTTCAATGGCATTTGGAAGATATCATCCGCCGCGAAGACATAGACCCACACCAAGCACTAGGCATCAAACGCCGCATAGACCGCTCCAACCAAGACCGCACCGATATGGTGGAATACATAGACAGTTATTACCTAGACCTTTACAAAGATGTAAAAGTTCTAGAAAGTGCTACTATAAACACAGAAAGTCCTGCTTGGGCGATAGACCGCCTCTCTATTCTAGCTCTTAAAATATACCATATGCGTGAACAGGTAGAACGTCTTGACGCATCGGCAGAACACATAGCTTCCTGCCAATCAAAACTAGACGTACTCCTCACTCAACGACAAGACCTCTCTGGAGCCATTGACGCACTTATAGAGGAGATATCTCGCGGAGAAAAATATATGAAAGTCTATAAACAGATGAAAATGTATAACGACCCTTCGCTTAACCCTGAGCTATACGGTAAAAAATAACCCCCACATTCATAACTATGAAACATTTACTCGTAGCGAGATTTTCGGCATTTGGAGATGTGGCGATGACTGTACCTGTGTTGCGATGTTTTCTCCAACAGAACCCAGATGTATGCATCACTTTTGTATCACAATCATATCTAGCTCCTCTTTTTGAGGGGATAGAACGCCTCACATTTGTTCCTGCTTATCTCAAAGATAAACACAAAGGTGTACTAGGTCTCAAACGCCTATGGAAGGAAATAATAGTGGCCTCCGATGGGAAAATAGACTATTTCATAGACCTGCATAGCTCTATACGTACATTCATATTCAGGGTGTTTGCTCGCCTAAGTTTTATACCTGTATGCTACATGCGTAAAGGTCGCAAGGCTCGCCGCAAACTTACAAAAGGAGGGATAAATAAACATCCCCTACGAGCTATCCCAGAACGTTATGCCGACGTTTTCCGCCGATGTGGATTTAATGTAAGTCTAGAAAAAAAGAGCGGCATAAAACAACTTCCACTATTACCGTCTATCACAGAAAAAACAGGATTTAATCCCTCTCTTCCCAGCGTAGGCATAGCTCCTTTCTCTCAATACACAGGCAAGACATATCCGCTGGAAGAGATGTATAAAGTGGTGGAAAGCCTAGCAGAAAATAAAGACATACAGGTGGTTCTTGTAGGAGGACGTGGAGAAGAAGCCTCCTTACTAGATAAATGGGCAGCTCCATTTCCCAATGTCATAAATGCAGCAGGAAAAATATCCTTAAGCGAAGAACTTTCACTCATGTCTCATCTTAATGTTATGGTATCTATGGATAGTGCCAATATGCACCTATGCAGTATGGTAGGCACACGAGTCATAAGTATATGGGGAGCGACACATCATTTTGCTGGATTTCTGGGATTTGGACAGAGCATAGAAGACATCATAGAAATAGATGATATGCCTTGCCGCCCTTGCCATGCCTTTGGGAAGAAACCTTGCCGTTATGGGACTTATGAGTGTATGAAGGGTATAAAACCACATGATATAACGTCTAGGATTAAGGCAGCCTTATAGCACACTAGAGGACTCATACATATTGTTAAATATAATATAAACTACCCTTATGAAGAGGTAGTTTATTTTTTTATTTACGAGATAATTACCTATTTTTGTAGCTTATAATCATAAACTATTTTATCACTCATAGTGAGGCTCTCTCACTCCATATTTATGAAGCTGAAAATAAAACACATATCACTGCTTATCTTATCTTTTGTCGTACAAGCATCTCTATATGCTCTACCCAAAGGCACCATAGAGGAAATACCAGACAGCATACTTACTATCTATGACATGGAACTCATCATTCCACCCGGTATGCGTCCTGCTGCCAGCGACGCCACAGCAGAAGGCGAAGTAATCATCATAGAAGATGACAGCGAAATGTTACGTGATGTGTTTTCATGGGAGACATATGAGAGTATATCCCTTATGGACTCCATAGAGGTAAATGACAGCCATATAACATCCATCCACGATTCTATCATTCGTCGTCGTATAGAACATCTGGACGCACACTCACCTATGATACTGGAATTTAACCCCGAAGTCCGCCGTTATATAAATATGTATCTAGGGCAACGTCGTTCATCGGTAGCACGTATGGTGGGACTGTCGCTATACTATTATCGTTTTATAGACCAGATACTGGAGAGTTACGGCGTACCATTGGAACTAAAACATCTGGTGGTTATAGAGTCGGCATTTAATCCTCGTGCTCGTAGTCGTGTAGGTGCCAGCGGACTATGGCAGTTCATGCTCACATCGGGACGTATGTATGGATTGCGTACAGACTCCTATGTAGATGAAAGATATGACCCTGTCAAATCCACCCATTCTGCCGCCAAACTATTAAAAGCCCTTTATGATATGTTTGGGGATTGGAATTTGGCACTGGCTGCATACAACTACGGCAGTGGCAACGTCCGCAAAGCAATAGCCCGTAGCGGTGGAGAACGCAATTTCTGGAAAATAAGAGCATATATGCCTCGCGAGACCCGTAACTATGTAACGGCATTTATAGCCGCCAACTATGTGATGAATTACTATCGCCATCACGGCATTGTCCCCGAAGTCCCTGCTGTAGCACACATGAGTACAGATACCGTAGCTGTTAAAAATCTTGTATCGTTTGATATGCTGGCAGAAAAACTGGACATGCCAAAAGAAGAATTGCAGTTCCTAAATCCTCAATTCAAACTGGGAGCTATACCATTTTCATCAGAAAAACAATACTCCATCATCCTCCCTACCGAAAAAGCAGTTACATTTGCATCGTTGGAAGAGGGTTTATATGCCGAAGCTCGCGAGAAAGAAGCCGCTCTTAAAAAGAGTCTTACATACCGCATAGGCGCAGAAGAAGGCCCCAACGGCAGTATAGTCTATCGCGTCAAAAGCGGAGACACTCTATCACGTCTGGCCGTACGTTATGGAGTAAGCGTACGCAATATCCAGCGATGGAACAACATGAAATCCACCAAACTAAAAATAGGTCAACGCCTTACCATATACCCTCGCCGATAAAACTTTAATCCACAAAATTTAATCTCTCATCCACATGAAGACAAAAACTCTACTTATCCTTATCTCAATTCTCCCCATGCTGTTCTCTTGCGGAGAATCTAGCACTACTCCTACTCTACCGGGGTCTGTACCCGGGAAAGTTCCTTCTACTGGAGGGCCTCGTGAAATAGTGGCAGTCGTAGCCAATGAGATATTCAGCGACAGCATATCATCTGTCCTACAAGACGAATTATCCCCTGCCCTATACGGCATGCCTCAGGCAGAAAACGAGACCAAACTATATATCGTCCCCGCTACAAGTTTTAACAATCTATATCAGAGCCATCACAGCCTTGTCTTTATAGACAAAACAGACAGCATACCCGAGATTAAAAATACTCGCAACGTATATGCCGCCCCACAACAGATAGTTAGCATCAAGGTTCACGACTACATGGATTTACGTAAGATATTGCAAGGGCGTTCAGAAGAAATCATACGTTCGTTCCTAGATGCCGATATTGCTACCCTCCAGCACAAACTATCACGTATAGCCCACTCCCGTATAAAATATGTAGAAGATATGGGAGTAGAGATGACCATACCCAACTACTACCGCCCTGTAATGGCTCGTGAAGATTTTGTATGGCTACTCAAAGACATCAAAAAAGGCAAACACCTAGGAACGGTAAACATACTCATATATAAATACCCTATAGAGGAAGACACATACATAGACCAGATAGCACTACGCGACTCCATCACCAAAAAATATGTCCACGGTGAAATGGCTGGTTCATACATGGAGATAGAAAAGAGATACTATCCTCTATCTATAGAGACAGAACTAGATAGTATGTTTGCCATTGAAAGCCGAGGCATGTGGCGTACCGAAGGCGATTTTATGGGTGGGCCTTTTATAAACTACACCCTATGGGATGACGCTACAAATACCATATATGGCATAGACGGATTTGTATATTTCCCATCACAGGATAAATCTCAATACATATTTGAACTAGAAGCACTGCTTAAAACTTTCCACCTCTCTGGGAGATAATACACACATTAAAAATAGGGAAGATGAATAAAAGAAAAACATTGGTTTATGGAGCATACCTATTTATGATGATAGCCATGTATGCTTGTGCATCGGTAGGGAGTCCTACGGGAGGATATACAGACCGTATCCCCCCCGTACCTCTTATGTACTCTCCCGAAAATGGCACGACGTCTTTTTCTGAAAAAAAGATTACCATACTATTTAATGAACGTATAAAATTCAACGATTTACATAAAAACCTCATCGTATCCCCACATCTGGACATAGTAGAGCATATCAAACCTACTGCTGCTATGCCGTCCAAAGAACTCACCATAGACCTCTCCAAAGTCAAACTAGAACCAAATACCACATACACTATAAACTTTGGTAATAGTATAGCAGACTTTAATGAAAACAACCCCCTTCCCAATTTCAAATACGTATTTTCTACTGGTAAAGACATAGATTCCCTAGTATTAGGAGGAGTGGTAGAAGATGCTATGGGTGATAAATTCAGTCCCAAGACCTCTATCCTACTCTATCGTGTAGATTCCACATTTACAGACTCTACTGTATTTAAGGAACGTCCCCTTTACCTTACCAACCTTTCAGAAAAGGACAGCTCATTCCGCATAGACAACATTACCCCCGGGAAATACATGCTGTATGCCATAGTGGATGAAGGTGGCGATATGAAATATGACCCCACCAAAGACCAAATAGCATTCTTCCCCCGCCCAATAGTCCTAGACTCTACATCTATGGGAGATAAAGGCTATTTATTGCGTACGGCAATGGGGGCTCGTCCATATAAAATCTACTCTCCTGCCAACGTTCAGAAAGGATGCATAAGAGTAGCTCTAGATGGCTTTACAGAAAATCATACGATAGAACGCATCCTTCCTGCCCTTCCCGAAGGCGAAAAAGACATATTCCTTTATTCAGAAAACAGGGACACTCTATCATATTGGTCTAGTGCCGAAGAAAAAGACTCCATAGTATTCTATGTAAAGAAAGACGGTGAAGTTACCGATACTATCAATGCCAAAATCCGCAAGGCTTCAAATCCAGATTTTGTCATCAGAATGGCTGGTAACTCCATACACATATATGACAATATAAATGTCCGTGCCACCAAACCTATATCCAGCGTCAATCCTTCTGCCATATCTCTCATAGATGGGAAAGACAGCACAGCCGTACCTTTTGAAGTGAAGGTAGATAGCACGATGCTTTCGGCCGATATTGTATTTGAGCAGAAACCCGGTGCCAAATATGAGCTTAAGATTCTCCCCGAAGCCTTTACCAGCATACTAGGAGAAACGCCCAAAGACACACTATCACGCAACATCGCCACCAGAACTCGTGATGATTATGGAGACTTGAGGATTAATCCTATATCATTTGACAAATATCCTATGATATTCCAGTTGATGAATTCCTCTAGGACAGAAGTGGTACGTGAAAAAGTTCTACTAGAGGCTGGCAGTGTAACATTTGACATACTGCCCCCGGGTTCATATTATGTACGTATCATATTTGACACCAATTCCAACGGCAAATGGGATACCGTAGATGTACTTCGCCACATACAACCAGAACGCGTTAAATACATGAATGACCCCATAGAGATACGTGCTATGTGGTCTGAAGACATAGACTGGTAAAATATTCATCCCTCTCTACACACAATAAAATAGGCGTCCCTTTCGGGACGCCTATCTGTTTAAGTATATAGGACAGTTTTATTTTACTTCCCAAGTTTCTCCCTGCAATAGGAATTCGCGTAGTGTGTGGGCAGATTTCTGAGCTTTTACCTCTTCTACCTGTGCTTCTACACATTCATCATATGTAGGAGCATCTACACAACGTATGATACCTAGAGCTACTGGAAGACCGTCATCTGCACCAGTGCAACCCATCATAGCTAGTTTGAAGTGCATAGAGTTGTCTTCGCAATGAGCATCGTGTACTAGGATATCATCCATAGTGTATCCGTCTTCACCTATTGTTACGGCTTTGAGTTTATATCCGTCCAGTACCAGACCTTTGTTCTGTTCTTTACCAAATATCATCTTTTCACCGTGGCGTAGTATGATGGTACGTTCTGCACGTATCTCACGGTCTGTAACACATAGGTGTACACCATCGTTAAAGATAACGCAGTTAACCAACATCTCTACTACCGATGCTCCCTTGTGCTGTGCAGCAGCAAGTATCACGTCCTTACTAGTAGCTAGGTCATTATCTATGCTACGAGCAAAGAAATTACCACGAGCACCTAGAGTAAGTTCGGCTGGGATAAATGGGTCTTCTACTGTTCCATAAGGCGAAGATTTGGATACAAATCCACGAGCCGATGTAGGAGAGTATTGACCTTTGGTAAGACCATAAATCTTGTTGTTCATAAGCAAGATGTTAAGGTCCACATTTCTACGTACCGAATGTATAAAGTGGTTACCACCTATCGCCATACAGTCACCGTCACCTGTTACTTGCCATACGGTAAGAGCAGGATTGGCAGTTTTAACACCTGTTGCTATCGCTGCACCACGACCATGGATAGTGTGGAATCCATATGTTCCCATATAGTAAGGCAGACGAGAAGAACAGCCTATACCAGAAATAACCACTGTATCGTGAGGAGCAACACCTAGTTCGGCCATAGCTTTTTGGAGGCTGTTTATAACCGCATGGTCACCACAACCTGGGCACCAACGTACATACTGGTCGCTCTTAAAGTCTTTTGCTGTGTATTGTTTTTCGCTCATCTTATTATTCCTCCAAAAGTTTAGTGAAACATTCTACCAAATCTGCAACCTTGAAAGGCTGACCTTCTACACGGTTGAATTGCAGTGGTGTAAGACCATTTATCTTCATACGTAGATAACCAGCAAACTGACCATCGTTCTGTTCACATACGATTACCTTCTTATATGATTTAAGGATTTCTTCTGCATTGGCAGGTAGAGGGTTGATGTAGTTAAAGTGAGCCATAGCCACTTTTTTACCCTGTGCGTTCATTTCTTCTACGGCTTCATACACGTGACCAAATGAACCACCCCACGATACTACTAGAAGGTCTGAATCTTTTTCTCCCATCACTTCTAGAGCTGGGATAGAGTCAGCTACACGAGCTATTTTCTCACGACGAGTATCTACCATCTTCTGGTGGTTGGCAGCACCGGTAGAGATAGCACTAGTGTTATAGTCTTTTTCAAGACCACCTAGACGATGCATAAATCCTTCCATACCTGGTATAGCCCAGTAACGTACTTTGGTTACTTCGTCGCGTTTATATGGTTTCCAACCTTCTTCCAGCATTTCTGGTTTAACATAGTTTGGCTTGATTTCTGGGAATTCGTCTATTTCTGGAATACGCCAAGCCGAAGAACCATTGGCTATGAAAGCATCTGTAAGCAATATGACAGGAGTCATATGTTCCAGAGCTATCTTGGATGCCATGTATGCCATATCAAAACAGTCTGATGGAGTAGCAGCAGAAAGAACCACTACTGGGCTCTCACCGTTACGTCCATATAGAGCCTGAAGCAGGTCTGTCTGTTCGCTCTTGGTAGGAAGACCTGTAGATGGTCCTCCACGCTGTACGTCAATGACAACCAATGGCAATTCTGCCATCACTGCTAGACCTATAGCCTCACTCTTAAGAGCAAGACCCGGGCCAGATGTGCTAGTTACTGCTAGACGTCCCGCAAACGAAGCACCTATAGCTGTACATACGCCTGCTATTTCGTCTTCTGCCTGTACGGTCTTCACGTTAAGGTTTTTAAGTTTTGCTAGTTCGTGAAGGATATCGGTAGCAGGAGTGATAGGATAACTACCCAAAAATAGAGGTAGTCCACTCTTTTCGGCTGCTGCTACTAGTCCTAGAGCAGTAGCTTTGTTACCATTTACGTCCATATATGTTCCAGGACGAGAAGCATGACCTTCTATGCGGAAAGTAGATACGCTGGCGTGGATATTGTTACCATAGTTATAACCATCTGTAAGGACTTTGATATTGGCTTCTAGCACGGTAGGCTTTTTGCCAAATTTGTTTTCCAACATACGGATAGCACGTTCTAGCGGACGGTCAAACAACCAGCATACTAGTCCTAGAGCAAACATATTTTTACTCTTCATAGCAGCTTTTGGGTCCATACCTGTTCCTTCTACGGCACTTTTAACCATAGTTGTCATAGGCACTGGAATCTGCTGTACACTACCTAGTCCCAATTCTGCAAATGGGTCGGCAGTAGTAAAGAGAGCTTTGTCTAGGTCGCTTTTTGCAAAAGAGTCTGTGTCATAGATAACTACAGCGTTCTTTTTAATGTTGTTTACGTTTACTTTAAGGGCAGCAGGGTTCATAGCTACTAGAACGTCTGCTTTGTCTCCTGGTGTGTAAACGCTTTTGGCTCCCAAATGGACTTGGAAACCAGACACTCCTGAAAGAGTACCTTTAGGAGCTCGTACTTCGGCTGGATAGTCTGGGAATGTGGAGATTCCGTTACCTATAAAAGCCGAAAGATTGGAAAACATGTTACCCACTAGCTGCATTCCGTCGCCAGAGTCGCCAGAAAAACGGATAACCACTTTTTCCAATTCTTTTACTTTGGTGGTAGTCTCTAACATAATTTCTGTATGTGATAAATCTGTTATTTATGTGTCATACAGTCCTTTACAAGACCACATGACACGTTTATGAATTTTATTATTTTCTTTTTCTATCTATATCATAGGGCATTTTTACTACCCCATTATCTATCATACAAAGGAACAAAATTTTTATAAACCACGCTTAACATTTAACACGAAAAACGTAGTTTATTTTTCCTTTCCTTCTTCATCTTCCAGATGCACAACTTCTACTCCTGCCTCACGCAAGAAATCCAGTCCCGAAGTATCTGTATAACCAGTGCTATACACCACACGGCATATCCCCGACTGATGTATCAGTTTACTACACTCACGACAAGGCGACATAGTAACATACAGCGTAGCTCCGGCACATGACTGTGTAGATGCCGCTATTTTAAGTATCGCATTGGCTTCGGCGTGGAGGACATACCATTTGGTGTGGTATTCTTCATCTTCACATTCGTTTTCAAATCCAGTAGGTGTACCGTTATAACCATCAGATATTATCTTGCGGTCTTTTACTATGATAGCACCTACTTTTCTACGGTTACAGTGTGATAGTTCTGCCCACACACGAGCCATTCTCATGTACGCTCGGTCAAATTTGAGTTGTTTTTCTACATCGTATTCAGCCATAATACTATATAATTTTATGTTTTTACATCAGAATATCCTGCATAGGAACTCCCATATATGCCTAGCATATAATCCCACACATATAGAACTAGTGATGATGACTATATCACGTCTAGTCATAGAGAGTAGTTCCAGCACACGAGCTGCCAATATCACTATAAAGGCCACCACTATACACCCACACAATTCGCCTAGTCCATATAGTGCTACACCCAATACTCCTACTCCTTTTACCACCGCATAGTTCACCATACCATATGAAAGTCCCGCCAGCCCAGATACCATAGCACCTATACGCTCCACTGCCCTAGAAGGCGTTCCCCCCGCAACAAACATTCCCATCACAGCAGGCAGCAATATAGATAGTATCATCATCACCTCTATCACTCTAGAGGAAGGCAGCAGTTTATTTATCCCCAACACCTGTCCTATCACCATACATAGAGCAAATGTCATACACATAGACCCCACCTTGATATATCTAGAAAGGGGATAAGCCACCATTAGCACCACTAGGAACAGCGTTACAACATCTAGTGCAGCCCTATCATAGAGTCCATTTATAAATGACGACGGTATATTTTCCATATCTTTTTCTATTTTCTATCAGCTATGCAATTTACGGCAAAACATTTTGCCAGACAAATTTTTTAGCGACTTTAGCCCACACATAATGTAGCAGAGCATCATTTAACATTATTTAACCCTTATTTATGGCAACGAGTGTGAGTTTTAGCATTATACCATCGTATGATTATAGTTTTTTTTGTAAATTTGCCCGATGAACGTGTTGGTATCAACACCCAGACTATAAACAATTAGTATAGATTTGAGATGAAGATAAAATTTGCTATTATTTCTATCATTTCTGCTGCTTTTATATGCTACTCTTGTAGTGCAGAACTAGCTAAAGGCTCTGAAACAGAAATAGAAACATTTAAATTTTTGGAATATCCAGACCAGCAGATAAGCCTCTCTTATGAAGGCATTACCACACAGATGCCTGTAGAGATAGAAGATTTGCGTATGACTCCCATATTCACTCTTTCACGTGGAGCTACATCTTCGCCAGAGAGTGGAGTAAAACAGGACTTCGGTAAGACGGTAAAAATAGGTGTAACATCTGAAAACAACCTATATTTCAGCCTGTATGAAGTAAACATAAACTACCCACACTCTACTGTAGATTTTTCTACTCTTTCTATAGCTAGTGGAGCATATGAATATGGCACTGCATTTGACCTAGGATACATGAAGCTATCTAGCGTGAGCCAAGAAGGTCTTGTAAAATTCTATGGTTTTGGTAAGAGCAATACTGCCGCTGGAACTATCCCTGCCGATAAAACCCTTTCCCAGTTCTATCCCAACGAAGCACAAAAAGGTAAAGCTGTAATGGTTTCTACTTCATATGACATCAACACTGCCGCTACCATAGAGCTCACACGCCCAGCAAACATTGACACTATAACCTTTACACCATCGGTACTTATGGCAACCGCCATGACAGAAGGTCTTACAGCTGCCGAATATGGAGTAGATGTAAAAGCTCTCAATGCAAACGATAAAGACGTTCTTAAAGTACATTTTGTAGGATATGATAAAAACGGTGATTTCATAGCAGAAAAAGAATATCTACTAGCAGATTTCACCTATGCCCCAAACACATTTGCTCGCACAGGAAGGCAACAATTTAACCTGCTTACATCTCTTATAAGAGAAGCCAAATCGCTTAAAATATATCTCTCTGGAACGCGTAATGACATACCTGCGGTATTCTTTATAGACGCTATGGCATATAAAGTCCTACCACAGCCACAACCCACAGAATAATAGCCTATGGTGTAAAATACTACCATATACTATACATAAAAACCACGACACCAACTTTTTATCGAGTTGGTGTTGTTTTTTCTCTCATAAAAACCGACATTTACACACCCAAACACATACCACTTCACGATGGAAGAAAACTTTTCAAACGGGGCTCTTAACGCCATTCATCTATCTCACAGCGAAGCACAACGTCTAGGAAGTTCATACATAGGTACCGAACACATAACACTAGGCCTTCTACGCTCTACCAATGACACCCTGCTACTCCTACTGGAAGAAAACGGGATAGACATAGGACAGATGTGTCGTGCCTTAGAGGGTGGGATAAGCATACCTTCGCCATCTACCTTCAGACCATCACTTGAGAAAAAAGAAGAAGAATTGAGTTTTAACCTTCAGGCCGAACGAGCCATAAAACTCTCCCAACTGGAAGCATTGCGTTTTAAAGAAAAGATAGCTCCCGTCCATATCCTATTAAGCATCTTAAAAAACGACAACGACCCAGTATCTCGTCTTTTTGAAAAAAACAACCTCAACTATGAACAACTTTACACCACATATAAAGCACACTTGTCCCATGAGGAACATCTAGAGGAGAGTGAAACACCTCTTACCTCCTCTTATGGCGATGACCCATATGACGAAGACAAATCCTCACTTTTTACCAGTTCTTCACAGAAATCATCTGGAAAGAAGAGTTCTACTCCCGTACTGGACAACTTCGGTAGAGACCTCACACAATATGCTCGCGAAGGCAAACTAGACCCAGTAGTAGGTCGTGAGAAAGAGATAGAACGCGTATGCCAAATACTATCTCGTCGCAAGAAAAACAATCCTCTGCTTATAGGAGAGCCCGGCGTAGGTAAATCTGCCATTGCCGAAGGCCTTGCCTTACGCATAGTACGCCGTAAGGTATCACGCGTACTATTTGGCAAACGTGTGATAACACTTGACCTCACTTCGCTGGTGGCTGGCACCAAATACCGCGGACAGTTTGAGGAGAGAGTAAAAGCTGTGATGAATGAACTTGAAAAGAACAAGGACATCATACTCTTTATAGATGAGTTGCACACTATAGTAGGTGCAGGAGGTGCAACAGGCTCACTCGATGCATCCAATATGTTTAAGCCTGCACTATCACGCGGTGAGATACAGATAATAGGAGCAACCACTCTAGACGAATACCGTCAGCATATAGAAAAAGACGGAGCCCTAGAACGTCGTTTCCAGAAGATAATGATAGAACCAGCCACAGAAAGTGAGACACTGGAAATCCTATCCAATATCAAGGAAAAATACCAAGAACACCATAACGTAAACTACACAGATAAGGCTCTCGAGGCGTGCGTAAAACTCACCGAACGCTATATCACAGACCGCTTCCTCCCAGACAAAGCCATAGATGCTATGGACGAAGCTGGTTCACGCGTCCACATAGCCAATATACGCGTACCAGAAAACATCATTGTCCTGGAAAAAGCACTGGAAGAGATACGATTACTGAAAACATCGGTAGTGAAAAACCAGAAGTATGAAGAAGCCGCTAGATTAAGAGACGAAGAGAAGAATCTGGAACGTCAGATGCTGGAAGCACAGAAGAACTGGGAAAAAGAAGTCAAGACCAAACGCGAAACAGTCACAGAAGCCAATGTAGCCGAAGTCGTTTCTATGATGTCTGGCATACCTACAGAACGTATAGAACGTAGCGAAGGTGAAAAACTAGCATCACTAGCCTCCCGTATAAAAACAGAACTCATAGGTCAAGACATTGCAGTAGATACTGTGGTAAAAGCTATATGTCGTAACCGTGCTGGCATAAAAGACCCAAATCGTCCTATAGGCAGTTTTATATTCCTAGGACAGACCGGTGTAGGTAAAACCCAGATGGCAAAGGTCATATCCCGTCTGTTTTTTGATAGTGAAGACGCTCTTATAAGGATAGACATGAGTGAATACATGGAAAAATTTGCTGTGAGTCGTCTAGTGGGAGCTCCTCCGGGATATGTAGGTTATGAAGAAGGGGGGCAACTCACAGAAAAAGTACGCCGTAAACCTTACTGTGTCATATTGCTTGACGAGATAGAAAAGGCTCACCCAGACATCTACAACATATTACTCCAGATACTGGACGAAGGTATGGTTACAGATTCATTGGGTCGTAAGATTGATTTTAAAAACACTATCATCATTCTCACCTCCAACGTAGGTGTCCGCCAACTCAAAGACTTTGGCAGCGGGATAGGATTTGACACAAAAGCTCGTGAAGAACAATCCAATCTGAACGAACACAAGGTAATAGAATCTGCTCTTAAACGCACATTTGCTCCAGAATTCCTCAATCGTATAGATGATGTGGTGGTGTTTAACACATTGGAAAAAGAGCATATACGCAAGATTGTAGAGCTAGAATTAAGCAGACTATCACAACGAATGGCAGAGATGGGTTACAAGATGAATGTAAGCCCACGGGCGGTAGAACTCATAGTAGAACAGGGATATGACCGTCAGGGTGGTGCTCGTCCGCTTAAACGTGCCATCCAACGTCTAGTAGAAGACCTCATAGCCGAAGAAATCATAAAATTCAACATAAGCACAGGTGAAGATTTTATGATAGATGTAAATGACGACGGCACATCTACTTGCGTTGCCAAATTCTGTAAAACAGAAAATTAAAAACACATCGGCGACCAAAAAAGCGGCACCCTACGGGTGCCGCTTTTTTGGTCGCCATCATCACGATGCTATATCATCTCCAGTCCCAATTTCTTCATGTCTTCCCAAAACGCCGTATATGATTTGCTTACCACAGAAGGATTCTCCACATAGAATCCACCATATAAAGCCATAGGCACAAATGCCATCGCCATTCTATGGTCTTGGTATGTATTAAGGAGTATATCTTTTTTTCTCTCTACAAATCCTTCTATGGATAGAGTATCTCTTGTAGAGCTACACGCCACTCCAAATTTTGATAGTTCTGCCTCCAGTGCTGCTATGCGGTCTGTCTCTTTAACCCTCAATGTAGATAGCCCTGTAAGCGTTCCTTTTATTTTCAGTGCAGCCATAGTAACAGCGACACTTTGAGCCACATCGGGAGTATTTTCCATATCTATATCTAGACGCTCTGGATAGTCAAACCCATCTATATGGGACAATTTTATCACATCTTTTTCCCATATAGTCTTCACTCCTAGACAGCTATAAATATCCACTATACGGCTATCACCTTGAGAACTCTTACTGCGGAAAGAAGAAAGAGAAAGTTCCTTTTGAGTGGTAGCCACCATAGAATAATAGTACGAAGCCGAACTCCAGTCTGATTCTACCACCAGCTCTTTACTCACATCCACTACCGATGGATAGACCACGACCTTATCTGCTGTAAACTCTCCCTTTATGCCAAAATCCTCCAGCACTTGCAATGTCATAAGGATATACGGCACCGATACCACTCTTCCCGTTAGCTTTATCTTCACCCCATTTTCAAATGCCGGAGCAGATAGCATTATAGCCGACACATATTGGCTGGAGACACTCCCACTTATACTACACTCTCCACCAGAGAGTTTTTTACCTTTAATCCTTAGCGGAGGATAACCCTCCTCTGCTGCATACTCTATACTAGCTCCCAACTCCCGTAGTGCATCTACAAGCTCCCGTATAGGGCGTTCACACATACGGCTAGAACCAGTAAGCAACACATCTACCCCTTGGCGAGATGACAGATATGCCGTCCCAAAACGCATAGCAGTACCAGCATGACCTATATCTATCACCTCATCGCGTCCAGCACCTTCTATCACACGACGCATAGATGCAGCATCATCACTATCGGAAGAGTTTTTTATATCTACATCTCTATCTGTTACAGCACGTAGTGTTACATAACGATTTGTCTGGCTCTTGGACCCAGATATATTTATATGAGGGACACCTGTCCACAGCTGTGGGAAATGTATATATGCTTTATCTTGCGACATCTTATCTAATATCTATCTGCCATATTTACAGACAGAGAATAATTGGTAACATTCACATCTATAGGATGACGGTCATCTATAGCCACATCCAATTGACACGAAGTATTTGAAATGTTAACGTCCAATTCACTATTTACCACATACACATCTTGGGAGACAGCATTGTCTGATAGATAAAGAAATACTGCTGCCCCACAATAAGATATGTTTTCTACATAGTATGTAACTCCCTGTGATGACATCACGCACTCTCCCACACGAGGCACTACCCTATTACACATAGAAAAGAGAAAATCATTTCCCTTATAACAATACATGAGAATAAGAGCAGGAGAAAAAGATAACATTACAATAGGAGTAGAACCAGCATCATAGGTTATAGCCCTCACACAATTAAACGGTATATCAAATGTCAATCCCCACATCTTTTTCATCATCGTCTCTTCTTTTTTAAGTTCATCGGTAAGGATGATGGTATCTCCTATTTGCGGGAGTTGTGGTATATTTATTTTATATATGTGTGCTTTGTTCAAGTCACTATAAACACCTATTGTTACCCTAACTTCCATAGAGCTATACTATTTATAGAGTTGACCTTTTACATATGTAGCTACAGCCTTACCATATAGTTCACGTCCCAAAAATGCCGAGTTTTTGGATAGAGAGACTATGTCTTCTTTCTTAAAACTCCATGTTGTATCTGGGAGGAACATAGTGATTTCGGCTGCTCCGCCCTCTACTATAGTAGGCACCGCCACACCAAAACGACGACGAGGATTTATACTTATAAGGTCCACCATTTTTTCCAGTGATATACTGTCTTTAAGAACAGTCCACGCTGCTCCGAATGCAGTCTGAAGACCTAGCGTACCATATGCAGCACGGTCATATTCACATTTTTTATCTTCTATATCCACAGGTGTATGGTCTGATGCTATACAGCACACAACGTCTTTTTCTACCGCACGTTTCATAGCCTCTATATGACGTTCTGTACGCAATGGAGGCATTACTTTATATCTAGTATCAAATTCCTTGAGATTTTCATCTGAAAGCAGTAGATGGTGTGGTGTAATGCTGCACGTTACATCTACTCCGCGTTCTTGTGCTTCGGCTATCATACGCAACGCATCTGGAGTAGTAACACAGGCTATATGTAATGAAGCCTCTGAATAGTCTGCCAAGAATATATCACGAGCCACTGCCAAATCTTCGGCTACGTCTGGTATGCCGTGTAGTCCTAGAGTGGTACTTACTACGCCTTCGTGCATTACACCTTGGTGCATCATCACACGGTCCATAGGAGTGGTGATAGTAAGGAAGCCTTGTGCCCCGTTATATTCCAATACAAGATTTTCTATGAGGTTATTTTCTATCTGACGGCCATCGCCATAAGCTACTGCTCCGCCTTGTGCCATATCATAGCTTTCGGCCATTGCCTTACCTGCCGCACCTACAGTGGCCGTACCCACAGGATAGATATGGATAGGAAGTCTTGTAGAACGGGATATGAGATATTCTACCTTCTGACGGCTATCTATAGCACTCTGACGGTGTGATGAAAGAGCCACAGCGGTAAAACCTCCTGCCTGTGCAGCAGCTGCTCCACTCTCTAGGGTTTCGGCTTCTTCATATGCTGGTTCGCCAAACTTACACGCCGTATCAAACCAACCGGGACTCACATGCAGTCCCTCCATTTCTATGATTTCGTCTGCAAGAGCAGGATTTATTTCATCTTCTATGGAACTTATACGTCCCGAAGTGATAAGAATGTCTTTTTTCTGTCCATTAAAAGAGCTGGTAGAATCTATTATAACTGCCTTTTTTATAAGAATATCCATCATAGCGACACAAAAATTTATTTAACGCTCCAAATATAACCAATACTTGGATAAGTATTTTTACCTTTGAGGAGTTTTTTTGACTTTTGTAGCAAAATTTATTTAAACATCAGAAAATGAGCCTCTATAGTATATACTCATATATCTTTTACCTATGTCAATCGCGTAGCGAATACTATGTACATTCGCCTTTTGTATATTCTGTGATGCAAAATTGCATAAGAGAGCACAGCATTTTCCATATAGGAGAGGCTCATCGTCTATCTGAAAGGATAAAAAAACATCACCTCACATCTGCCATGCCCATTAGGATAATAGATAATGACACCGATATAGTATCTTACATCAACTCCACTACTCCTCCCGATGTCATTCTCATCATAAAAAAACCTCACTTCTCTCGTCATAGAGAAAGACTATTCTCCACTCTATGCCAGAGAGAGGACATAACGCTATCCATAGATACATTCTTTAATGGGATTATTTTCCCTGTGAGGGACATGAAAAAAGAACATTTTGTCCTTAACTACTTTTAGAATTTCTACAGCCTGTTTATTGTCTTTTTTTCATTAGATTTATAAGTATAACTCCAACCTTATGCTTATGAAACGATTTCTTTTTATCTGTTTATCATTTCTTTTCACGTTGAATCTTTTTGGTCAAAGACTCAATAGTGTGTTTCTATCATCCCTACGACTAGCCGATATGCCACTCTATTATGCTGTCCCCTCACAAGCCCAAGACGCATTTGGTCGAGCTATCAAGGTAGAGACACAAACTGTCCCACAGAACGGCCCTTATGATGGCATATATCCCTATGCCACTGCCGACCCATACGGTGCTTTGTACGGATTCTATCCTTACGGCGGGTTTTACGGGTATAACGATGCTTATCCCTACTGGGGGACATACAGTGGACCTTGGGGGGCAAGCGTGCTGTACACATACATCATGATGTATCCTCATATGGTTCTATATTTTGACCAAGGCTCCACCGGGGCTCCACAATACCTCTCCTGTGCCAATGTTTACAGTTCTTCCTACCCGCTGCACATAGGAGCTTCAGACAGCGTTGCTGTGGGAGATAGTCTATCGATACTGGAACGGTTGTTCCCTCTTTCATCTTCCACGGCACTATCCCGTCACGGAGGCACTTACCCTCCGTCTTTCAAGGTAATAGTAAAGGCTACATCTGGTGAAGGACGTACAGAAGAAAATGCCAGAATAGTATTTGTCATCAATGACAAAAAGAGAATTGCGGCCATACAGATAAATCTATACTAGACGGTGAAAAAGCGACCTTGAAAAGCGGCACCCTGCGGGTGCCGC
>JAGAUI010000015.1 GCA_017620815.1 Flavobacteriales bacterium
CTTATAGAACCACGGAATAATCATCCATATAGTTTCAATGAAGATGGTACACATGGAGGTTATTCAATGCCCCACAACCCTCGTGTTGAAAAGATATTAAATGAGGCTTATTCTACTGTAAAACTGGACGACAACCCTGTTTTGTTCATCTATAAATTTAAGGACGTAGAGTAGTTTTAGTTACACACAGCTCTCTCAAACACCAATGTATCACCATAAAAAATGCGGCACGCTAGCGTGCCGCATTCCTGTACTCGAGATGGGAGTCGAACCCACACGAGCATTACTGCTCAGGGGATTTTAAGTCCCCAGTGTCTACCATTCCACCACTCGAGCCCTTATTCTTTTGAAAAAAAACAGGGCTTGCTACTCGCTCAGCCCTATTCTCGTGTCATTGGAGCGGAAAACGGGATTCGGACCCGCGACCCTCACCTTGGCAAGGTGATGCTCTACCACTGAGCTATTTCCGCCTACTTTTGCCCTGCAAAGATAAAACATTTTTTTTATTCTCCAATACTTTTTTTCTTTTTTATCTACACGGCTACATCGTTTCTCCACATCATTTAAAACCAAAAGCCCTCATAATCTCTTATGAGGGCCCTCTCTATAAAGAATGGTTTGGGAAAATATGGAGTGGGAATTATTTCACTTCTTCGAAATCCACGTCTTGGATATTGTCGCCTTCTTTGGCAGAAGATGAAGAAGCAGATGATGTATCACCCTGTGGCTGCTGTTGGGCGGCTTGAGCTTTATAAATCTCTTCGCCTGCTTTCTGAAGAGCAGCACTTAATGCTTCCATGTCTTTATCTATCTTTTCTACATCCTGAGCCTTGTGAGAGGCTTTAAGAGCTTCTATGGCTTTTTCTATATCCTCACGCATAGCCTGTGGAATCTTATCACCCAACTCTTTCATCTGTTTTTCTGTCTGGAAAATCATAGAGTCGGCCATGTTTATTTTATCCACTTTCTCACGCTGTTTTTTGTCTTCTTCGGCGTGCATTTCGGCTTCTTTTTTCATGCGTTCTATCTCTTCTTTTGAAAGACCAGATGAAGCCTCTATACGAATGTCTTTGACAGCACCAGTAGCTTTGTCTTTGGCAGTAACGTGAATGATACCGTTGGCGTCTATGTCAAATTCTACTTCAATCTGTGGTACTCCACGTGGAGCGGGAGCTATACCTGTAAGGTTGAAACGACCTATTGATTTGTTATCTATGGCCATAGGACGTTCACCCTGAAGGACATTGATAGTTACTTCTGGCTGGTTATCAGATGCAGTAGAGAATATCTCTGATTTTTTGGTAGGGATAGTGGTATTGGCATCTATCAGTTTGGTAAACACTCCGCCCATAGTCTCGATACCTAGAGATAGAGGAGTAACGTCTAGTAGCAGGATATCTTTAAGAGCTTCGTGGTCACCAGAAAGCACACCACCCTGGATAGCGGCACCTATAGCTACTACTTCGTCTGGGTTTACGTTTTTGGAAGGTTTCTTACCAAAGAACTCTTCTACCACAGCCTGTACGCGTGGGTTACGAGTAGAACCACCTACTAGTATCACGTCATCTATATCGCTAGTAGAAAGACCTGCATCTTCCAGAGCTTTACGCATAGGAGGGATAGTACGCATTACTAGGTCATCTGTAAGTTTATCAAACTGTGACAGAGTAAGAGTCATCATCAAGTGTAGAGGGCCAGATGCGTTTGCTGTGATATAAGGCAAGTTTATTTCGGTTACCGATGAAGAAGATAGTTCTATCTTGGCTTTTTCGGCAGCCTCACGTATACGTTGCATAGCCTGTGCATCATTACGCAAGTTAACACCCTGTTCTTTTTCAAATTCGCTTACTATCCAGTCTATGACAGCATTGTCAAAGTCATCACCCCCTAGGTGAGTATCACCATTGGTAGATAGCACTTCAAATACTCCATCTCCTAGTTCCAGTATAGAGATATCATAAGTACCACCACCTAGGTCATATACAGCTATCTTTTTATCCTGTGCTTTTTTATCTAGACCATAAGCAAGAGCAGCAGCAGTAGGTTCGTTGATGATACGTTCAACTTTAAGACCTGCTATTTCACCAGCTTCCTTGGTAGCTTGACGCTGTGAGTCGCTGAAGTATGCTGGTACTGTGATAACGGCACGTTCTACTTTTTCACCTAGGTAGTCTTCGGCAGTTTGTTTCATTTTCTGAAGCACCATAGCCGATATTTCCTGTGGGGAGTATTCGCGACCGTTAAGCAGTACGCGAGGAGTATCGTTTGAACCCTGTTTTACATCATAAGGCATACGAGAAGCCTCGGCAGCTATTGCACTATATTTTTCACCCATAAAGCGTTTGATAGAGTAAACGGTACCTTTAGGGTTGTTTACAGCCTGACGTTTGGCTGGGTCACCTATTTTACGTTCGCCGTTTTTGTCAAATGACACTACCGATGGAGTAGTGCGTTTTCCTTCTGAATTGGTAATGACGGTAGGTTCGTTACCTTCCATTACAGATACTACAGAGTTTGTAGTACCCAAGTCAATACCTATGATTTTGTTTCCCATTTTGATTTATGTGTTATTGGTTAATATTCATTTTAACACCGCCATTGCGGTTACACACACATAAGAGCAATTTGTATGCCAAAGGGAACGTGTCACGTTTTTTATGACAAAGTGTCATATATAATGACACAAAGACCTGATTCTGCCACTACGGACAGGGAAGCCCTGCCGCTGGCAGGTAGCACCTGCTGGCGGTTTTAAATAGTTATGCCGAAAAAAAACCGCCACTCGTGGCGGGGGTTTTAGTTTTAAATCTTATATACCTAAATGAATTTACTCTACGTCCTTAAATTTATAGATAAATAAAACAGGGTTGTCGTCCAATTTTACAGTAGAATAAGCCTCATTTAATATCTTTTCAACACGAGGGTTGTGGGGCATTGAATAACCTCCATGTGTACCATCTTCATTGAAACTATATGGATGATTATTCCGTGGTTCTATAAGATATTTCCCATCGGCTATTTTTACAGCTAGATGCCAGCCAAATGTCTCATAAAAGATACCATTGGTAAGTCGTGTCTCTCCCGTTTTTTTGTTTATAAACAAATAGTATTGGGTAGTAGGACGGTTTCTATTGAGCCAATCAGCCCTTTTTTTATAGTCATTTTGTATCTCGGCAGGGATAGAAGCCAAGATTTCTTTCATAGAATAATCCCCATATCTGAACTGAAGTATGATATAGTCTTCTGTGTCAAGCATATGTTGTATGCCAGTCACATAGTTATCAAACTCATCGTTATATTTTGCCTCATGGTATGTGGTTTTATAGAGTCTTACAGGTACTGACTGTTCTCCAAAGTCAAGTACATATTCTGGCACTATGGTATCCTGTGTGGCGACGAATATAGTATCGAGGTTTGATATCATAAAACGTACCTTATCATTGATGTTTGTATAAGGGTATTCAGATTGAAGGGAAAAATGAGAATCAGATTCGGTAGGACAAGAATAATCATAAGGCAAGAAACGCTTTACACTCTCCTTGTTTAAATCCAAATCCATAGACACCCATTTATGAGGAGCTCCATACATATC
>JAGAUI010000016.1 GCA_017620815.1 Flavobacteriales bacterium
CCTAGGGATAGGCTACCTATCGCCAGTAGGAAAAATAATTTAAGGGATTTCATTGTCGTGCGTTTTTTTTGATTATATGTATGTATGCGTTTATCTACGATGTAAATGTACGAATTTTGTGCAAAAAAAAACAATTTACTTAATTTTTTTGCATGGAGATTACTTAAAAGCCCCACGGGCAGTTTTAAAACTAGCAGCGGGGCTTCCCCGTCACCACGGGCAGTTTTAAAACCGGCACCGGAGCCTCTCCGGGCATAGATAAAATCATTTGAAAAATTTTATGCCTATATATTTAATCATTAGAGATAGAAAAACACCTATGATACTGCCCGCATACACGTCTATAAAAAAGTGTTGGAGAGTGTATAAACGACTGAATGCTACCATTGTAGCCATTAGAAATAAAAGAAATTTTATCCAGCCCCTCTTGCAGTAAAAAGCAGTCATTGACATAAGAGCATATGCTGTCATAGTATGCCCCGAAGGAAAACTACCACTGCTCTCCATAGGAAAAAAAACGTATGTAGATATATCATCCCATAATCCTATACTTGTAAAATACTCATAAGGTCTTACCGTAGATGCAATCATTTTAAGAAGGCGTATGAGTATTATGAGTATAAGTCCTTGGATGGCGGCATATTTGACATATTGGCGGTTAAAGAACAGTCCTATCATTAGAGCAAAGACATAAAAAACAGCTCCACCCATATATGTTACACATTGCCAGAATGTCATCATATAGGGGTTATGTATCCCAGATAAAGCCAATATAATACTGCCCTTATCACACCCTACCAATACTATAATTCCCAGTCCCCACATAGCCAGAGAGGGATAAATAAAATATTTATTGGATAAGATGAGTGATAAAAAGTCTTTCATCTATGCTCCTAATAGAGTCTTGAGGTTCTGTATGGAAGCATTCCACATTTGTATAGCAGAATCTTCATCTCCCTTATATACAAAATCTGTAACCGAAAGCAGTACATCCCCAGTTAGTTCGTCTTGGTTTATAGACATTTCAAAATAGTACGAACTACCAGCGTCCTCCTCCCAACGGAATCGTACCAATGAGTCTTGGCGACGAGCTATCATTTTGGCATTTTCTTCTCCACCACCCGTCCATGAAAATGTATAATTCTGCCCCTTTGCCGATGCAACATCACAGAACCATTCAGATAACCCAGAAGGCGTTGAGATATATTGATAAAGCATCTCGGGAGAGGCTTTTATGAAATACTCTATGTGTAATTTATTTTTTGTGGCCATTAGTAGATAGTTATATAATGTATAGTAGTTTCTTTACGCCGTGCAATATATATATTTAAGCATATATAAAAAAAGAAAAAAAGTTTATTTTTTATTTTGCATAGAAAATATTATTTGCATACCTTTGCACTCGTCTTTGAAACAAGACTACGATGGCGAGGTAGCTCAGCTGGCTAGAGCGTCGGATTCATAACCCGGAGGTCGGGGGATCATGCCCCCCTCTCGCTACAAAACCGCTTGCAGGGGTGCAGGCGGTTTTTTGTTTGGGGTGTGTAGAGCATTAAGCCGATAGCATGTGCAGGCGGTTTTTTGTTTGGCGTGTGTATAGGAGCATTAAGCCGATAGAATGTGCAGGTGGTTTTTTATTTGGCGTGTGTATAGGAGCATTAAGCCGATAGAATGTGCAGGTGGTTTTTTATTTGGCGTGTGTATAGGAGCATTAAGCCGATAGAATGTGCAGGTGGTTTTTTATTTGGCGTGTATAGGAGCATTAAGCCGATAGAATGTGTAGGCGTTTTTTTATTTGGCGTGTGTAGAGCATTAAGCAGAGAAAATATGCAGGTATTTTTTATTTTTGCGGATAAAATATGATGATATGAAAAAATTGGTAGTTTTTGACCTAGATGGTACATTGCTGGATACTATAGATGATTTGGCTCATTCGTGTGATGAGATAATGAAACGCCACGCTCATCCTAGACATAGCAATGACGAGTATCGTTCATATGTGGGAAATGGAGTGAGAAAACTATTGGAACGCTCTCTGCCAGAAGAATATAAAAATGACAGTCCATATATAGATGCTCTTTTAGCCGAATTTTTGGAGTATTATCACAATCATATAGCCGACCATACTACTATATATGACGGTATTGTCGAGGCTCTGGAAACTATCTCCTCTATGGGTATAAATATCGCCGTCCTATCCAATAAATACCATGCAGGAACCGTAAAACTCATAAAGACATTTTTTCCACACATTACATTTGCCGATGTAAGAGGACAAATGGATGGAGTTGCTATTAAACCTTCTATTGAGGCTCTTGTATCCATTATGGAAAAATGTGGAGTAAGTGCAAGCGAAACGTTATTTGTAGGAGATACGGCTGTAGATATACATACTGCTCAAAACGCAGGTGTAGATGTAGTAGCTGTATGTTGGGGATTCCGCGATGAAAGTGTGTTGAAGGCCGAAAATCCTACATACATTGCCCATAGAGCAGCAGATATACTAGACTATTTGTAGAGAGATTTCTTTATCTTATATTTAAGTTTCCTCCATAGAAATGCCAGTAAAAATGGTAAAAGATATTCGTATAGTAAGTGAGGAAGCAGGCTTTGTGGTGCAGATGGGGCGTTGGTTGTTTTACTGGGGATAGATTTTTTTCTGTTTATAATCATGTAGGTCATAAAAATAGGACTAGACAGCACATAGCTCACATATCCACCCAATTCCTTTTCTAGGACAGATGCAGAATGTGAAAGCCTCTCTTTCTCCTCTTCCATGATAGAGAGTATATCTTTATTTTCTCTATTGTAAATCACTCTCTTCATAGACCGATGATATAAATATACGCTTAAACCATCTCTTTAACTTTTCTCTATAGATATAGAGCGAAAGAAGCATAGATGCACTTATGATACACATTATGGCATATCCTGCCACCACCGATTCACACATATTCCCTATCCATATAGCCATCATCATAAATAGGAAAAAGAGAGATATAACACCCACACACAACACTACAATAAAGTATGAGATAGAAGAAAGTATGACGGCCGTTTTTTCATACACAGAAAGTTTTATAAGCCTCATACGAATGATAGCATACCGCAATAGAGACTCTTTTATCTCTTCTATCATGGGTTTTACATTCTCTTTTTCCATTTTCTAGGCAAATGATTACATGGTCTTTTGAGGTTCTGTATTGGATTTACATTCTGCATTCATCTCTTTGCACTTTTCTTTCATCTGATGCTTCATGCGTGAGGCAAAATCCTCCATCTTCTCCATCCAATGCCCACGACGTGCAGCATGTACCATACAACTAGCACCTATGCCTACGGCTAGTCCTATAATCATTCCTGTGATGATTTTTGAATCTTCTCTGCTCATGTTTTTAAGGTTTTGGTTATGTAGGAGAAAGATAATGTATGTTTTTCTTAAAACCCACTAGAATAACACTCATTAAGAGCTAATTTATTTTTGACAAAAAAAATCTAATGATGTAAATTTGCTATTTGTAAATAAAAAAAATCATATATCCTATGAATGATATAAGAGATATTATAAAAGAGCGAATACTTGTATTGGATGGGGCTATGGGTACTATGATACAGACCGTAGGATTGGGAGAGGAAGATTATACGCACCCTAGTGTAGGACTATGTCGTGGGCTTAATGACCTGCTTAACCTCACCCGTGGTGATGTGATAGAAGGCATACATCGCCAGTATATAGATGCTGGAGCAGATATCATCTCTACCAATACTTTTAATTCATCTTCTGTCTCTCTTTCAGACTATGGGATGCAGGATTATGTAGATGAGATAAACACTGCTGCCATACGTATAGCCCGCCGAGCAGCATCTCTCTATGATAAGAAAGTATGGATTGCTGCCGTATTAGGGCCTACTGGACGCACAGCCTCTCTTTCCCCCGATGTCAATGACCCTGCTGCCCGCAATATCACCTATGACGAACTCTATGATGCATATTCTGCTCAAGTAAAAGTATTTGAAAGGGAGGGAGCAGACCTTATCCTTATAGAAACGGTATTTGATAGTCTTAACGCCAAGGCTGCTGTAAGAGCTGCTCGTGATAACTCTTCGCTTCCTATAATGCTTTCAGGCACTATAAGTGATGCTAGCGGGCGTCTTCTTTCTGGGCAGACGATAGAGGCTTTCTGTGATACATTTGCAGCGATGGGAATAATGTCAATAGGTCTTAATTGTGCATTAGGAGCTAGCGAACTCAAACCTTATGTAAAACGATTATCATCTATCGCTCCTATAGCTGTATCCTCCCACCCAAATGCAGGATTGCCAGATGGTTTTGGTTCCTATGCCCAGAGTGCAGAAGAAATGGCTGCAGTGGTAGAAGGATATATGAGAGACGGCATAGTAAACATCATAGGAGGTTGTTGTGGTACTACCCCACAGTACATAAAAATGATATCTGCTGCTGCCAAAAAATATACTCCTAGAGTTATACCACAGGCAGAAGAACACACATCTTTGGCAGGGCTTGATAGCTTTTATATACGTCCCGATAGCAATTTTATCAATGTGGGTGAAAGAGCAAACGTTGCAGGTAGTGCCCGTTTTGCACGTCTGGTAAGAGAAGAAAAATGGGACGAAGCTGTAGAGATTGTACGCCGTCAGGTAGAAGACGGAGCTGGGGTAATAGACGTATGTATGGATGCTCCTATGATAGATGCTCGTGGTGCTATGCTGCATTTTCTACGACTTCTATCCAGTGAGCCCGATATAGCACGTCTTCCATTTATGATAGATTCTTCGTCTTGGGAGGTGCTACTAGAAGGAATGAAATCTATCCAAGGCAAGCACATAGTAAACAGTATATCACTTAAAGAAGGAGAAGAGGTATTCCTCTCTCATGCTCGTGAGATAATGGCACTGGGACATGCTGCAGTAGTGATGCTATTTGATGAGGAGGGACAAGCCGATACTTATGAGCGTAAAGTGGCTATGGCCCATCGTATGTATAAACTACTCACTTCTATAGGTTTTAGAGCCAATGATATAATTTTTGACCCAAATATACTCACTGTTGCCACTGGTATGAAAGCACACGACCGTTATGCAATAGATTTTATAGAGGCTACACGTGAGATAAAACGTCTGTGCCCGGGTGTGAAAATAAGTGGAGGTGTATCAAACCTTTCTTTTTCATTCCGCGGTAACAACACCATACGCGAAGCGATGCATTCGGTGTTCCTATATCACGCTATAGAGGCAGGTATGGATATGGCTATTCTTAATGCAGGAATGATACAGCTATATTCAGACATTGACCCTACCCTACTCTCTATGGTAGAAGACGTGATATTATATAGACGTGAAGATGCTTGTGAACGTCTTATAGAGTATGCCCAAAATACAATTCATGATAATACTACATCTTCTGCTACGGCAGAGAAAAAATCACTTCATGAGCTATATCCCGATGCCTGTGAACGTCTCAAATACAAGCTAGTAAAAGGTCTTACAGATGGCGTAGAAGAAGATACTCTAGAAGTATTATCCATAAAAAATGGTGTACCTATTGACGTTATAGATACGGTTCTCATGAAGGCTATGGAGAATGTAGGGACACTCTTTGGCGAGGGGAAAATGTTCCTTCCACAGGTAGTTAAAAGTGCCCGAGTGATGAAACGTGCAGTAGATACTCTTACTCCCTACATAATGGAAGGGAACAAGTCTTCCTCTTCCCATAAAATCCTTCTAGCAACAGTAAAAGGAGACGTACACGATATAGGTAAAAACATAGTAAGTGTAGTGCTATCATGTAATGGTTTCCAAGTGATAGATATGGGCGTAATGGCCGACCCTAATGATATAGTAGAACGTGCCATAAGTGAAAATGTAGATTTCATAGGTCTTTCGGGACTTATAACACCTTCTCTTGCCGAGATGGGCAACGTCCTTCAAATACTAGAAGAAAAAGGTCTCAAAATACCCGTGCTGATAGGTGGGGCTACTACATCGGAACTACATACCGCCATTAAACTATCACCACTATATAGTGGTATGGTGGTCTATTGCAGTGATGCAGCAGATGATGTGAAAAAAATATCAATGATACTATCGGGAGTTGATTTTAAGGCTCAACAGAAAGAGTTGCGTGAAAAACACAATGCCGAAATAGAGAAAAAAACACCTATCACACATTGGAATGAAGTAAATAAAAAAATCAAGAATCTGGATTTCTCTCATATAGAAAAGCCACGTCATACTGGATTGTTTGTCTATGAAGATATAGACCTTCAACTCATCAAGAAAAATATAGACTGGAGTATGTTCTTTAACCAATGGGGTATAAAAGGTCGTTATCCAGACGTCTTCTCTCATAGTGAAAAGGGCGATGAAGCACAAAAGCTATATGATGACGCCATAAAGATATATGACGATATGGCCAGCGGAGGTTTTATCTCTCCAAGAGGAGTGGCTGGCATTTTCACTGCTCGTCGTGATGGTAATGACATGATAGTTAATGATAGTTTGACTATCCCATTTATGAGAAATCAGAAGAGGACGTTTGCATCACTTGTGGATTATATCTCCAGTCAAAAAGGTGATTATGTGGGAGCATTTGCTGTAACGGCAGGACGAGGCATAGAAAAATACATCATAGGTAAAGACTCCTACACTACCCTTATGGCACAGATACTATCTACCCGTATAGCAGAATCTCTTGCTAGTATAGTATATCAAGACGTAAAGGAAAACCATTGGGGCTTTACTACCGATGGAATACGTCCTGCTTGTGGGTATGATAGTATGCCAGACCACAGCTGCAAAGAAATCATATTCAGCCTTCTAGAAGCAGAAAAACACACAGGTATAACTCTTACATCTTCATACATGATGACCCCAGAGGCAAGTGTATGTGGACTTATAATGCCACATGCAGATGCTCGTTATGTAAGTGTGGGAGAGATAGATGAAGAACAAATAAAAGACTATGCTTATCGTCGTGGTATGAGCATAGAGGAGGTAAAAAAATATTCTGGATTATGAGATAATCTCATCAATGAAAAAGCCGCCCTGCGGGCGGCTTTTTCATTGCCATTTAAATCATTTTTCTTCTGCTATAAAACGCCAAAGAGGTGCTATATGTGTGGCTTGGAGTATAGAATTGGTCTTTAATAGTTCTATTACTTCATCTCGTGTGAGCAAGTGTACTTCAAGTTCTTCGGTAGGGTCTAGATGTCTTTCACTTGTGAGTTCTACATCACGAGCCACATAACAATGTACTAAGTTATTCTGTGTGGATGGGTTGGCCGAAATGGTCATTAGATAACTCCACTTTCCTCCTGTGTATCCAGTCTCTTCTTCTAGTTCACGTCGTGCGGCATCTATAGGGTCTTCGCCATCTTCACACACCCCAGAACATAGTTCATATTCCGATACTTGCAGTGCATGACGATATTGATATGTCATAATATACCGTCCATCCTTTGTGATGGCAATGGTGTTTACCCAGTCTGGATATTCCAGCACATAGTATTCTGGTATGATACGTCCATCTGCCATTTCCAGACGCTCACAACGTGCCGTAAGCCAAGGACGTTTATGTATATAGTGGCTCTCTATCACACGATGTTTAAGCCCTCTCTCCTGCTTTTTCATAAGACGATGAATTAGATTTTTTCTCTACGTAAACGCAACGAATTGGTCACTACCGATACCGAACTTAATGCCATAGCAGCCGAAGCCCACATAGGGTTAAGAACTATACCCATAGGGAACAACACTCCTGCGGCTATAGGTATTGCTATGATATTGTATATAAATGCCCAGAATAGATTCTGACGTATAAGGCGTACCGTCTTGCGTGATAGATTTACAACTTTTGGCAATAGCATAAGGTCTGATGTCATAAGAGTAATCATCGCCACGTCCATAGCAATATCGGTACCTTTACCCATTGCAATACTTACGTTGGCTGTGGCGAGAGCATGGGAGTCATTTATACCATCACCTACCATAGCTACAGTCTTGCCTTGAGCTTGAAGTTCTTCTATAAACATAGCTTTTTCGTCTGGCATCATACCAGCCTTGTAGTTTTTAAGTCCCAGACGTTGGGCTATGTGGCGAGCTGTCTTTTGGCTATCTCCTGTGAGCATATGTATCTCTATGCCTCGTTTTTTAAGCATATTCACAGCTGTGAGAGATGTAGGTTTTACTTGGTCACTTACAGCGATGACCGCCAGTAGCGAATTATCATGACCGTAATACATTATGCTTTTACCTTCGTTTTCCCACTGAATGATAGTATCTACCAAATCTTTATCTATAGCCGATATATATTCGTTACAGAAATTAAGGCTTCCCACCCAATATACTCCATCTGTATCATTTGCACGAGCTCTTACACCTTTACCCGTTACACTTTCAAAATGATTAAGTGGCATAAGTGTAGCACCTTTATTTTTAAGGTATGACACTATGGATACCGCCAGTGGATGTTCAGACATATTTTCAAGAGAGAAAAGCACGTCTTTGTCATGTTTTCGTAGGTATCCTATGTCTATAAAACGCGATACTACTGGTTTACCCATAGTAAGTGTACCTGTCTTGTCTAGGACTATGGCATTTACACGACACATATTCTCCAGTGCCGATGCGTCTTTGATGAGTATATGATTGACCGCACCTTTACCCACCCCCACCATAAGAGCTGTAGGAGTAGCAAGTCCCAAAGCACAAGGACAAGCTATTACCAGTACCGATACTGCCGATACTATACCCAATGGTATTTTATCTATGCCACCTATCACTATCCATCCTACTAGTGTTATAGCCGATATAGCTATCACCGATGGCACAAAAATAGCACTTATCTTATCCACCAGTCGTTGTACAGGAGCTTTACTACCCTGTGCTTGTTCTACCATAGCTATGATACGAGCCAGTACGGTAGCACTACCCACTTCGGTGGCTTCTATGATAAAGCTACCGCGTTGGTTTATTGTGCCTGCCAAAACGGTATCTCCCGGTTCTTTTTCTACCGGTATAGGTTCGCCACTTATCATACTCTCATCCACAAACGAACGTCCGCTTACTATAAATCCATCTACGGGGATTTTTTCTCCGGGACGCACACTTATCCTTTGACGGGATTTGATGCAGGAGATAGGTATATCTTCTTCTCCATCTTCAGATATCACACGGGCTGTTTTGGCTTGTAGTCCCATCAGTTTTTTTATGGCCGATGTAGTACCTTGTTTGGCTCCTTCTTCCAGTAGTTTTCCTAGCAGCACAAACGCTATAATCATACCCGCAGCTTCATAATACACATTGGCTTGCATGCCACGTTCTTCCCAGAAATGTGGTGCTATGGTATTAAATAAACTGAATAGAAATGCCGTAATGGTACTCAATGCCACCAGAGTATCCATACCCATCTTTCCATGAGCTATCTGTTTGGCCGCACCTATGTAGAACCTGCGTCCAAAGATAAGCACAGGAATAGTGAGCAGCAGCAACACCCAATCCACATGAGGCAGATGTGAAAAGAACATAGATAGAATCATGATAGGCACAGCAAACGCCCAAGCACCTAGAGTACGGCGGAATATACGACCATAACGACGTCGATGATAATATTCGGCGGCTTCACTTACGTCATCGGCATCTAGTATGAGGTCATACCCTATGGAACGTACAGCATTCTGAACGTCAGGGAGGGATATGCGTTTATCATCATATGTAATAGATAGCTGTTCGCTGGCGTAGTTTACATCTGCATCTATGACACCTGAAAGAGAACGCACTATGTTTTCCACATTGGCAGCACAGGCAGCACAGTTCATCTCGGCTACTGGGATGATTGCTTTTTTGGCATTCTTGATATCATAGTCTATATTTTGAGATTTGGGAAATTTATTTATAGACTCCTTGATAACATTGGCGTTGCATGATGCCGCAGTTTTAACACACGCATCATATCCTGTATTTTTAATAGTGTCTATTATATGCCCTTCATCTATTACAGATGGAGCATATTCCATAGTAGCTTCGCCTGCCTTATGACAGACGTTAACCTCTCTTACACCCTCCAATGCTTGTAATGCAGCACTTACTTTGGAGGCACACATACCACACTTGAGTCCTGTGATAGTTATCGTTAGTTTTTTATAAGTCTCATTTGCCATATATATTCAGGTAATTTTATCCTATAAAAATACAAAATACGAGGCTATTAGCCAATAACCTCGCTTCTTTTATCTCTAATTTTCTGCCGTATTTTTCCTGCTGTTTAATATAACAGACATTATAACATACACTATAATGATTGCAGGGAACGCTTTCCATCCAGCTATACATATCATCACAGATGAAAACGCTATGAGAGTCCATTTTTCCTTGTTGTCTTTCCATGAAAAATTTTTGAATTTAAGGGCAAAAAGACGTATCTCACTCACCAGCAGGAATGAACATACTAGTGTTATTGCCAGCAACACCCAATAGTTATTAAGAGCATCTGTCATAAAATCAACACCCCTTAAAAATGGCAAGAATACCACTATAAGCCCACATGCAGGAGTAGGAAGCCCTATGAATGACTCGCTTTGACGGGTATCTAGATTAAATTTGGCTAGACGCAAAGCCGAGAACATCACTATTATAAACGCCGCCCACGATGCTAGTTCTGCCCACGATACAGGTAACCAGTCTGCCACCCAATCCCCATTTATAGCAGCCAACGAAGAACTCATCATGGTAAACATAACCATAGATGGCAATAATCCAGATGTTATGCAGTCTGCCAATGAGTCCAGTTCTTTACCTACATCACTTCTTACGTTTAACATTCTAGCTGCAAATCCATCAAAAAAATCAAATGTTACACCTGCTAGAAAAAATACCGCAGCATGCATATAGTATTCGTTATATGCAAATATGGTCGCTATCACACCACATAGCAGATTAAGCAGTGTAAGAGTATTGGGTATGTGTTTTTTTATGTTCATATCTTATATATTTTCTGTGTCTTCTATGTATTCTATTTCCTGCGAGTCATCTATTCCCAGTAGGTTCTGTGCATCATTATCATCCATTACTTCAAGCCCACGTAGTCTTATATTCATTTTATTTACACGTGTACTACGCAATTTGCCTAGAGTGGTATGAGCCGTAGTAAGCTGACTATATGCTTTGTCTAAAACCCCAGTAAAGTTGGCAAATTCTGTTTTTACAGCCGAAAGAGTTTTCCATATCTCATCACTACGACGAGTGATAGCCAGTGTACGGAATCCCATTTGCAGGCTATTGAGGTATGCAGCTAGAGTTGTAGGACCAGTGATGGTAACCTTATATGTACGCTGCAACTCTTCAAAGAATCCGGGTTCTCTCAAAACCTCGGCATAGATAGCCTCCACAGGCACAAACATTATAGCAAAATTGGTAGTATAAGGGGGTTCTATGTATTTGTCATGGATGTCTTTGGCAAATAATTTAACTCTTGCTAACAGATTTTTACGAGCCGCATTTACAGCCTCCATATCTCCTACTTCCGATGCGTTTACCAGCATTTCATAGTCTTCTTTTGGGAATTTGGAGTCTATGGGCAGGTAAACAGGAACATCATCATCCATGGCCCCGGGAAGTTTTACCGCATACTCAACCACACTGGCTGCACGCGAAGGATTTGGGTGGGCATTTTGTACATATTGCTGTGGAGATAACATCTGTTCCAGTATATTGCCCAACTGATACTCTCCCCATGTACCACGTATCTTGACATTGGTAAGTACGTTTTTAAGGTCTCCCACATTGATAGCCAATGACTGCATCTCACCAAGCCCTTTATGTACATTTTCCAACTGGTCGGTTACTCTTTTGAATGATTCTGTAAGACGTTTTTCCAGTGTGGATTGTAGTTTCTCATCTACCGTCTCACGCATACGGTTGAGTTGTTTTTCGTTATCCTCACGAATGTTTTTAAGGTGGGTATCCAGAGTGTCATTGGTCTCTTTCATTTTGGCGACCAGATTATCGTTCTGTTCGCGAGTATATTTTGCCATCTGGTTGAAACGTTCTTTAAGAGCCTCTTCAAATGTCTTAAACATACCCTCTACCAATTCTCTCTGCTGTTTATCACTTTTTTCTGCCGTCTCAAAACGTTCCTTTATCGTAGCATCAAACGCCTTAAAAGCTTGGTCTTGGGAGGATTTGAAATCCTTAAAGTTTTCTCCCGTGCGGAATGAAGAACGTTCCATATCATCTTTCATCTCACGAGAAAAACGAGAAAATACCTCTCCACTTTCCTTCCGCGAATCCTTACCCTCTTCACGTAGGACTCCTTCTAGACGTGTAGTCTCATTTTTAAGGACATTTATGGTGTTATCCTTTCCCTCCTGTGATTTTTTTATCATTACCATCACTAGGATAAGCAGGATTATGATTAACCCTAAAAATACATAAACCAATGTCATATCTCTTATCTATTTATATATATCGTCCAGTATTTTGGAGAGGCGTAAACCAGCTACTAGTAGCATATACTCTACATCTTCTGTAAAAGCATTGATGTATGGATATCCCATACGACCATCTTGAGGAACTGCATCATAGCATCTTCCTACACGGGATAGTACGTCATCTCTCCACATAGCTACATCTCCTGCTGTGATACTGGATATTTTTTCTTTGTCATTTATGTCTATATTGTCTGCCCATTCGCCATAGCTCCAGTTGTGGACACTCTCTATGAGTTTTGAGTCCCATACGCTATGAAGGTTGGTAGGAGTATCAAACCACATTACCTGCACTCTATTTCCTCCCAAATCACGAGCATAACCCACATGCATAGGACAATGCATATCACCTACCATATGAATTAGAAAACGCAACAGGTCTTTTTCTTTTTCATGAGAGAGTCCTCCTGCCTTAAGCGTGTCAATGATAGCTACTGTCTTGCTATACACATCACCTCTGCTGTCTAGCGGAGCTGTTTCATATGTAAGTCCCGGGTCAACATTTAAAAAATGCCACGAATATGTGTGTTTATATGCAGGAAGACCCTTTATGCCGTCCATCCAAGACGAATAATATACCATTGTCTTTCCATCCAATATCTTGTCGATTTTGGCAGCGGTTTTTTTGCTTATATGGCGTGATGCTATCTCGGCTACTACATCGTGCCCCTTTGGACCCCAAGCCCACATAGTAACAGATGTAAAAGAGATAGTTAATAGAAGTAAAATCTTATTTTTCATAAAAAATGTTATATGGCTTATATGTAGCTGTAAAGATAGAAATTTTATGTGGTATTACAATGTTTATCATCAAAAATTAAAAAGCGAGTCCCTTTACGGGACTCGCTTTTTACCAAATATATCTAGATGACTTATTTACTGCATCTTACGAGCGTCTTCCACAAATTTTTTAAGACCAGAATCTGTAAGAGGATGATTTAACATAGCCTTTATAGAAGCTAGCGGAGCAGTAACCACATCGGCTCCTAGCATAGCACAACCCATGATATGTTTCACATTTCTAATGCTAGCACCCAATATCTTGGTCTCTATGCGATAGTTGTCATACACTTGACGTATCTGTGATATCAGTTCCAGACCATCGGCATCTATATCATCTAGACGTCCGAGGAATGGAGAAACATATGTAGCTCCCGCCTTTGCTGCCAGAAGAGCTTGTGCGGCAGAGAATACAAGTGTACAGTTGGTACGTATGCCCATATCTGTAAATGTCTTGATAGCACGTAATCCATCTGAAGTGATAGGCACTTTTACCACTATCTGTGGGTTTAGAGCTGCCAATTCTTTACCTTCTTCTACCATTGCAGAGTATTCGGTGGATAGAACTTCGGCACTTATAGCACCGCCCGGTACAAGGTCACATATTTTTTTATAATGTGCCTTTATGTTTTCAACACCTGTAATACCTTCTTTGGCCATAAGAGAAGGGTTGGTTGTAACTCCGTCCAGAATGCCCATAGAAGCCGCTTCGCTTATCTGGGCTAGGTTTGCTGTATCTACAAAAAATTCCATAAGAGAGAAAGTGTTTAAATTTTTATCTATTTTTTATTTTCTATGTATTCCAGTGTGATAATGATAGGACAATGGTCTGAAAGAGGACATTCGGCTACACGTTCATAGCTTATAGTACGCCACTGTCCTTCTCCACGAGCAAAGAAATAATCTATTTTACGTTTGGGAGAGGTATTTGGAAATGTGGGCAGAGAATCACACATCTGTGTCCAATGTTCACGAGCTATGGATATAGCCACGTCTTCGGGCATGGCATTAAAATCCCCACATAGTACGGCAGGCACACTAGAGACATCCACCCATTCTGTAATAGCCGATACCTGTTCTGGACGTGTATCTCTATTGAGGTCTAGATGTGTGTTTATGACATTTACCCTTTGTTTTTTATTTATCTTGAGTGTTGCACTCAATGCTCCACGTCGTTCGCCTGCGGTTTCTGGATGAGGGAGAGTAAATGCTCTTACCCTCTCTATAGGGAAACGTGATAGAAGAGAGAGCCCATACTGCCCTCCCGAAAAATGCAGATTCCCACCAAATACACTATTCATCCCCATTCTTTCGGCTAGTGATGCTGCAAAATCTTCATGACGAGTAGAACGACGTGTCTTATAGTCCACCTCTTGCAGTGCGATGACATCTGGTTTATACTTCTGTGCAAATTCCACATATGAGTCTATATCGGCACGTTTACCTATCTGTATGTTATAACACAGAATGGTTATACGCATGGGTTTTTTGGCCTCGATAATAGGGCTGGCAATAAGCACAGATAGCAGTATAACAAATAGTTTTTTCATATAATGATATATTTTATTTCACCCCATAAATGTATAAAAAAATTACAGTATAGCTCTATATTTACAGTTAGATTTTTTACACAAATTTTACACCGCTAAAACAGATATTTGCACATAAAGAACCCAGATAATAAATACATACCCCACGATAGTTTTTTATAATTGCCACATAGCATATTTATAAACACATAACTCAAATATCCCAATGTCAACCCATCGGATATGCTATACGTAAGAGGCATACCCATAAAACACACAAATGCTGGCAGAGCCGTAGAAAAATCTGTAAAATCTATACTTGTAATATGTGATGCCATCATCAATCCCACCAACACCAGCGATGGAGCTATGGCAACCTGTGGCACAGAAAGGAAGAACGGAGCAAAAAATAACGCAACTATAAAACAAATAGCTGTAACGGCTGCCGTAAGACCTGTACGTCCACCCGATTTTACACCCGTAGCACTTTCGGCATAGCTTGTAACGGTACTACTTCCCATCATAGAACCCAATGTCGTAGAAACGGCATCTACCATAAATGCGCGGTTAAGGCGAGGGATACGCCCGTCTTTTATCATACCAGCACTGGTGCTCACTCCCACCAGCGTACCCAGCGTATCAAAAAGGTCCATAAATAGAAGCGTAAACACTATAAGTGCCATATCCCAAGAGAAAATCTCGCCCCATTGTAACTTCATAAATATAGGCTCAATAGATGGAGGAAGACTCACGACACCATCTATATGTGTAACCCCCATAGGTATTCCTATGATAGCAGTGACAACTATTCCCAGCAGTAATCCTCCCTTTATATTTTTAATGAGTATAACAGCTGTAAATATAAGACCTATTATCCCCAACAGTGTTTCACGAGATGTGATATCCCCTATGGTTACCAGTGTGGCAGGAGAAGCCACCACCAGCCCCATATTTTTAAGACCTATAAATGCTATGAAAAGACCTATACCTACGGTTATGGCATACCTCAAAGCCTCTGGCAGGAGATAGACCAGTTTCTCTCGTATCCCTATAAAAGAAAGAGCAATAAAAATAACCCCCTCTACAAAGACCGCCGTAAGAGCCATCTGCCACGAGTAACCCATCGCCACACATACCGTGTAGGCAAAAAAAGCATTGAGTCCCATACCCGGAGCAAGAGCAAAAGGTAATTTGGCATACATGGCCATTAAAAACGTTGCTATAGCAGATATAAGAGCCGTCGTTGTAAACACCGCTCCTTTATCCATTCCAGCAGCCGATAGTATAGCAGGATTTACTCCCAGTATGTAAGCCATTGCAAGAAATGTAGTAATACCTGCCAAGATTTCGGTTTTAACCGAATATGCAGTAGAACCGTAAACAAATAATCTTTTAAGCATATCTTATCTATAAGAATATAAAAATACTAATGTCTTACAAAGGTAGAATTTTGTAGAAAAAAAATAAAACTATTTGAGGATAAATATGTACTTTAGTGCCATAAAATATTAATCATAAATATAAATGACATGAATAAAAGAAACCTTCTATCGATACTACTACTATGTGTATCGACTATCATGCTGTGGAGTCAGACCTCCAAACAATACGTTACCGTGGTAGCCTCTCCCGACCACGCAGACTGGATATATTCTGTAGGGGAAGATGCTCATTTTACTCTCTATGCCATCAAGGAAAATGTCATAATGCCCGGTGTAGAGATAAAATACAGCTTTGGTCCAGAAAAACTTTCTGCTGTAAAAGAAGGGGTAGTTAAAACCGATAAAAACGGTATAGCCAAAATCAAAGTCCCCGCTGCCAAAAAACCAGGATTTATAACCGTTCGTGCATCGGTAGAATACAAGGGTAAGACATACAGCACTATGACCAACATAGGCTATGACCCATATAAGATACAGCCTACCACCACTCTTCCAGAAGACTTTACTGCATTCTGGGACGCAGCCAAAGAAAAAGCCGCCAAAGTTCCTATGCTTACACGTGTGGTTCATAGTGTTGAAAAGAGCAATGACCGTGTAGATGTTTACTATGTGCGTGTGCAGTCTTATAAAGTAGGGTCATATATATATGGAGTCCTAACAGTTCCCAAAGGCGAAGGTAAAAAACCTGCTGTGCTACGTTTACCGGGGGCTGCCGTACGCGGATTTTCGGGTCCTAATTCTCTAGCATATGAAGGTTTTATAGTATTTGAGATAGGCATCCACGGCATACCTGTTGACCAGAATAGTGAGATATATCAAGCCTTGCAAAGCAATCAGTTGGCGGGATATGCCGCAATGGGACTAGATGATAAAAACACATTCTACTATAAGAGAGTTTATATGGGTTGTGTGAGAGCCATAGACTACCTATGTTCTCGTGATGATGTAGATGATTCCCGTATAGCTGTCTATGGCGGCAGCCAAGGCGGTATGCTTTCTATAGTTACCGCAGCCCTTGACTCACGTGTGAGTGCTATGGTATGCCACTACCCTGCCTTCTGTGATGTTACAGGATATTACTATGGTCGTAGCGGAGGTTGGCCACATCTTTTCATCAATAAAAAAGAAAACAACATAGAAGCCAAAATCAATACTTCGCGTTACTATGACACGGTAAACTTTGCTCGTTTTATAAAGATACCTGCATATTATGCTTGGGGATTCAATGACATAGTATGCTGTCCATCATCTACTTTTTCGGCATATAATGTCATTACAGCTCCCAAACGTCTAGAATTGGCATTGGATGCTGGTCACTGGCTATATCCTTGGCACACACAGGAGGGTATAGACTGGCTTAAAGAGCAGTTTGGTATAAAAAAATAATCTCTTTTCTGTAACCTTTTGGTTTCAAAATACGTCTAATGTTGTAAAGAGAACATACACAAAACATATAAAAGATGAAAGAAGAACAGATAAGATTATTTTTTGCCTCCAATGGCAAATATTTTGAGCCATCGGCATTTCCTATGATGCAAGAAATGATGTTACGTGCCGATACAACTACATTATATGCTCTGCAAGGAGCAGCATTTAAGGACCCTATGATAACACTACTTTTATCCCTACTGCCTATCATTAGCGGGATATGTGGTATAGACCGTATATATCTAGGACAGGTAGGACTAGGTATCCTCAAACTCTTTACATTAGGAGGGTTGGGTATATGGATGGTAATAGATTGGTTTATCATCATGGGTAGTGCCAAAGAGAAAAACATGGAAATTTTCATGCAGATAATGGGAGTAAATAAATAATTATGCTCAATAAAAAAGCCGCCCCTTTCGGGGCGGCTTTTTTATTGCCGATGCTTTTAATGTTGTTTTATCATAGGAGCTTCCTTTATAAGGTGATTATATGCTCTTTCCCCCCAGAATTTATAACCTTTACCCCATTCTGGTGTACCAGAGAGAATACTGTCTATATATCCGTTCTTTTCAACCAGTACGGTATGATAGATAGCTCCAGTAGGGTTTTTGATAAGGGTGATAGTTATCTGTCCATCGTTGGCATAGAAATTAAGGTATGTATCATCTTCCACCTTTTCAAACTGATATGTTTCAGAAAGGTCTTGTTGCATTTTCTTACTACGCCACCATGTGCCGCCGTGAGGGCTTACCAGAGGTTTTCCGTTGTAGATAACGGTGCTGTCTTGGTAAGCGGTAACATTTAGATAGTGTTTCTTGTTTTTAAGCCAAGCGGTAAGTTTGTCTTTATAGTCTTCCTCTTCATAGCCATAAGTACTATCTAGGAATGCTATACGTTCTATAAGCGGATTTATTTTGTCGGCCACACGTAAATACTCAAATATAAAATAACCTCCTCCCGAATGTGAACTCAACGTAATAGATGGGTTATAAGGTTTATACAGGTCGGCCATATCTTGAATGATAGCAGGTAGCACACGTGCCGAAATTCCGTTCTCTCTATTTATACGACGCCATGTACCCCACGAACGCATAGAGGCTTGGAGGTACACCGTAACGTAGTTATACTGAGGTTTATTCTCTCTCAACCAACGTGTCTGGGCTGCTATATGCTGCACATCATAACGGAAGTCTTCCTCTTGGGTTTTACGTACTTTACCCGCAGTCCATTCTATGTCGTTACCATTGGGAAGGGCATAGAGGATGATTTTGGTTTTCTTTTTAACGTCCATCTCTAGAGGAGCGTTCACCACTATGATAACGTCTTTGTATTTGTCGTTAATGGTGTAGATACGTTCCAGATTATCTGATGATTTGATAGGGTTTTCTGCCGTAGCAGGGCTTTCGTCTATCTGTCCCCATAGCATTATAGGAGATAAAAGACCCATAAATAATAATTGTAATTTTTTCATATATGATAATGTGTATGTGTTATTTTTCTAGCTACAAATGTAGAAAAAAACGTCTATAAAATCACAAATTATAACAGTTATCATTCCCATTCCATATATATGACTATGATTTTTATAGCTAAATTGAGTATCCAATGCCACTCAAAGCTATGAAAAACTACATATGCCACTACTGCAAGAGCCTCCTTATAGTGTTTTTATTTCTCGTATTTTCATCGGTTCTCAATGCTCAATTTTACTATGGGCACATGCAGACATTCGGCAAATCACGACCAGTGTATAACAATTTCCAGTGGAATTTCTTCCGTTTTCCATCATATGATGTCTTTTATTATAAAAATGGAGCCAATAACGCCCGCTATATAGCCTCTATCCTGCCCGAAGAAATAAAAAAAATAGAGGAGTATTTCGGCGGAACGATAGATGTACGCTTTCAAGTGTTCTGCTATAACAGTCTTTCAGACCTCAAACAAAGCAATATCCTAGGCACATCACAAGAGAGTTATGATACAGCTAATATCACACAGAACATAGGATACCACATATTTATCTATGGCATGGGAGAACATGAAGGTTTACGCCGTCAGTTAAGGGCAGCTCTTATGGAGGTCTTTCTCAATTATATGGTAGGTGGAGGCAAAAGACAAGGTGAGACCATACGTGATTTGCGGTTATCGGAATGGTTTACCGATGGACTTACGGCATATTACAGCACCCCTTCTATTACTCCAGAAATCCTCCAAGTAATAAAAGAAAAACACTCCAGTGGAGCTTTTAGGAGTATGAAAAGCTATGATGACGCTCAATCTACAGCATTGGGATATAGCATATGGTACTACATACATTCGCGTTATGGAGATGCCACTGCTTCTAGTATAGTATTACGCAGCATTGCTCTGGAAAACGAAGGCAAGGCCATAGAAGAAATACTAGGCATCCCTCTTAAACAGATAACTAGACAGTGGGCAGAATACTACAGCATATTATTTTCAGACGAGAGTTTTAAAAGTAGTGATAAAAAGTCCAAAAAAATACCTCATAACACCCTTGCCCATAGTAAATATCTCTCTCGGATAGATGATTTTGCATCTCATCCCTCGTTGCCACTAGTGTCTTATGTGATAGGCGAAGAAGGTTTATATAAAATATACATCATAGATACCTTAAATAACAAAAGATATAAAATACTCACAGGAGGTTATCGTATCCCACAGAATCGCGATATCTCTATTCCACGCATAGCGTGGGTGGGAAATAAAGAAGAGCTATTTGTCCTTACAGAAAAACATGGGGATATATTTGCTTCTACATATGATGTAAGCTCACGAGGTAAAAAACACATTTCTACTTTCCGTCTATCCCAGATAGATAAAGTGCTGGATATAGACTTCTCTCCCGATGGCAAACGTGCTGTTATCTCTGGAGTGAAAGACGGCTATTCAGACCTATATGTATATAACCCAACTACAGGGACTACCTCTCCTCTTACTCGTGATAGTTATGACGACCTTTCTCCTCGTTTTTATCCAGATTCACGACATATAGCATTTGTATCTACGCGTGTGAGCGACACCTTAAAACCCGCAAACTCCCACAATATCTCCCATGATGGCAAGGATATATTTGTTTATGATTTACTGGGTAAGGACGGCACACTGGTAAGACTATCTTCCAGCTCCTTGATAGATGAATCCTACCCTATTCCACTAGGGATAGATACTACTCTCTATGCTCACAATAAGTTTTCGTCCCTTACACTACAAGTGGCGGTGAGTGATAGCGTAGTGAGTCATATAGATACTACTACACACTATCGCACACAGGTCAATCACTACTCTACACACGATGCTCAAAACCCTGTAATAGAAAACGATAAATCATCTTACTTGTCATATCACCGCAAGAGATATGTGCTCTTACCATTGGATACAGAAGACATCATAGGGGATAATATCACACATTCTTCTCTAGAAAAAGACACTTCTATCATAGCTCCATCCTCCTCATTTCCTATCAATATCTATGACTATCATTTTGATAAGGCTCTGTATGATAATTATTCTACAAGTGGTATAAACATCATGCGTAACCCATATATAGAATCTGAAGTTCCATATGCCGATACCACATACAGCATTAAGACAATAGACGACCCATATTTTGAAAAATTCAAACGAATGTATCGCAACACTTTTTTCCCTATAAAGGTCAGCGAACACATAACAAACGCCTTCCTCAACATTGATTACCAACCTTTTACCGGCAGTGAAGTATCTCCCCCCAGCTCGTTTGGAGGGATGGTAAGCGTAGGTATTTCAGACTTACTAAGGGATTATACATTTATGTTGGGTATAAATACAAACTTCAGCAGTGTTCCGGGCTATTCCTTATTAGCCAATAGCGAACTTTCATTTGGCGTTTATAACGACCGTCGTCGTATAAAATATGGAGCTATGTACTATCGCCGCAGTATGGTTCAAGATGAACCAAATCACGAGATAGCCTATATCACTTCTATGTTGAGAGGACAGATGTATTACCCCTTTTCCCCTGTAAGCACAGCCAGTGTAACATTAGGCATCAGAAGAGATACATACCGTTATCTATCTATAAATGAAGAAAATCTAATGCTGCCTACACTCCATCGAGATTATGTGAGTCTTAATTTATCTTACGTCTATGATAACAGCACATATTATGATATAAACCTACGCCGTGGCTTCCGTGGTAAAGCATTTGCCGAGGTGTATCAAGGATTTTACTCTTCTCCTGTATCCCGTACTATGATAAATCTGGGTATAGATGCTAGGTATTACATGCGTGTGCACAAAAACATCATTTGGGCAAATAGGATAGCTTTTGGGACATCTATAGGAGGACTTAAACTTCTTTACTATCTAGGTGGGGTGGACAGGGATTTTAATCCTATATTCAGTAGTGAAAATCCAGCATCACAGGAGTATAATTGGGGATTTCAGACCATAGCTACTCCCATGAGAGGATTTCCACAGAATGCACGTTATGGCAATAGTTTTATGGTTTTAAACAGCGAATTTCGTATCCCTATCTTCCAATACCTCTCCCGTAATACCATACGTCTTAAATTCATTCGCCATTTTCAGTTGGTGCCATTTGTGGATATGGGAGCTGCTTGGACTGCATCTACCCCATGGGCATCTTCCAACGAGTACAACAAAAAGACCATCACACAGGGAGATATCACCGTCGTCCTCAACCGCAGTCTAGACCCTTTTATAATGGGTTATGGCATAGGCTTACGCACATATTTTCTGGGTTATTTCATACGTGCAGACTGGGCTTGGGGACATGATAGTGGTCTTAAGGTTCCATCGCGGTTTTATCTTTCATTGGGATTTGATTTTTAATTGTTTTATTTTAATATTTCATCGATTTGATATAATCGTTTGAAGAATAAACACTTGAAGTTATTTTGAAAAGAGCGAGGTAACGATTTGGGAATCGTGCGAATTTCTGCGGTTTGCGGTAGCAATACTCTCAAATAACTCTTGTA
>JAGAUI010000003.1 GCA_017620815.1 Flavobacteriales bacterium
TTCCCCCGCTCTATACATCATAGACGTTAAACAGGATTCTATCTATGGCCCTATGGATATAAAAGAATATGTAGAGATGAGAGAAAAACTTGGCGTACCAGATGATATGACTCTCAAAGTAAAACTTAAAATATAAACTCATCAAAAAGCGGCAGCCGTAGGCTGCCGCTTTTTGATGAGTACTACCCTCATATCTTATATCACATACTCTACCGATATAGTCCCATCCTCTCTCCACTGTATCTTTACTCTCTCATGCAACGAAGTGGAAAGGGATAATCCTTTATAATCTACCTTTATAGGATAACGTTTGTGGTTACGGTCCACCAAGACTGCCGTATTAAGACGCTTCAAATTCTCTGATAGAAGGTAACGCACCGCATAGATAAGCACCCCTCCGCTATTTAGTACGCTATCTACCAGCACCACACATTTGTCTCTCAACTCCTCTAGTGGCATAGAAAGCGACACAGTAGCCGTAAGGCACTCTTTATCCATAGATAATGAACATAAATGCACATCCAACGGACTTATAGATGACAGCTTTTCTGCTATCATTTCGGCTAGTTTATAACCACTGTTCTGTATTCCTACTATATAAACTTCGCTTTCAGAAAGTGATGCTTCATATATCTGATAAGCTATACGATTTATCTTACGATGTACATCTCCATCGGCAAGTATTACACGGTCTTTCATATCTATCCTTATTTAATTAATGACAAAGATATAATTTTTTCCTATAAATACATCTTTTGACATAGGCTAATATACGACAAAAATATTACATTTGTGGTATCAAAAAAGACATTATATCCACATATGACACAAAATACAGTAGATACCAACCTACTACTTACCATACTTGACCTTTCGGGAGTATGGTCATTTGCCGTATCTGGCTCTCTTACAGCCATGCAGAAACGAATGGATTTCTTTGGAGTGCTTATCGTTGCATTTGCCACGGCATTTGGTGGAGGAACCATCCGTGATATCCTTATAAACCGTCCTGTATTCTGGATGCACAACGAAGCATATCTCTACATACTATTCATAGCAACACCTGTTGCCATTATATTCCGCAACTACCTCCAGTACCTACGCAAAACCCTTTTCTTTTTTGACACAATAGGTCTGGGTGTATATACGGTCATAGGTATGCAGATAGGTTTTACATGGGGATATAGTCCTATGTTGGCTATATGTCTAGGCACACTTACAGCTTGTTTTGGTGGTGTATTACGCGACCTTTTGTGCAGCGAGATACCACTTATTTTCCACCGTGAGATCTACGCATCTATATGTATAGTAGGCGGGGCAGGATATGTTACGATGATGTATTTCGGAGTATCAGAAACAGTAACGGTTCTCGTTACTCTTTTTGCTATCATCATAGCCCGTTTTATAGTTGTACGCTACAAACTATCCCTACCTATGCTACACTTAAAGGACAATATGCCTCACGCTTAACGACAAAACATTACTACTATGATAAAAAACGTTATAGACGCTGCTGCTACTCGGTTTCTGAAACGCTACATAGATACGGCGTCACCTACGGGATTTGAAGAGAAGGGTAGCAGTCTATGGCTTGACTACATACGTCCATATGTGGAGACCACATACACAGATACCTATGGTACTGCAGTGGCTGTTATAAACCCATCGGCACCATATAAGGTAGTCATAGAGGCTCACGGGGACGAGATATCTTGGTATGTCAATTACATTTCACCCGAAGGTCTTATATACGTCATCCGCAACGGAGGCAGTGACCATATGATAGCCCCTTCCAAAGTAGTCAATATCCACACCGAAAACAACGGCATAGTAAAAGGGGTATTTGGTTGGCCAGCAATACATACCAGACTACGAGCCGGCAAGGATAAGGAAAAAACACCCGAAGTGGATAGCATATTTATAGATGTAGGTGCCGATAGTAAAAAAGAAGTTGAAGAAATGGGCATACAGGTAGGAGATGTGATAACCTATCCAGACGAATTTTTCACACTAGGCAAAGACAAATATGTAGGTCGTGCTCTTGATAACCGCATAGGATGTTTTATGATAGCACAAGTAGCACGATTGCTACATAGAGAAAAAGTAGAACTTCCCTATGCTCTATATGTAGTCAATGCCGTACAAGAAGAAGTAGGTATGAACGGAGCCAAAATGATAACCCGTAACATCTCTCCCGATGTAGCCATAGTTACAGACGTTACTCACGACACCACCACCCCGACTATAAATAAAATCGCCGAAGGTGAAATATCTTGTGGAGCAGGTCCTGTAATATCCCGAGCACCATCGGTACAGAATGCTCTACGCCAGACGATACTAGAGGCAGCACGAAATGAAGGCATACCACATCAGTTGTGTGCTCATTCCTCATCCACTGGCACAGATACAGATGCGTTTGCATTTGCTGGGACAGGAACGGCATCGGCTCTTATATCCCTCCCCCTCAAATACATGCACACAACGGTGGAGATGGTCTCCCGCAAAGACGTCGAGAACACCATACGCCTTATATATCATAGTCTGCTACTGCTTAAATAATATGACATAGAGAACTCGTCAAAAAGGCGGCACCCTGCGGGTGCCGCCTTTTTGACGAGTATGTTTTAAAGATTCTTTTTTTATTTAAGAAGCAGCTGTGTAGAACCTATCTCACGACCTTCTGCATACACATAGATAGAGTATTTACCCTCTACAAAATCACCGGGTACACCATCTACATATACAGCCACGTCTAGGTCTTGGTTTTCATATAAGACTTCTTTCACCCCGCTGAACTGCATGCGTTCGTTTCCTACCACAAAATAGTTATCTCCTTTTTCTATACCTATTAGTTTTTCTGGAGATACCACACGCACATATACTTTCACGCTACCAGATTTGGCAAGTGCGTTTTTGGCAAGGGTGAAAGACACACGCACTTGGTCTGTACGACGTGCACGGTCTGTATCACGAGTCTTACCAGTAGAGAGCACTGTTATGGCCTGTGCTACTACTCCACGTGCATCTATTTGTGAAGCGGTCTTCATATCGGCCTGCATACGTACATTCTGCTCTACGAGTGTCTTGTTACGAGAAGATGTCTTACGTAACGAATCCTCGGCTCGGTCGCGTTGTGCTATAAGCACTTTGTTAAGGCGGTTAAGAGAGTCTGCCACATGGAACAGCTCACGTTTTTCCTCACGCAAGCGTTTTATCTGTCGCTCATATGAACGTAGTAGCGAAAGAGTAGCCTTGTAGTTGGTCATAGAGTCACGCAATAGGGCTATCTGCTCTTGTGCTTCGGCAACCTCTATTTTAAGCTGTGAGTCCTGTACATATAGAGTGTCATAGTCTGCCTGCAAGGCCGATAGTTCCTCCATAGCCACCTGACGGTTGTGTTCTATGAGGGTTGTGAATTGGTTGCGGCTATAAAAGATATAGACCACAGCAGCTATAAGCAATACTACCAGCAACATCATCACCGCTGCAGGACGACGACGTGCAGGACGTTGAGGGGTAGTTGGGTTGAGAGAATTGTTTTCTTCCATGATATATATTTGTTTTTTACATTTCCAGTTATATATGCAAAAGTATGCATTTATATCTTCTTTGCAGTCAAAAAGCTGTATTTATTATCAAATTTTAAGTTCTATTTAACTTTTCTTCACATTGGGAAGAAAAATAACGATACTTTTTAAAAGTAATCACTACTTTTGTAGCTTGATAGAAAAAATAAAACTCCACATCGATATGATAAAACGTATTATTTCACTAGCAGTGATGGCGGTATGTATAGCTGCCCCTGCCTCTCTTAAAGCAGACGAAGGAATGTGGCTCCCCATGTTCATAAAACGTCTTAACTATGTAGATATGCAGAAACAAGGTCTGCAACTCACACCAGAAGAAATCTATGACCTTAACAACTCTTCTCTTAAGGACGCTGTGCCTATCTTTGGCGGAGGATGTTCATCAGAAGTAGTATCAGACAAAGGTCTTCTTCTTACCAACCACCACTGTGGTTTTTCTGCCATAGCAGCTCTCTCTACACCAGAGGCCAACTATCTACAGAATGGTTATTGGGCTTCATCTATGGAAGAAGAACTACCTGCTCCCGGTCTAGCCGTACAGTTCTTTGTACGTATGGAAGACGTTACCAACGAAATCAACGCTGTCATCCTGCCAAATATGACAGAAGACCAACGCTATGCAGCTATCCAGAAAAAAGCTCGTGAGATAGAAGCTGCTGCTGGAGAAAAAGGTAAATATTCTGCACAGGTAAAAAGTTTTTACAGCGGAAACGAACACTATCTATTTGTTTACCAAGTATTCCGTGACGTGCGTCTAGTAGGAACTCCTCCACAGTCAATAGGTAAATTTGGTGGTGAGACAGACAACTGGATGTGGCCACGTCATACCTGTGATTTCTCTATGTTCCGTATCTATGCCGACAAAGACAACAACCCAGCTCCTTACTCCAAGGACAACGTACCTTATCGCCCTAAAAAATTCCTTAAACTCAATATAGGCGAGAAAAACCAAGGTGATTTTGCTTTCATAATGGGTTACCCAGGTACTACACAGCGTTACCTTACATCATGGGGTATAGACTACCTAGTACAGACAGAATATCCAGCATTTGTAGATGCTCGTGACCGCAAACTAGAAATCATGCGTGAGGCAATGGCATCAGACCCTGTTATTCGTCTTAACTATGCCAATACATTTGCATCGGTATCCAACTATTGGAAAAACCGCATAGGTATGATAAACGCCCTTACCAAAAACAAGACTGCCGACAGCAAACGTGAAGTAGAAGCCGAAGTAGCCAAATGGATAGATGCAGACCCTGCCCGCAAAGCAGTGTATGGCGAAGTATTCCCTACTATGCAGCGTTACTACAACGATACCAAAGACGCTACCGCCGCCATCCAATACCTATCTCAAGCAGGTCTTCAAGGTTCATCATTGGCATCATTTGCATATATGGCTGCACGTCAGGCTGGTGCTCTTAAAGACAGACTTGTAAAAGGTATAGATGACACATACAAACGCATAGACATTGCTACAGAAAAGAAACTATGCAGCGAACTGATGAAACACATCGTTGCCAATGTCCCAGAAGCTCTTCTACCAGAAGTCCTCAAGTCTGAAATCAAAAAAGCTGGCAGTGTAGATGCTCTAGCCACACAGATAGAAAACTCTATCATATTTGATAAAGAAGCATTTGCTAGTGCTATCAAAAACAACCCAGATAGCATCAAAGATGACATAGTAGTCAAGGTTATGCAGGCATATTCAGACCAAGTTCGTAAACTTCAAGGTCAAAATAAAGCCCTTAAAAACGAATTTGACAAAGCAAATCGTCTATACCACGCTGCTCTGCTTAAAACATATGAAGGTCGCAAAGTGTTCTACCCAGATGCCAACTTTACTATGCGTGTTACTTATGGACAGATACTACCTTACGACCCTAAAGACGGTGTTACATATCACTATGAAACCACACTTAACGGTGTAGCTCAGAAATACAAGAAAGGTGATATAGAATTTGATGCTCCACAGAAACTTCTAGACCTTCACGCTGCACGCGATTATGGTCGCTATGCCAACGACAAAGGCGAACTAGTAGCTTGTTTCCTAGCCAACCTAGACATCACAGGTGGTAATAGTGGTTCTCCTGTCATCAATGGTCGTGGCGAACTGATAGGTATAGCATTTGACGGGAACTGGGAAGCCATGAGCGGAGACATAGAATTTGAACCAAATCTACAGCGTACTATAAGCGTTGACATACGTTATGTGCTATTTATCATTGACAAATTTGCAGGAGCACAGAACATCATAGACGAACTAACGATAGTAGATGTTCCTTCTTCTACCCCTCTAGACCCAAAGGCCAAAGTAGTTACAAAAGAAAAGAAAGGTAAAAGAAAATAATCCTCTTGTCTTTAAGACAAAAAAAAGGTCGCCCTGCGGGCGACCTTTTTTTTGCGATATTTTTTATTCTACAATTTCAATTTTACTTTCAAGTTTACATCTTCATCATCTACACCTATACTATCTATCGCCATCACATACTCTCATCATAGATACTCCACGAATTTTCCATATAGTCCTCTCCCAATGTAGCATATAGCTCATAATCCACACAATACCCTCCACCCAAATCCTCTGGAGAAAGAGCCAACTGACGTAGGATAAGACTCAGCGGTATCATTCCTATAAACAATACCACACACATCACCCCCACCACTACGGTAGAGGCTACATACAACAATATTTTCTTTATATTTTTATTCATAACACATCTTTACCGTCTATTTTTACCCTACAAATATAAGAACATTAAAACAAAAACAAAAAAAATCTGCCGCCCACACGTGGGCGGCAGATTAAGATAATTCTCAAGCTATTATAACCTATTAAACTCTAAGTCTAATTATTTTACAGTAGCGATGTGCTCTATAAGGTCAACAACTTTGTTTGAGTAACCAGTTTCGTTGTCATACCAAGAAACAAGTTTAACAAATGTATCTGTAAGAGCTATACCTGCTTTAGCATCAAAGTTTGATGTGCATTTTTCGCCTACGAAATCCTGAGATACTACGTCATCTTCTGTGTAGCTCAATATACCTTTAAGTTCGCCTTCAGATGCTTCTTTAAGAGCTGCACATATTTCAGCATATGTAGCTGGTTTTTCTAGAGTAGCTGTAAGGTCAACAACAGAAACGTCTGCAGTAGGAACGCGGAACGCCATACCTGTAAGTTTACCGTTAAGAGCAGGGATAACTTTACCTACTGCTTTGGCAGCACCTGTAGATGAAGGTATGATGTTGTTAAGAGCTGAACGACCACCTCTCCAGTCTTTTACTGAAGGACCGTCTACAGTTTTTTGAGTAGCTGTAGTAGCGTGAACTGTAGTCATAAGACCTTCTTTGATACCAAATTTATCGTTGATAACTTTGGCTAGAGGAGCTAGACAGTTTGTAGTACAAGAAGCGTTAGAAACGATGTTGTCTGTAGGTTTGATTTCCTTGTGGTTAACACCCATTACAAACATAGGAGTATCGTCTTTTGAAGGAGCAGACATAACTACCTTTTTGGCACCAGCTGTCAAGTGTTTACCAGCTAGTTCTTTTGTCAAGAAAAGACCAGTAGATTCTACTACATATTCAGCACCTACTTCGTCCCATTTAAGGTTGGCAGGGTCTTTTTCTGCAGTAACGCGGATAACGTTTCCGTTTACCACTAGGTTACCATCTACTACGTCAACTGTACCTTCAAATTTACCGTGTACAGAGTCGTATTTAAGCATATATGCCATGTAGTCAGGAGAGATAAGGTCGTTGATACCTACTACCTGTACATTAGGACGATTGATTGCAGCACGGAATACCAAACGGCCTATACGTCCGAAACCGTTGATACCAATTCTAACTTTTTCCATTTTTGAGAAATTTATTTTAGTTTGTTAAAAATTTATACATTCATTATTTTGGCCACGCGGCGGAATTCTTCTATAGTGTCGTGAGTGCGTTTTACATCAAAGTCATTTTCTTTGTCATACTGCACTGTATTATCACGCAATGGAGTGTAAACCACTTTGTTATCACGTACACCAGCTATCATTCCTCTCTTTCCTGCCAATAGACCTTCTACCGCTGCAGCACCTAGGCGTGTAGCTAGCACTCGGTCGGCAGTAGTAGGGCTACCTCCACGCTGGATATGACCTAGTGTAGTTTCTTTTATGTCTTTATCTGGCATACGAGTCTTTACAGCCTGCTTCATAAGACCTACTCGCTCTCCTATATGCTGACCATTTTCGGCAACTATCACTATAGCTGAATTTTTCTTACGACCGTCTTCTTCTCTCAATTCAGCTACTATCTTGTCATATAATTCGTCACTATCTGGGATACATTTATTGTCCTCATCTTTAAGAGGAGGCATAACTATCTGTTCTACTCCAGTAGCTAGTCCTGTATATACTGCGATATAGCCAGAACCATGTCCCATCACCTCTACAAAGAATATACGGTCATGAGCTGCTGCTGTATCACGTATCTTGTCAATAGCTTCCATAGCAGTGTTTATAGCCGTATCAAATCCTATAGAATAGTCTGAACCATATATGTCGTTATCTATAGTTCCCGGAACACCCATTACAGGCATATCGTTTTCTTTCTGGAGTTTAAGAGCCCCTGTAAACGAACCGTCACCACCTATCACCACCAGAGCATCTATACCTGCCTTGCGAGCATTTGCTACTGCACGGGCTCGTACTTCTGGGTCTTTGAATTCTTTACAACGTGCCGAACGCAAGAAAGAACCACCACGGTTGATGATATTTCCCACTGCACGAGGAGTCAATTCTATAAAATCTTCATCCAAAAGACCTTTATAACCCTGTACAATACCTACACACTCTATTCCATTGGCTGCACAAGTGCGTGCCACAGCACGTATGGCAGCATTCATACCTGGAGCATCTCCTCCCGATGTGAGAACGCCTATTTTTTTTATCTGATTATCAGTCATTTGATATATGTCGTTTTTATTTCTCTTCTTTTGGTAAAAAATCGTGGCAAAGATACTGATTATTTATCAAATAAAATACTTTTATCTGCTGTTTTTGACCCCGATTTTGAGGTGTTAAATATACAACTTTTTTTAATACACATAACATTTATTTCAATGAAATCAAAAATTTCATCGTATCCACCCCATCGGCATAGTCGTTTAACATGGGACTTTGGGCTTTCCCATACCCTACACATCCTTCTACTCCACGTCCTACAACACACTGTATAGAGTCTTTGTACCTACATAGAAAATCATTTACCTCTTTTATATCTTCATAAAAATCATAAGCCAGCACAGCCGATGGCACCAGCAGTCTATCCTCCATTGAGAGCAGAAGAAAACCTGTGTCATACACATCTTTTTTCCCGCTCATGGTGTATATAGCCCGCTGATAATCATAGTTATTGCGGTAATAATGATAATCTTCCACCCACTTATACTTTGACAACGGCTCTATAAATCGTCCTATATCATAACCTTTGGGAAAAAACACTCGTGATACATTCCTGCATCCTCTTCCCCAGTACATCATCACATCATCGGCTAGAAGGGAGAGTTCTTCATCACTGGTTGTTTCATCTACCACTGCCACAGACGTTCGCGAATGACGCAATATAGCTGCCTTGTCCCTGAAATAATACTCAAAATAACGTGCAGTATTATCGCTACCGGTAGCTATCACAGCATCCACATCTTTAAGCGAAGAAGTGATATTAAGCCTATGAGAATCCTCACTTGAAAGATTTTTAAGCACTTCTATAACATATCCTATGAGAATTTCGTCTTGGGAGGAGGGTTTTATATACACATCATGCCCCGAAAGATAACCACATATCACATCATGTAGCCCCACCAGAGGTATATTACCCGCCAATACCATCCCCACCTTTTTACGGTTTTCCACTTGCTGATATTTTTCTATCCACCTGTTTATATTTTCTTCTGTAAGGATAGACGCCCACCAATTTATGGAATTCCATACAAAACGAGGTATGAACCATTGGTTTTTGAGATATGATTGTTCTACAGCATATTTAAGAGCAGTATTATTCTCTCCCATAGAGAACAACTCTCCCAGCCCTACCAATGCCCCGACTCGTCTATTTCTATCTTGAACTCTCATTCTTTAATGTATTTTTTCTTGTAATAGGAAAAAGTATTGCGTATAGAAGCATAAGTAGCCGAAAGCGGTTTATCTATCTCATCTACAGGATACCACCTAGCTTCATCTATACCTTCTTCTAGCTGCGGAGAGAGCAATTCATCATCTGTACTCATAGCATACCAATGCGTTACCTTCATAGCCCATTTCCCCTTCAATATATATGCATGGCGAGAAGTATAGACATACCCTTCATTTTTCAGATTTTTAAGCCCCGTCTCTTCCATCACTTCCCTCACGGCTCCTTCTTCTGCACTCTCCCCTTCTTCCATCCAACCTTTAGGCAAATCCCACATATCACCACGATGTATAAAAAGTATGTCATTTGTCCTGTTTTGACGTACTATTCCACCTGCTGCCTGTATCTGTATAAAATTTTTATCAAATATCTCTATTAACTCTTCTCTATTATATGAAAAAAGAGAGATTTTTACATTACCTTTGCAGTGACAATCCTGTATCACTCCGCTTATCATACTAGGGGTAGGGTCTATGATTACAGCACCCTGACAATCCTCCATACGAGAAGGGAATGATATTTGGTTGTCCCCTATAAATACAGTGTACATAACTTAAAATTTTATATCAAAATGTTAAAAGATACAGCCACAGCACTCGCCACCGCCGAATATCTACTGGATATAGAAGCTGTTAAATTCTCCCCAGAAGATTATTTCACATGGGCTAGCGGATGGTATTCTCCTATATATTGCGATAACCGCCTTACTTTGTCCCATCCACACATTCGCACATTCCTAGCCGAATCGATGACAAAGATAATAGAAAATAATGAAACAAAACCAGACGTTATAGCAGGAGTTGCAACTGGTGCGATAGCGATAGGTATGTTGGTCGCTCAAATGCTAGGTCTTCCTTTTGTGTATGTGCGTCCCGAAGCCAAAAAACACGGTCGTCGCAACCAGATAGAAGGGCAGCTGCCAGAAAACGCCAAAGTAGTTGTCATAGAAGACCTTATAAGCACTGGTGGCAGTTCTCTAGCAGCAGTGGAGGCTCTACGTGAAGCCGGTGCCGATGTCCTTTATATGGCTGCTATCATGACTTATGGTTTTGAGGTGGCTAGTGATAATTTTGCTGTGGCAGACCTACGCCTTATCACTCTATGTGAATATGATGTCCTCATACAGAAGGCTATAGAAAAAGGCTATGTAAAAGAGGATGACGTGGAACTATTACGCCAATGGAGAAAGAGTCCATCTACTTGGAAAAAATAACATATAGAACATCATGCTATTAGAAACGCCATTTACAGCAGTATCTCGTCCTGCATCAGAGATTTACGAAGCAATTAATACTCCTAGTGAATTTGCTGCTTTTATGCCCGATGCAGTACAAGGATTTAAGAGCGGTGTGGACTTTGGGACGCCATGGTTTGCTTTTACCATAGGTGGTATGCCAGAAATCAAGATGGTACGCACAGAAAGCATTCCACAGGAAAAAATAGTCTATTCTACCCCTATGGGAGCCAAAGTTTCCCTAGGTGTGGTGATAAAAAGCACAGCAAGCAACACCAGCGAAGTAAAAGTCTACATAGACGCCGATGTCAACCCTATGTTGCGTATGATGGTAGAGCGTCCTTTGCGTCGTTTTCTAGATGACCTCAACGACAAGATAAAACAAGTAGGATAATATGAGAGCTGTCATCCAGCGAGTAAAAAAAGCAAGCGTCATAGCCGATGGCACACTCACTGCTAGTATAGGCACCGGATTACTAGTGCTGGTGGGCATAGTAGATAGTGATACAGAAAAAGACGCCGACTACCTAGCTGGAAAGATAAGTCGCATGAGGATATTTGATGATGAGGCAGGGGTGATGAATCGTTCGGTGATAGATGTAGATGGAGACATAACCATCGTCAGCCAATTTACCCTACATGCTCTCACTGCACGCGGCAATCGACCTTCATACATACGGGCTGCCCATCGCGATGTAGCTATTCCTCTATATGAGTATTTTTTAAAAGCGGTAGAAAGGGAAGCCGCCCGTAAGGTATCAGCTGGTATCTTCGGGGCAGATATGCAGGTAGAACTCATAAACGATGGCCCTGTAACCATCATCATAGACTCACAGAATAGGGAGTAGTTCTCTTTTAAGTATATCGTTTATCTCTCTAGAATGAGTATAAACAGCCAAATGTGTAGCACCCTCTATTATGTAAGAGGGTGTTTTTATATAGGATAGAGGGAAAAGAGCATCACGCCTTCCATGTATTCTCAATACCTTATCGGCAGGGATACATGCCTCCTCCATATCCAAAGCCATACTTGCTGCCATTCGGAAGTATGCCGATGAAAATCCTCCCATAAATTTACCTATCATCTCTCGGTGGCGTTTTTTAATGCTGCCCATCACCACATAGGAATATGTATAGCTACTGGTAAGTATAAATGACGGTATCCATCGCGGGATTTTTATTTTCTTCATTAGTTTTAAGAGCGTGGACATCTCTCCACTACTCCTAGCGGTAGATATAAGCACTACCTTTCTCACCCATGGAAATATCTCATATAAATACTGCACCGCTATCCCTCCTAGACTCACTCCCAGCAATACATCGGTATCATCTATCTCTATAGTATCAAACATACGGTAAAGATAATCTTTCTTACTTTCATTAGCATTAGGTTCTATCCACTCTACCACCTGCATAGTGTAGCCATCGGGAGGGGAGATACGATTAAAAACCTCTCCATTACAGCCTATACCAGATATGAGATATATCTTATTCATCTTAAAAAAACATTTGCGAGTGTAAACATACAGAAAATTACCTACATTTGCACCTAGAATAGACAAATATTTACACATTATGTTATTGTTTCTGGATATAAGCGGCAGCGAAATGTTACTAGTAGTACTGGTAGCACTACTTCTTTTTGGTGGGGACAAACTACCCGAAGTCATTCGCTCCATAGCCCGAGGCAAGGCATATATCCAGAATGCCTCCCAAGAGGTCAAAGACCAGATAAATCGTGAAAGCGGCATAGGCGACGTGCTCAATGACATTCAACGTACGGTAAATGACGCAACTCGTGAAGCATCTCAGGATTTTGACCCTACGTGGGAGACAGTAGTCCCCTCCACCGAAAAACCCAAAGAAAAAGACTCTGCTCCCTCCCCCGAACCCGATAAAGAAAAATAACACCATATATGTGGGACACACTCAATGACATAGACATAAAGATATTCCTCTTTCTCAACAATATGGGAATACCACAACTGGACCGCTTTTTTATGGCAGTAACAGACTGGGCTTTCATACCATTTGCTGTGATGGTGGCTTATTTTTTATTTACCCGCATAGACAAAAAACTTCTCCCTTTGGCACTTATACTGCTGGGGATAGCCATTCTTATTTCAGACCAGTTGTGTGGCAATGTGATACGCGAGATGAACATCAGGTTACGACCTTGCCACATGGAAGAGCTACAGGGTCTTTTCCGTCCCGTGAGGGCAGAACTTACAGGGTTCTGTGGCGGGCAATATGGTTTTGTTTCTTCACACGCCGGAAACGCATTTGCTATGGCGGTGTTTTCATCTATGGCACTCAAAGGAAGAGTAAAACACATATGGTGTTACACTCTGTTTTTTGCCATAGTGATAGCTTACAGCCGTATCTACATAGGTACGCACCTCACAGGAGACGTGGTAGTAGGCGGAGCAATAGGAGCTACAGCAGGTGTTATATGTGCATTGATATACAGATGGGAAGCTCCTCACATCATTAGAATACTGGAAAAGAAAGCATAACGACTCTTTTAAAAAGCGACCACATCAAAAAGCGGCAGCCTACGGCTGCCGCTTTTTGATGTGGTCTTTTATATAGTCACTACTTCACTCTCTCCACCACTACGGCTGATGCTCCACCACCACCATTACATATAGCAGCACAGCCATAACGAGCGTCCTTGCGTTCCAGAACGGTAAGCAGCGTAACGAGTATTCTCGCCCCCGAAGAACCCAACGGATGTCCCAATGACACACCACCACCATACACATTCACACGAGCCTTATCTATATTCAGCAGACGTGTATTTACTATTCCCACCACCGAAAAAGCTTCGTTAAGTTCCCAGTAATCCACATCTTTTACATCTAGACCTACACGCGAAAGAGCCTTACGGGCAGCCAGTGCAGGAGTAGAAGGGAATTTCACTGGTTCCTGTCCTGCATCGGCATAAGAAGTTATATATGCCAATGGTTTTATACCCAATTCCACCGCTTTTTCCTCACTCATTATCACCAATGCCGATGCTCCATCATTTATAGTAGAAGCATTGGCTGCGGTGATGGTTCCATCTGTCTTGAATGCCGCACGCAATAGAGGTATCTTATTGAGTTTAACGTTTTTATATTCTTCGTCTTCGGCTATAATCATCACATTGCCCTTGCGGTCTTTTATCTCCACAGGCACTATCTCTTTATCAAATGCACCTTTTCCCCATGCCTTGGCACTGCGGGAATAGCTCTCTATAGCAAATTCGTCTTGTTCTTCACGTGTTATGCCATGTTCTTCGGCACAATCCTCTCCACATAGTCCCATATGCTGCATAGAATATGCATCTGTAAGACCATCATACAGCATACCATCCATCATGGTTACATTGCCATACTTCTGTCCTGTACGTCCTGTAGGGAGATAATGAGGGGCTCTGGACATATTTTCCATTCCTCCCGCCACCACCACATCGGCATCACCTATCTCTACTGCCATAGCAGCCAACATCACCGCCTTCATGCCCGAAGCACACACTTTGTTAACCGTAGTACAAGGCACACTCACAGGAATACCCGCACTCAATGCCGCTTGTCTGGCTGGAGACTGTCCTAGACCAGCTGTAAGCACACAACCCATAAATACCTCATCCACATCTGAAGGAGATATAGATGTCTTCTCCAATGCTCCTTTTATGGCTATAGCTCCCAGTTGTGTAGCTGGAATATCTTTAAATGCTCCACAAAAACTCCCTATGGGTGTACGTGCTGCTGCGACTATTACTGCTTTTCTGCGATTGGTCATAAATATATGTTATTCTATTTTAGGATTTTTAATTAGGGCTGCAATTTACATAAAAAAAACGGCAAAAAGCATATAATTTGAATTTATTGGCTTATTTTTACACTCAAAATATATTATATGCAGAAATTCCTCTTACCATGGACATAGAAAACAGATACACCCACATAAAACGAGATGTTTACAGCATATTGCGATATGGAGATTCACTTCCTATAAAGATACTGCTTTTTATAGCAGCCATCTTTATCACCGTATCCCTTATGCCCAAAAACTATTCGTTCAAATACGACATCAATAAAGGTCAGCCTTGGAAATACCAAGACCTAACGGCACCATTTGATTTTGCCCTCAAAAAAAACGACGAACAGTTACGCAGCGAACGCGAACATATAAAACAAGTATCTCGTCTTTATTTCCGCTATAACGACTCTACCGTCACACAAGTATTAAAACGATATAACGACAATTTCTCATCGGCATTTTCTACCGATGACGAAACGATAAATATAGAAAACATCCGCTCCTCTCTAGAACGAGTCATAGAGAATATCATGAAACAGGGTGTGATATCAGATGCTTCGGCGGTAGTTATACGCACCCCAAATGAAATAGTCTCCATCATAAAAAATTCTGGAGAAGAACGCGAAGTCATATTTTCTGAAATACTCACCATAAAAAAAGCAACAGACGCTTTTGCCGCTAGAGCCAGAAAAACTGGTCTAGGAGAAGATGCTATATCTTCCCTCACAGAACTACTAAGTGCCGTCATCTCTCCTAATATCATATATGATGCCGATATAACAGAAGTAGCCCTTAACGAAAAACTAGACGCCATATCTCCATACTATGGATTTATACCTCGTGGAAAACACATCATAAGCCACGATGAACCCATCACCGAACATTCATATGTAGTACTCACATCACTCAGAGATGTGTACAGTGCTCAGACCAGCAAGAGTTGGACATCATGGTGGGGCTATCTCATCATCACCATAGCCATATATTCTACTCTGTTTTGGCTGCTTACCAGATTTAAGAAAGGTCGTTATTTCCATATCAATTCCATAGCCATGATACTATCAAATGTCATCATGAGCGTTGCAATGTGTTATGTGGTAACGCGATTTTCGGGTTCTCTCATATATGTAGTACCTATATGTATGCAGACGTTGCTTTTGCGTTCATTCCTCAATGCTCGTGTGGCATACATGACACATCTATCGGCTGTGATGCTATGCTCATTCCTATCTCCAAATATATATATGTTTATACTAGTATGGGGCATTACAGGCATATCATGTGCATTTTCTGAAAACGACATATACCATCGCTCTAGATTATTTTTAAGTGTGGCACGCATCACTCTACTATCCATAATAGTAGCCACAGGCGTAATGCTCATACAGAATTCGGCCACTTGGGAGAGTGTGCTTACCATGTGTGGATACCTACTCATATCGGGTGTGTTAATGCTATTTGCACAGCCTCTTATATATGTATATGAAAAATGTTTTGGTATGGTGTCAGACATTTCTCTGCTTGAACTCACCGATACCAATTCGCCGCTGTTGCGTATGCTATCACAGAAAGCTCCCGGCACATTCCAGCACAGTCTTTCGGTAGCCAATATAGCCGAACAAGCAGCACGAGAGATGTCCACAAATGCTCTACTAGTACGCGTTGCAGCCCTTTATCACGATGTAGGCAAACTCAAAAATCCAGCTATGTTCATTGAAAACCAAAGCCCTCATTTCAATCCTCACGATACTCTACCTCCAGAAGAAAGTGCTCGCGTGATAAAAGCTCATGTGAGTGATGGCTTGGATTTGGCAAAAAAATACGGAATACCATCACTCGTTTCAAACTTTATGCGTACACACCACGGAAAGAGTCTGGTATTTTATTTCTATAAAAAGGCTTGTGATATGTACGGCAAAGAAAACGTAAACGAAGCCGACTATCGTTATTCCTATGAAAAACCATCTACCAAAAACGAAGCCATACTTATGATATGTGATAGTGTGGAAGCCGCATGCAGGAGTCTTAAAACCATTACTCAGCAGACCATAACAGACCTCATATCATCTGTCATTGCCAGACAGATGGCCGATGGTCAGTTTGATAATGCCGAGATTTCATACAAGGAAATCAACCGACTCAAAACCATACTCATAGAAAAAATGATGGAGGTATATCACTCCCGCATAGAATACCAAAAAGATTGATAAAATTTATCTATCTCACTATATATTTAAATGATACAGCCCTCTGTCAAGGGCTGTATTTCTTTTATACATTTGCAAAGTAAAACAGATATTAACACATTAAACAGGACAGAAATTATGCTTAAAATAGGAGACAAAGCACCTGTATTTGCAGGTATGACAGGAGAAGGAAAACAGTGGAGACTAGAAGATGCACTAGGAAAGAAAGTAGTGCTATATTTCTACCCAAAAGACAATACTTCGGGATGTACAGCCGAGGCTTGTAATTTACGCGACAACTATGAACGTTTTATATCTCTAGGATATGAAATAGTAGGCGTGAGCAAAGACAGTATCTCTTCACACAAACGTTTTGCAGAAAAATTCTCCCTCCCCTTCCCGCTTATTTCAGATACCGACCTTTCTATAATGCAGGCATATGACGCATGGGGAGAAAAAGTATTCTGTGGTAAAAAATGTATGGGAACCATACGCAAGACTTATGTAATAGATGAAAATGGAGTGATAGAGGACATCATAGAAAAAGTTGACACCAAAGCACACACAGACCAGATATTAAAGTAACTCTTCATATAATGTAATTGTTGTTGTAATTTAGTCGCTATGACGGCACAAAAAATGCGGCACCCTGCGGGTGCCGCATTTTTTGTGCGTCAATCGTCGAGGCAATAGTCTTCTGTACACAGCAGTCCCTTACATATCACATATAGCACCACCAGCAGAGCCATCACACATAGAGTAGAAGTAAACGAGGGCAATGCAAAACTTCCCAGCGTGAGGAAAAAATCACCAATTTCTCCCATAAACTCTACCGATGCCTCTAGCCCCATAGCAAGTCCCACTACCACCACACCCAGCATAGTAGATAGAGCTATCACCCACAGCGATATATCTCTACGGGGAAGCATATGCATCACTTGCCTTGTAAATTCATCACCGGTATTCTCATTACGAGCATCGGCACTATCTTTTATCTGGGAGAACAATCCTATGAGTTCTTTATCCAGCACATCTACAGTTTCTATATGTTTCTCCTTATCCATTTTCATCCTTTATTATTTTTTAAGTATGATAGAAAGATGTTCTTTACCACGATGTATAAGGGATTTTACCGTTCCCTGCGGTAGGGACATCACCTGTGATATTTCCTTGTAACTATACCCTTCCATATAACACAGCACTATAGCTGTACGTTCTTCATATCTCAAGCACATAAGAGCCTTCTGAATATCCATAGACAAGTCACTATAAGTCATCTCTTGGGTCATGTGAGGAGAAATTTCATCTAGGCTGCTATGTTTATAACAAGACATACGTGTTGTATAGTCATAAAACACACGATAAGCTATAGCATACAGCCAAGTCTTAAAACTAGAGTTCATCCTATAAGTCCCTATATATGTCCAAGCCCTTATAAATGTGTCTTGTGCTATATCATCTACCATATAAGTATCACCACCAGACAGCCCTATGAGCATACGCCGTAATGCTCCCTGGTACTTACGCACCAAAGAGTCAAATGCACGACGGCTACCCAGTAGTTTTACCTGTGATATAAGCAGTATGTCTTCGCTTTGGCTCACTTTATGGCAGTATAATGACAGGATAGATTATAAATGGCTATTCACTTACTTCATCTTGAGAAGACACCGAACTAGGTGATTGTTCTTTTTCTACCTGTGAGAGATAGTCTTGGTAGGCTTTAAGTTTTCTTTTTTTGTCTGCCATATATACATAATCCAGATAGAGAAATGCCACTCCTATAAACACCGGTATCAAACCCAACATCCATGGAGAACTTAACCCTGTATCTGCCCAACATATCACAATCAATGCAACACCGGCAATGATGAACAACACCCCATAACGACGATATTTGGTATTAACCGCCAGATAATCTTTAATAGACACCCCAAATGGCGAACTAGGAGCATCTTCATATACTGCTTGGTTTATTTTGGCAGTTTTATTGTCTATTTCCAATAAATCTTCTTCTGCCAAACCATCTGGTTTTTCTAGCCCCCCTCTTTCTAGTTGTGCCATACGGTATTCGTGAGAGCGACGTCGGCCACGTTCACGGGCAGAGATAACCATATAGATAACCGCCAACGTACAGATAAATAGAGTTACCATTATTATAAGTTCTGGCTGTAAAATTTCTTCTTCTACCGTCTTGTAATAACGTGATACCTTGGCACGTTCCAGAACATAGAGGTCTTCTTTACTCATCTTGGAATAAACGATAGAGTCTTTGTAGGCCTGTATTTTTAGTTCCTCTATCTTTATTTCGGCCGCATAACGCATAGAGTCGCTACGTAATTGCATGACGTAACGCAAACTGTCATTGGGATTGAGTGATGTTGCATTTGATGCAAATGTCATCATAGGGATTAGCAAGGCGATTAACGCCATTATCATTCTGTTTTTCATACTATATGTGTTTTAATTATTATTTTCTATATGATTTACATACATTAGACTAGTAAAAAGGGTAAAAAGTTGCACAGGAGGCATTAAATAATAGTTATATTTTTTTAACCTTTTTCTACTGGAACATCTATGTTCATCATTCAAAGTTACGATAAAAAAACTCTTTACTCCCAAATAAAATCACTACATTTGTATCGTTATGTATCTTAAAAAACTACATCTGGTAAACTTCAAGAATTTTGAAGCGTGGGAGGGGGAATTTTCTCCTTCTATAAACTCATTTACAGGAGAAAATGGCGTAGGCAAGACCAATATCCTAGACGCCATATACTACCTATGTTTCACCAAGAGTTATTTCTCCAGTACAGACGTTCAGAACATACGCCACGACGAGAGTTTTATGATGCTATCGGGGACGTTTGAAGGGGAGGATTCATTGCGTAGTGATGTCCTTATGAGCCTTAACCGAGGCAGTCGTAAGATAGTCAAAAAAAACGGCAAGGTTCTAGACAGGATGAGCGACTACATAGGCACATTCCCGTTGGTTATAGTCTCCCCCGCCGACCACGACCTTATAGCCGAGGGTAGTTCATTGCGTCGCAAGTTTGTAGATGGAGTCATATCCCAGACATCGGCCGAATACCTTGAAGCCGTGCTGTCCCACTCACGTCTGGTAGAGATGCGTAATGCACTGCTTAAAACACAGGGGGTAACACCTATGCAACTAGACGTTTACGACATGCAGATGATAAACTATGGACGTAAGATATACAACGGTCGTAAGTCCTTTCTAGAAAAATTCATCCCTATCTTCCAGTCTATATACAGCCAGATAAGTGGCGGCAACGAGAAAGCCGATATCACATATAACAGCATATTCTCTTCTGCTTGTGTAGAAGATGAATTGCGAGCCTCCCGTACCAAAGACCTCTATCTGGGATTTACATCTGCTGGGGTTCATAAGGATGACTTGAGTTTTACTCTAGGTGGTTATCCCATCAAACGCTATGGTTCACAGGGACAGCAGAAAACTTTCCTGACTGCTCTTAAACTATCACAATTCCATTTTATGAAGGAAATATCGGGAGGAGTAAAACCTATACTGCTGCTAGATGATATATTTGATAAACTAGACTCATCTCGAGTAGAATACATCATAGAACTGGTACATAAAGACACGTTTGGTCAGGTATTCATCACAGACACCCAAGCCGAACGCATAGAACAAGTTACTGCACACTCTCCCCTAGAACACCGCAAATTCCACATCTCTAGATGAAAAACACCGACCCTATAAACATAAGCGAGGCTCTAGAAAAATTATACGACCAAAACCCTGCCATAGGCACACGCATGATAACCTATGAGATAACAGCATGGTGGTATAAAACTTATCCTCAGTACAGAAGATATACATCTTCCATAAAATATGACGGGACACACCTGTTCATCGCTCTTAAATCAGACGCTCTTAAACACACCCTATCTATGTCCCGTGCCGAAATAATAAAAACCATCAACTCTTTTCTAGGTAGTGAGCAGGTGCGTTTTCTGTACTTTTTGTAGGAGAGAGAAAACGGCTTTTATGTTAAAATACTCTTAATTGTTGATAAAGTTTTACCCTATCATATTCCCATCTCATTATAAATAAGTAATTTTACCCCGTAGAAATCATATAGACACATTTTAATCTATTCAAAGGAATAATAAATGGGGAAAATCATTGCCATATCCAACCAAAAAGGCGGCGTAGGTAAAACCACCACAGCCGTTAATCTAGCTGCGGCACTAGGAGTTCTAGAAAAACGCGTTCTACTCATAGATATGGACGCACAAGCCAATGCCTCATCTGGTCTGGGTATAGACGAGAACACTATAGAAGGTAGCAGTTATGAGATGATAGAACACCTCGCTCCTGCATCTAGCCTTATATTGAAATCATCGGCTCCGGGAGTGGATATTATACCTTCACACATAAACATAGTAGCCGCCGAAGAAGAACTATCAGACAAGGAAGGCCGCGAATACATGTTACGCGATGCACTGGTAGAGATACGCGACCGCTATGACTATATCATCATAGACTGTTCACCATCGCTGGGACTTATAACCATAAATGCCCTTACAGCAGCCGATAGCGTTATCATACCCATACAGTGTGAATACTACGCTCTGGAAGGTCTAGGTAAACTTTTAAGCACCATACGCAGCATACAGAACAGCTATAATTCTTCTCTATCATATGAAGGCATGCTGCTTACCATGTATGACCCTCGTTTGCGACTATCCAACCAAGTGGTAGATGAGGTGCGTACACACTTTAAGAGCATAGTATTCAAGACAATGATACAACGCAACGTCAAACTAGGCGAAGCTCCTTCCCACGGGCAGAGCATCATAGACTATGACGCTACATGCCGCGGAGCCGAAAACTATTTGGCACTGGGAATGGAAATAATTACCAAGAACGAAAACATAACCACAGCATAGCAGATATGAGTAAAAAAGTATTGGGACGTGGCCTTTCGGCACTACTTACAGATAGTGGCAAGGAAATAAATTCGGCTCGTGATGAGGGAGCAGGAAAGATATTGGGACGCACAGCAGAACTAGACATCACCACCATCTCTACCAACCCTTTTCAGCCTCGTACACAGTTCAGCGATGAATATCTGGAAGAACTAGCTACATCTATACGTCAGTTTGGAGTGATACAGCCCATCACTGTACGCAAGGCGGGATTTAACTCTTTCCAGCTCATATCGGGAGAGCGTCGTTTCCGTGCTGCAAAATTGGCAGGGCTTACTCACATACCTGCATATGTGCGTCTGGCAGATGACCAACAGATGTTGGAAATGGCACTTATAGAAAACATCCAACGCCGTGACCTTGACCCTATAGAAGTAGCCACATCTTTCCGCCAGCTCATTGACCAGTGTAACCTCACACAAGAGGAAATGAGTATGCGTGTAGGTAAAAAACGTAGCACGATAGCCAACTATCTACGTCTGCTTAAACTAGAACCTGTAGTTCAAGCAGGTATGCGTGATGGTATTCTCACCATGGGACACGGACGTGCTCTTATAAATGTAGAAGACCCCAAAGTTCAGTTGCGTATCTATCAAATGATAGTAAGCGGAAATCTTTCTGTACGCCAGACAGAAAAACTAGTCAAGGATTATCAGGAAGGGAATTTTGACGGGAAGAAATCATCGGCTACCATACGCGTTACCCTCCCACCAGAGATAATGCGAGCCACCGAAGACCTTAAAAAATACATAGGCAGCAAGGTAGATGTGCGTATCAACGACAAGGGACGTGGTAGTATAGTGATACCATTTAAAACCCAAGAAGAATTTTTACGCATAAAAGAGCTATTGAGTAAAACAGAATAAAGTTGAAAAAGATATTACTACATATTTTTTCCTGTATGTGCCTCATGGGGATAAGCACACAGCTATCCTATGGACAAGAGACACCACAGGAAGAAAAAACAGAACACTCTATCTCTCATGAGAAAGAGTTAGAAAAACGTGCCAAAGAAATCCAACTCCAAAAGAAAAAAGAGGAAAAACGCAAACGTGCAGAACTCAAACGTCAAGACATAGCTGCTCGTCGTGCTGCCCTTATAGCACAGGAGGATTCTCTAGGCATGTTAAAAGCAGAGGATATAGACACATTGGGACAGACGGCTGTGGCACCAGAAAATAAACCTTCTTACCTAGACGCTACAGATACTCTTCTCATGCCAGACATGGAGTATTTTGCCATAGATGACTCCACGATGCTCGCCGAAGGCAGAATACTGAAAGCTCCACCCGCCAAAAAAGAAAAAAATCCAGCTCACGCAGCATTTTTGTCGGCACTACTGCCCGGTGCAGGACAGATATATGGTCGCACACAATGGTGGATGGCTCCCGTATTCTGGGGAGGAATGGCAGGAACCATATGTGCTGTATCGTGGTATAACACATACTACAACGATTTCCGAAGCGAATACAAATACCGCATAGCCACAGGAGAGATGAAAGATTACACCTATTTCTCCAACGAAGCTCTCGTGGACCGTATGCAGCAGGCAGAAAAACAACGAGACCTATGGATATTGGGTACTGTGGGAGTGTATCTTCTCAATGTCCTTCACGCAAATGTCGCTGTTCAACTTTCTGAATTTAAAACCCAACGTCTGCATCGTGAGGCAATAGAGAGAGAAGAGATAATGAAAACACTTACCTTCTCTCCTGTTATGATGTCTCCTGCTCCCGGTCTCAATCAAAATCCTACTCCGGGGATAGGACTTACATTGAGCTTTTAATTTCAATCATTACTTTTTTAATCAAAAAACATCACATTAGACACAATGAGCAATATCATTATACTATTTATCACAATGCAAGTACTACACGCAATATGTACTTGGAAACTATATCGTCTAGCTGGATATAAAGCATGGGCTGCTGCTGTTCCATTTTACAGCGTGTGGATACTTCTTAAAATCATAAACCGTCCTTGGTGGTGGATTATACTGCTCTACACACCCATAGCTGGTTGTGTGATGGCTCTTGTCATATGGACAGATACCACTCGTGCCTTTGGATACAGAAGTCCTATATGGGTAATACTCTCCATTGTAACGCTGGGACTATCATTGGGATACATAAGTTATATGGGGAAACCTGTCTATGACAAGGAGTACAAATCTCACCGTCAGAAACTGGATTCCAGTGTGATAGGAGCTCTTACATTTGCTGTGGTGGCTGCCTCCATCATCAAAGCCTTTACATACGAAGCCTTTACCATACCTACCTCATCTATGGAAGGCACTATGCTGGTAGGGGATTTTCTATTTGTAAACAAGATGAAATACGGCACACGAATACCTATGACAGTTATTTCGGCACCACTGGTACATGATTCACTTCCCATCATGGGAATGCGTTCATATGTCAAGGGATTTTCATTGCCATACATGCGTACTCCAGCACTCAACAAAGTAAAACGCGGAGACATAGTAGTATTTAACTACCCTGCCGATAACCCTCTAGAAAAACCCTTAGATAAACGTGCCAACTACGTCAAACGCTGCATAGCTATCCCCGGTGATACCATCTACATAAAAAATGGTCGAGTTACCATCAATGGTGAAAAACAATCTTGGGATGAACGTGCCCGTCCTCAATGGGCTCATATGATAAAGTATAACAAGAGTATCTCACGCGAACTGGCAGATATGGGGATAGAGTTTGCCTTTACTCCTCGTTATGACTCATCTACAGGAGAAGAGATATCATATGTCTATACTTCTGAACATATGATAGAAAAGATAAAAGCTCTATATCCCGGGGTATTCACACATCGTCTTATTATATCCACCAGTGAAAAATCTACGCTGGAAGGCATATTCCCAGAAGGTCGCGGATATAACGCAGACTTCTATGGCCCTCTATACATTCCCAAAAAAGGCGATGTTGTTACGCTTACTAGTGAAAACATCTCTCAATACCGCGATATCATTTCCATCTATGAAGGCAATACTCTCACAGAAAATGCCGATGGGACATATACTATAAACGGAGAAAATACCTCTTCCTACACTATAAAACAAAACTACTATTTCATGATGGGAGATAACCGTCACAACTCACTAGATTCACGTTACTGGGGTTATGTCCCCGAAGACCACATAGTAGGCACTCCTGCTATGATATGGATGAGTCTAGCTGCCGATGATGGTCATACTCCGTTTTTCAAACGAATACGTTGGGAGAGGGTGATGTCATTCCCTTCGGGAGAAGGAGAGATGAAATCATACCTAGTACATGTACTCATAGGAGCTGCTGTACTATACGGAGCCAGCACTCTATACTCCCGATACAAGAAAAAACGTGTAGCCAAAAAATAATAGCATAGAGGACATGAAGACATTATTTTCATCGGCATATTGGGGAAGTATAGATTACTATGCGGCATGGGTGGCGAGTGAAAACCCTATCATAGAGGTATGTGAACACTACCAGAAACAGACATATCGTTCGCGAGCACACATATATGGTGCAAATGGTTTATTATCCCTCAATGTTCCTATACGTCATTCTGGCCGCGGAGCAGAAGGTCATCAAATGATAAAAGACACCTTGATTTCAGACGAATTCCCTTGGCGTAGAGAACACTTCCGTTCACTAGAAACTGCATATAGGACTTCGCCATATTTTGAATACTACGAAGACTCTTTCAGCCATATATATGACACTGCACGCGAAGGCTCTCTACTGGAGCTAAATCTAGAAACACACCGTGTAGTCTGTCGTCTATTGGGGATAGACTCACACATAGAACAGACTACATCATATGAAAAAAATCCCTATGATACTCTGGATTTAAGAAATGCTTTCCTTCCCAAAAAACCTTCACAGAGTACATTTGAACCATACACACAGGTATTTGAAGACAAGTGTGGCTTTATGCCAAACATGAGCATACTGGATTTACTATTCTGCATAGGAGGAAGAGAGGCTCTCTCATACCTTAAAAACCACAGCGTAACACTATGAGGACATACATAGGGATAGAGGACATAGAAAAAATAGAAAGCAAGACGGTAGTTACACTTGGCACATTTGACGGGGTGCATAAAGCTCACCAAGCACTACTGGAAAGAACCATCACCAAATCCAAAGAACTAAATGCGTGTAGTGTAGTTATAACGTTTGACCCACATCCACGTACGTTTTTCTCCCCTACTACACCCATAAGGCAGCTATCTACCATAGAAGAAAAGAAAGAACTGCTAGAGGCTTGCGGCATAGACATTCTAGTTGTGGTAACATTTGATGAGGAATTTGCGGCGATGAGTGCCTATGATTTCTATAAAAAGATACTACTTGAAAAAATGGGGATGTGTGCTATGGTAGTAGGTTATGACCATAGTTTCGGTAGTGAAAAAGCAAACGCCTACACCTTTTTATCCTCCCAAGGTGTTGATGTGGAACGCATAGAGGCCATATCTACAGGAGGGATTACTATAAGTTCATCATCGGTACGCCGTGCGATAGAAGGCGGTGATATATCCCTTGCCAATCATCTGCTAGGACGTCCATACTCGTTCCAAGGCGAAGTAATCCACGGCAAACAATTGGGACGTAAACTAGGTTTCCCCACAGCCAATATAGCAATAGACCACAACCTTAAGCTCATGCCACCAGATGGAGTATATGCAGTACGGGTGAAATATGAAGGTAAAACATACGGCGGCATGATGAATTGCGGTATGCGTCCTACGCTAGACGACCGTCTAGGACGAAGTGTAGAGATAAACATATTTGATTTTGAGAAGGATATCTATGGGGAAACCATACGAGCAGAAATCATAGCCTGGGTGCGTAGTGAGATTAAATTCCGTTCACTGGAAGACCTCACCACCCAACTGCATACAGACTCCTCACGCTGTCGTGAGATACTAGAGATGTTTATGTAAAGTAACACAATGTGGAATATCACGCTCATAATGGCTCACCATTATGAGCGTTTTATTTTTCTGGGCACAGAATGCCTCTATTATATCCTGCACGCGGGATTTACAGCTAGAGTCCAGTCCATGGAAAGGTTCGTCCAGTATGAGCAGTTGAGGATTCTTTACAAATGCTCTTACCAGAAGCACCAGACGTTGCTCCCCAAACGATGAAACAATAAATGACTTTTCTGCTATATATCCTACTCCAAAGACCTCAAGCCATTCTCTAGCCATAGATAGATGTTCCGCAGTAGGGCGGCGGAAAAGACCTATCGTATCATATATCCCCGAAGCAACCACATCTATACAGCGTATATCCTCCATATAACACGTATGCATCTCTGGGCTTACATATCCTATTCGTTTTTTTATGTCCCATATACTCTCCCCTGTACCTCGGCGGCGGTCAAAAAGAGTGATATCATTGGCATAGGCTTGCGGATTATCTCCACACACTAGACTGAGCAAGGTACTCTTTCCACTGCCATTACGACCTGTAAGACTCCATTTCTCCCCCACCTTCACCGTCCAATTCACATCCTTTAATATATATCGTCCTCCATAACTTATCTTCACGTCTTTCATCACTATCGCATTATCATAATCTCCCGCTTCATATAACGGAGAAGGAAACGATAATTTTTTACTAGTGGAGGAAGGGAAAAGAGTTTTTATAAGGTTTTCATCTAGCAGAAAATCTTCTTTTTTCTGCATGGGGAATATGTGTCGATCTTTTATAGGTAGTACGTAGTCCACATCATCTGGGATATCCTTTACATCACATACCACATAAATACATGTCGTACCCATAGTAGGCAGGAAGGACAACATCTCTCCTACCTGCTCACGAGAGAGGGAGTCCAGTCCTATGAATGGATTTTCTATGATTAGCACCTTGGGGTTTTCTATGATAGAACGGAATATGTGCAGTTTACGCGTCTGTCCAGAAGATAGAGCTATCGTTCGCTTATCCATCATATCCTCTATACCACACACTCTGGCATATTTACCATATAATTTATCATCATAGCCTTTAAGGACTTCGGCTACAGTGGGTGCTTCATCACTATTAAACGAATTAAATCGCTGCTGATAATACATATCCCGCAACTGAGCAGGAGAATATATATCACGGAACGAGAGAGTTATAATGTCATTATATCTAGCATCTACACCATCTATCTTTACACTTCCAGTTTTAAGCGGGATTTTTTTTGACAGCAGTCTAGAGAGTATAGTCTTGCCGGCTCCATTTGGCCCTATTATAGCCATCGTAGCACCATGAGAAACATCTATATTTATAGGTGCATCAAATGCCAATTGTGGCATCATAGCAACCGCTTCTATTACAGAGATATGTGTAGTCATTACCTTTTCTTTAAGCGAGACAAAAATAAGTAAAATATATAAAACATATCCGCCACTGCGTGGCGGATATGCTGCTATCATCATTTACTATTTTATTATCTTTTCCAGACTGTCGGTAGTCTTTTTTATCTCCTCTTCAGAAAGTTCATAGTTTACAAGATTTCCAGCCAAATACTGGTCATATGATGCCATATCTATAAGCCCATGACCCGATAGGCAGAAAAGGATAACGTCTTCTCTTCCAGCCTCTGTGGCTTCTTTTACCCTGCGAATGGCACTTGCTATAGCGTGGCAGGATTCGGGAGCTGGGATTATGCCTTCTGCTTGAGCAAATAGTCTTCCTGCGGCAAATGATTCCAGTTGTGGTATATCTTCTCCTTCCATATATCCGTCCTTAAGCAGCTGACTAACGATAGTCCCCGCCCCGTGATAACGCAAACCACCAGCATGGATATTGGCAGGAGAGAAATTATGCCCCAAAGTAAACATAGGCATCATAGGAGTGTATCCTGCCTCATCACCATAGTCATACTGGAACACACCACGAGTAAGTTTAGGGCAAGAGGTAGGTTCGGCAGCTATAAAACGAGTCTTTTTTTCCCCGCTTATAACATGTCTCATAAATGGGAAAGAAATACCCGAAAAATTACTTCCACCTCCAAAACAACCTATCACCACATCGGGATATTCGCCAGCCATAGCCATTTGTTTTTCGGCCTCTAGACCTATGATAGTCTGGTGCAGAGAGACGTGATTAAGCACACTACCCAGAACATATTTACAGTTGGGTGTCTGCATGGCAAGTTCTACAGCCTCTGATATAGCTGTTCCCAGAGAACCCTGATAGTTGGGATTCACAGTCAATATATCCTTACCTGCACGGGTACTCATACTAGGCGAAGCTATTACCTGTGCCCCAAATGTCTGCATAATGCTACGACGATATGGCTTCTGCTCATAGCTTATCTTTACCATATAGACAGCCAGCTCCAGACCAAAAGCTCGTGCAGCATAGGAGAGAGCTGCTCCCCACTGTCCAGCTCCTGTTTCGGTAGTGATATTGGTTACTCCTTCTTCCTTACAATAATACGCCTGTGGAAGTGCCGAATTGAGTTTATGAGAACCTATAGGGCTTACACTTTCGTTCTTGAAATATATATGTGCTGTCGTTCCCAATGCCTTTTCAAGTCCATATGCCCTTACCAGCGGAGTAGAACGATAGCTTTTGTAAAGTTCTCTCACCGCATCTGGGATAGGGATATAGCGGTCGGTAGTGTTAAGTTCCTGCCGCGAAGCCTCACGAGAGAATAGAGTACTCATATCTTCTACTGTGAGAGGCTCGTGAGTCTTGGGATTTATCATAGGCAGGGGTTTGGTGGGCATATCGGCCACTATATTATACCATGCGGTAGGAATTTCATTTTCTGGCAATATAAATTTTTTCTGTGTGTCTTTCATTTCTATTATTTATTTAAGAGTATATAATTCATTTTATCAAAAGGAATGCCGCAGGGGTTCCTGCGGCATTTTTATATGTTCTATGACATACAGCTAGAGCCTACCCCTCTCACCAAAAAAGAGTACGCCACCAATGCAGTGTAGTCATGTTTATGTTTTCCATTTTTATATTTCCATTTGTATAGACAAATGTGTAAACATTTTTCAATACTTCCAAATTTTTAACACAAAAAATTTAAATTTTCACCCACACTCATATGACTTTCCCAAAACAAACATTAAATCATGAGCTTTAATAGCGTGACTATCTCTGTTTTATGTCTGCTCGGTGATAAAAATCCCGTCCTCCATAGGAGGGCGGGATTTTTATCACCGAGCAGTATTATTTACATTATTTCTTTACTACAGACAGATTTACCCCCGATACATTTGCTGTTCCAGCAAATAGCTGACGGTCACCTCCTGTATAATCCACCGAAGATAGATGGAATTCAACTTCTGCAGTATTATAATCGGCAGCATCATCTATCGCTACTTTTGCTTTACCTATTATAACAACGATACTAGCCTTGCTTATAGAATAATCTCCCGCAGCATTGGTAGTAGCACTGCTTACAAGCGACCAACCTCCAGACGATGTCTCACGATACAATTTTACTCTCACTCCCTGTACAGCATCACCTTTTTCATCCAGAACCGTACCAGAAACCGTAAGATTACATAGTACATCTCCTTCGGGTTCTTTGTCTTTGGAACATGAAGTAAACACTCCCATCATCCCTATCAATGCCACTATGGCATATAAAAATTTCTTTTTCATATCTTATATTTTTATGTTATTCTATCTATTTATACAATCCCCAAAAGTATAACATTATTTCTTCCCTACCAAATTTTACTCATTGGATTTTTATGGGAAGGCTATGAACTATACCATATTTTGTCTTAAAGGCTACTTGCAGGTATAGTTCTTCGTCTGGGACATTACGCTTTATAGGGCGTAATTTTTCTATATCAATAGTTACTCTTTGAGCATTTTTATCATCTGTGGTAAAAGGGTAAAAACATACCAGATAACTATTCTCTCTCGTAACCTTTATATGTTTTGCCTCTCCACCTTGGCATGAAAAATCAACCGTAAGAGCTGTTTTACTACCCGTAACACTTACATTATAATCCACTATGGAAAAATATGTATAATCGCTACTTTTCCCACCGCCCACCAGACGTGCCTTATAATATCCTCCCGATAGATTCAGAGCCGTTATATCCATACTGTGGACAGCAGCATCATCACTTAGTTTCAGAGTATGGATAAGCCCTGCCTCGCCATAAATTTCCATCTCGCTATAACTACCCTTGGTATAGTTTATCACTATCCTCTCTTCTCCTCCAAACGAAGCATAATCCCCCGCAAATGTGCATATATCATCATTATATTTATATGACACAACAGTTTCTCCTTCTACCGCCACAAATGCCGATGGAGTATAATCTGTATTTTTATGGAACTCTTGGTAACGATAAAACGCCTTGAAATTATCCTTATTGAATCTCTTTTGAGCATCATCTGCCGTATAGATACGTGAGACGGCAGTAGGAGTAATTGCTTCTGTTATCTCTATCTTGACTATACGCCCTTTGCCATCACGCCATATATCGGTAATAAGACTTCCATGACCATCCTCATGTAGCACATCCATTAGGCGAAGGTCTTGGACGTTATTTCCATTTATTTTCTTGAATATACCTTTTTCTGCCAGATATGGAAATGTCGCCGTAGTCCACACCAAATCCATTCCCAATGCATACCCCACAAGCGAAGAGCAAACTATTCCCATATAAGCTCCACAATTGGTTCCGTGGTACTCTTCCCCATAGGCACTCCGACTATTCTTTTCCGATATGTTTTCTGTATATAGCAACGAATACGGATTATTAAGTGCCGTCATCACCGTTTTAAGCGATACTTCTATACCTACATATTTATTGGTTTCTTTTACACTTGAATACCACAGTCCTTTATATTCGTTGGAAGGAGAATATCCTTTATCACTCTGTGTGGAAGGCATGTAGTTCTTTGGACGCCACTTTATATCGGTAAACTGACGTGCTTTTTTATATGCGATTTTCACACCTTCGTTTTCTGGGACATCTCTTTTTATAACAGATGTGTTATCGGGTGATTCTTTCTCATCACCATAGTCTGTCTTACTACAAGACAGTCCCATCACCAAAGAGGTCGCTACGCATACATATAAAAATATCTTATCTTTCATTTTTGCATCTATCTGCATGCTAATCTTTAAGATAGTATTCTATGGTAGTTACCACTCTCACTGTCTTTATATAGGGAGTGTTTTCATCACGGTCTGTGATAGAGAATTGACCTTGTGAGGCACGTTTTATTTTCCCTAGTCGGCTCTGACTATCATGCGCAAACTTTTCTGCAGCTGCACGTGCGTTTTCTGTGGCACACTGTATCATCTCTGGTTTTATATCGTTAAGGGCATCATATGTAAAACGAGTGCTGTACATATAGTCTGTAGCTCCTATGGCTATACCCTCCTTTAAGAGGTCTCCCTGACGGTTCATAAGAGAGCGGACTTTATCTACCTGTGACGAAGCCACAATTATAACCTGCGTTACATTATAACGATACTTAACCGGTGAAGACTGATACTCACGAGCCTCCATGTCTATCACCTTGGCAGGAGAGATAGTTATCTCTTCTTCAGTCAATCCGTTTTGAGTAAGGAAAGAGATTATTTTTTCATTGGTTGCGTTAAGACGGTCATATATAGCCGAAATATCATTGCCTACCTCTTTATACATCAGCGGCCAAATGACACGGGTAGCCTGCACTTCGCGTTCACATAGACCTTTTACCACCACACTGCGTTCGCTGTCCTTAAAATGCACTATTCCACTGCGTATAAAAAACCCAACACTGGATATTCCCAGAGCAATTATAAGTGCTACATATAGTTTTAATGTGCTTGATTTACGATTTTCTTCCATAGTTTTCAAATTACATTTGTTACAAGGTAAAATTATGTTTTTTTGAAATAGAAAAATCACATATAGATGTTAAAATAATTTTAATCTTTTCCTATGTGTATTGTCCCTTAAAATAAATTATTTTTGCACACAAAATATACACACATCATCACATAATGAATACCGCCATAGAACTAGGCACAGGGAATATAGCTAGCCTACTACGCAAATATGCCATACCGTCCATCATAGCCATGACAGCATCATCGCTCTACAACATGGTGGACAGTATATTCATAGGGCAAGGTGTAGGTGCATATGCCATATCGGGGCTTGCTGTTACGTTCCCCCTTATGAACCTATCGGCAGCATTTGGGGCGATGGTAGGTGTGGGAGCATCTACGCTTATATCTGTACGACTAGGACAGAAGGACTACTCCACTGCTCAAAAAGTATTGGGTAATGTGCTAATCCTAAACATAGTAATAGGCATACTTTTCACTATCTTTTCTCTGCTTTTCCTAGACGATATACTTTACTTTTTCGGGGCGAGTGATAACACCATCTCTTATGCAAGAGATTATATGGAGATAATCCTAATGGGGAATGTCATAACACACCTCTATCTAGGGCTTAATGCAGTGATGAGGGCTTCGGGACATCCTCGCCGTTCTATGTATGCCACTATCTTTACCGTGGTGCTTAACACTATACTTGACCCTCTGTTTATTTTTGTGTTTGACTGGGGGATAAGAGGTGCTGCGATAGCTACTATTATAGCACAAGCATTGGCACTAATGTGGCAGTTGTATCTTTTCTCAAACCAAAAAGAACTCCTACACTTCCATAAAGGCATCTACCGCCTCAAAACCAAGATAGTAAAAGACACCCTCACCATAGGACTTGCTCCATTTATGATGAACACCGCTGCCTGCTTTATAGTGATACTGGTAAACAATACCCTCTACCGCTATGAAGGAGACCTAGCGATAGGTGCTTATGGTATCATTAACCGCCTAGCATTTTTATTTCTCATGGTGATGATGGGCTTTAACCAAGGCATGCAACCCATAGCTGGATACAACTACGGAGCTGGACACATAGACCGCCTCTTTAAGGTATTCCGCCTCACTACAATATGTGCATGTACAGTATCCACTGCTGGCTTTCTTATGGCTATGATAATACCTCGCCTAGCAGTAGGCATATTTACCAATGACACGTCTCTTATAGACCTATCGGTATTTGGGTTACAAGTGAGCATGGCCGCATTCCCCGTGATAGGCTACCAGATAGTTACATCCAATTTCTTCCAAAGCATAGGCATGGCAGGAAAAGCAATACTACTATCCCTCACACGCCAAGTGATATTCCTCATACCACTGCTTATAGTACTCCCACATCTATGGGGAGTAACAGGCGTATGGGCTGCCCAGTCGGCATCAGATTTTCTGGCATTCATAATGGCATTTGTAATGATGCAACACCAGATAAAAGTTTTCAAAAAACAAGGTTATACCATAAATTAAACTACATCTTAACTCATTCTCATAGAAAAATTATATATATTTGCAACAGGAAGTTACGAAAAAGGTCTAAATTATTGAGAATGAATAACGACCTTTTGGTTGAATATGTATTGGGTTACGAATTAGCAATATACAGAGTGTTTTGGTCTTCTGCGTTTTGCATAACTTCAAATAACTCTTTCTGTATCGCAAA
>JAGAUI010000017.1 GCA_017620815.1 Flavobacteriales bacterium
AGACAAATTCCTTAAATGTATCATGCCCTATACCGAGGGTACTACCGTCCGCATAGCCAAAGAGAACTGGAAACAACCTATCAACCTTACCGTTATGCTGCGTAAGAATGACTTGAGAGGTTGGTTCAGTGAAGATATGACTACATATTATTTGGGAGAGGCAGATGACGATTGGCCTGTCATAATCAATATGTTCCCCGGTACATTCTATGCAAATTGCAGGGTGTTTTTTAGAAAATATCAAACTGAAACAGTTCAAGACATAGACCCTAGTGCTTGGATAGGTATGAATAAAGAATCTCTCCCTACAAATGGTAATCCAGCACTATTGGTAGTAGATGGAGTTCCTATGCCAGAAGTAACGCTTGATGCTATAGAAATACATAGCATACATAGTATAAAGATGATAAAAGACCACGCCGAACAACTTTATGGTGCGAAAGATGCTCAATTCGGTGCAGTTGAACTCGTTACAAAAGGGATGAATAATATCGCTCCTGTAGCACTTGCAGACTTTGATGGAGATAAAGCCAAACGCAAAGGCGGTGTAGAAGGCATGAAAGAATATATCGCAATGCAGGGTAAAAACATTGAGTATCACGAGGATGGTTACATAATGATAGACGGTAAACGTTGTGGACTCTATATCATCAACGACAGCGAATTTACCCACATGAGAGGTGTAGAGGTAGATATGATAGACGAGATAATGATAGTCCGCAGTGGAGTGGAGGGTTCGTATGGTCCACGAGCCAAAAACGGTGTTGTACTTATCTCTGCCTCTCGTAAGGATAAACAGATGCTGGATGAAGATGGTAACACTGTGAGTAAGAAAGAATACAAGAAGCAGCAGAAAAAAAGGTAAGACCTGTGCTGGTTTAAATAATAATAATAACTATAAATTAGTTTGAAAAAACCGCCTCCCATCGGGAGGCGGTTTTTGTGGTGGTGAGAGATGTAAAAAAAACTATGATGACGGCTATAAAATATTTGTGGGAACAAAAAAAAAATTTTAAATTAGGCACATGAAATAACTACACGCATTATTCACTTAACACATATACACTATGGGAATATTCAGGATAAAAGGAGGAGTTGAAATGAATGGTATCATCACTCCTCAAGGAGCCAAAAACGAAGCATTGGAAGTAATAAGTGCCGTGCTTCTCACTGCCGACGAAGTAGAGATGAGTAACGTCCCCGATATCCAAGACGTAAACATACTCATAGAAATGCTCATAGACCTAGGAGTGAAAGTAAAAAAGACTGCACCAAATACTTATATATTCAAAGCCGATGATGTAGATGTGGACTATCTCCACACGCCAATGGGAAAGGAAAAAGCCAAAAGATTGCGTGGGTCTATAATGATATTGGGTCCACTGCTAGCACGTTTTGGACGAGGATATATCCCCAAACCCGGTGGGGACAAAATAGGACGTCGTCGTGTGGATACACATTTTGATGGTTTTATAGCATTGGGAGCTAAATTCCGCTATGAAGAAGAAACCAAATTTTATTCCATAGAAGCCCGTAACCTCAAAGGAACATACATGCTGCTGGACGAAGCATCGGTTACAGGTACAGCCAATATCATAATGGCAGCTGTGCTAGCCGAAGGTACTACTACTATCTACAATGCCGCTTGTGAGCCATATATACAGCAACTATGCCGCATGCTTAACGCTATGGGAGCCAAGATAAGAGGTGTAGGTTCAAATCTGCTAACGATAGAAGGTGTGGAAAAACTACACGGCTGTAAACATAGAATCCTTGCCGATATGTTGGACGTAGGTAGCTGGATGGGACTAGCTGCTATGACACGTTCAGATATCACTATAAAAAATGTAGGTTGGGATGACCTAGGACAGATACCTCGTGTTTTTGAACGTATGGGTATTCAGATAATCCGTCAAGGTGATGATATGCGTATCCCACAGCAAGATATATATGAACCAAAAGGATTTATAGATGGGTCTATACTTACCATATCGGACTCTCCTTGGCCCGGATTCACACCAGACCTTTTGAGTATAATACTCGTCCTAGCGACACAAGCTCGTGGTAGTGTGCTTATACACCAGAAGATGTTTGAAAGCCGACTGTTCTTTACCGACCGTCTTATAGATATGGGTGCCAAAATCATTCTATGTGACCCTCACCGAGCTACGGTCATAGGTCTAGGGCAGTATCATTCGTTGAGGGGTTGTACTATGTCTTCGCCAGATATACGTGCTGGTAACGCATTGCTTATAGCGGCTCTTTCGGCTCGTGGGGAAAGCGTTATCCAAAACATAGAACAGATAGACCGAGGATATGAACGCATAGAAGAACGTTTGCGTTCCATAGGTGCTATAATAGAACGTGAAAACTAGTGATGTTTTAATTGACATATGAAAAAATTATTGATGATAATGATGCTCCTGTCCATTTCGGCAGGAGTATCTGCACAGAGTAAGGCAGGTGTTTCTCTCAAGGAGATGAATACTGGCAAAACTCAAAAGATAAAATTGGATATGGTAAAAACAGGTTCTGTTATTCTAGATGCAGAAGCCGAAATCCCTTTATCTTGGAAAAATATGGTACAGGGTAATGTTCATTATCCATATGGTAATGGAGAGGCATCGGTGGCTATTCTAGTGTCGGTGGGAGGGAAAACTACTCTTACAGAAATGTTTAAGCACGATAGCAGTGATGTGGATTATTTCAAAAGTAATGTAATAGGTGAGGTATTCCATGTAGAAAAGTACTATGCCAAAGACAGTATGAGGGTGGTGAGAATAGATACTCGCCGTCCAGAATATGGTATATATTATATTATGTATTATGCAGAAAATGAAAAAGGACATCTTATAACCATGTCTTGTATTATACCAGATGGAACAAATGCGTCTCCTCGTACAGCTCTTAAAAAGTATATACCTGTATTTGACGCCATACTATCTACTGTAGATATACAGGAGACCATACGCCATATAGAAAAGGATACATTAAGCGTGTGTCTAAATGAGTATTTTGCTGGGATTAAGACATATAAGGGTGAGAGCAAAATGTCCAAAGGTAATGTGGCTGAAGTTATGTACACAGACAGTACAAGATGTTTTTACTTTATGATGGATGCAAAAAATATAGCGTCTGCTATGGATTCTGCTGTGGTGAATGAACAAGTGAGAGCAAGACTTGCGGCGACGGTGTTGGAAATACAAAAGATGGAAATCAACACTATGACTCTGTCTGATTTTACTAATTCAAATAATCTCAATGTATTTTTAGGGGTAGGAACACTGGTAGAGAATAACAAAACCAAACCATATATGTTGGGGTTGGTGCCATATAAAAATATCTTATTGGGAGTAAAAATGGTCATAGAGGACGCGATAAATCTCGCGTCTTATATGGAAAATATGATGTTTACATTGAAAAATGTACATATAAAAGAAATGACTCTCCCTGCTATAGTCTCACAAGCCGATACGCTAGCTATAAAGATAGATGGCGATACTACGCGGATGTTGTATGTGCCACTTAAAAAAGGCTGGAGAGGAGAAAAAGATGGAAGGACAAAAAATACATTTATACAAATGACACAAGGGGAAAATATGGGTGTTATTTCTACTGCTTACAAGTATGAGGATTATACATCCCCCGCCCGCCAAGCTGCCATGTGTAAGTCATTGGAAAAAAGTCAAGAAGCATCTAGTGTGAGATATAAACGATGTGGAGACTATGATGTGTTTGAGATATTTAATGCCAAAAAAGGAAATCCATCACCACAGAAAAAAGATATGCATATCTTCCTGCTCTATGGCAAAGGTATAAAGATTAACGTGTGGTATTTCTGCCCTATAAATAGTGATGTAGAGAGAGTTAGTAAAAATTTTGAGGAGATGTTGAAAACGTGGGAGGTAAAATGATGCACGGTAAAAGGTGTCTGGCGGTAGTATTGATGTTTCTCATGGTGTGTAGTGCCTATGCACAGGGAAAGATAGAACGAGCCGTAAAGAGATAAAAGAGGGTAGTGTAAAGACTCACGTCATCCCTATGGTGGACGATGTATGGGGTGAGATAGATGGTTGGGTGAGGAGTCCTTACCGTACTATATATCCGCAATCATGGAGCAAGAATAAGTCTGTACTATCAGATGGGGACTCATTTATCCACTTCACAGCAGTGCGTATGAAAACCAAATCCCAACGCGATGAAACTGCCAATACTTTTAATTCCATAGATGCTCATCGTGGTATTGCTATCTCACAGGATGGCGAATATATCTCATCTTCTTATCTTACCACAAGTAATGATTATCCAGTGGTGCGTATAACATTGAAAAAACGTAAGGGACGTGATGTGGCATATATGGATATATATTTTATAAGGGTATCGCGTAACCTGCTTATAAGTGCTACTAGTGCAGTGGCAGGAAGTGATGAAAAGGCTTTAAGGAAAACACATGAGAGATACAGTAGGGTATTTGATTATATGGTAGGAGCCATAGACAAACGTTAGTTTTTATCATCAGTCAAAAAGTCAGTTCCCCCTTAATCTTATTTATGACACTATGTCATTTTTGTGATATAATGATATGAAAATATGATTTGGCAGGGTATTTGCATGGTAAATAACGTAAACAGTAAAGACCATTAAGAAGATATGAAAAATAAAAAGAAAGTTGCCGAAACCGAAAAAGAAGAAGTAGTTACACCCGTAGAGGAAAATGCAGTAGAAAAACCAGAAGAAGAGGTGGAGGTAAATTACGAGGAAGAACTCGCCAAACAAAAAGACGCATACTTACGTCTATATGCCGAATTTGACAACTATAAAAAACGTTCTGCTCGTGAACGTGCCGAATGGCTTAAAATGTCCACACAAGATGTTATGAAAACCCTGCTCCCTATCCTTGACGATATGGAAAGAGGTCTTGCTGCTTCTCATGCACAGGGCAAGGAAGAAGATGTGAAAGGATTTGAGATGATATACCAGAAACTAGTCGGAGCATTGGCACAGAAGGGACTTAAGGCTATGGAGGTAGCAGCAGGAGATGAGTTTGACGTGGATAAACACGATGCTATAGCTCGTATCCCAGCACCTAGTGAGGAACTTAAAGAAAGAATCGTAGATGTAACCCAGAAAGGTTATTACCTTTCAGATAAAGTCCTACGCTATGCCAAAGTCGTAATGGGCGAATAACTATAAGATAATCATAATAAAGAGAAACGATGAAAAGAGATTATTATGAAGTCTTGGGTGTAGGTAAAAATGCTACTAGCGATGAGCTTAAAAAGGCATACCGAAAACTAGCTATCAAGTATCACCCCGATAAAAATCCTGGAGATAAAGAAGCCGAAGAAAAATTCAAGGAAGCAGCCGAGGCTTATGATGTCCTATCCAATCCCGATAAAAAAGCACGTTATGACCAGTTTGGACATGCGGGTATGAGTGGCGCTGGTGGTTATGGTGGAGCTAGTGGATTTGGTGATTTTGACATTAACGATATATTCAGTAGTGTGTTTGGACACGGATTTGGTGGCTTTGGAGGTTTCGGAGGCTTTGGTGGTGGAGGCTCTCGCGGAGGTTCTCGTCAGGCGGCAGCTGTAAGAGGAGATAACTTGCGTATAAGAGTGAAGGTTACTCTAGAGGAAATAGCCAAGGGCGTAGAAAAAACCATCAAACTAGAACGTATGGTTGCCTCTCCCGATACTACATATAAAACATGTCCTACCTGTGGTGGTACGGGACAGAGAGTAGTGGCTCAGCAGACACCATTTGGTATGATGCAGTCTGTTACGACATGTCATACTTGTGGCGGTAGCGGTAAGGTGGTAGATAAGAGAGGTGCTGGTGCCAACGAAGAAGGATTGGTGAAAAAATTAGATTCTATCACTATAAAGATACCTGCTGGAGTTGTAGATGGTATGCAATTAAGAATGTCTGGCAAAGGACATTGTGGTCCTATGGGAGGGCCTGCGGGTGACCTTATAGTCCTCATAGAAGAAGTCCCAGATGAGGTATTTTCTCGTGATGAAAACAACCTGCTATATGACCTTTACATAAGTATGCCAGAAGCTGTCTTAGGTGCCAAAAAGGAACTGCCTACCATAGATGGCGGCAAAGTAAGCATAACGTTGGAAAAGGGTACGCAGGCTGGTAAAATTTTAAGACTCAAGGGTAAAGGACTTCCAGAATATGGACGTGCAGGTCGTGGAGATATGCTTGTGTATGTCAATGTGTGGACTCCACAAAATCTATCCCGTGAGCAAGAGAAATTCTTTGCATCTATGATGAAGGATAAGGCGTTTGAGCCTCGTCCTGCCTCTTCACAGAAAAAATCTTTTGTAGATAGACTGAAAGAGATGTTCAGATAAAATAATTCAGGTGAATAACCCAACGAGCCGCCCGCAGGGCGGCTCGTTGGGTTTTTATGGTATTTGACATTAAGGTTTGTGGGTGCAATAGTTTATGACTATGTTTGCCTATTTTCCCTCTCCTGCAATCCGCATTTTTATTATCGCCCACAAGCCATTTTATTGTCTTTTCCCTACAAACGAAGTTTAACAAAAGATTTATCCCTCTTTATCGGGATAATGTTTTTTTCACTAAATTAGCCACATAAATAAAAGTATCTACTACTATGAAAAAAACACCATTTATCTTGATTGTTCTTTCTATACTCATGGGCTGTGGAAATATAGATAAGAAATCTTCACAAGATGTCCCATATATTCATGTAGATGTTAATACAGCCGAAAAACATATGGATATGTCTGAATATCTGGATACCTCATTCTTCAAGGCTATTCCACTGGAGACTACCGCAGAATGTCTGGTAGGAGCAGAAATAAATAACGTGTGGTATCGTAATGGTAGAATATATGTATGGGAAGAACAGACAGAAAGTGTGTTTATGTTTGATGAGAATGGTAAATTCATTGATAAAATAGCAGACAAAGGTGAAGGCCCTCGTGAATATTTGAATATAAAAAATGTAAGTATATCAGACTCTCTCATATCTATATTTGACAGTCAAGGTGCAAAGATTTTATACTATGATATGGATTGTAATTACATATCAACACATTCATTAAAGGATATAAGGCAATCTGTTTATCCCGTAGCACAATCATTTATACTGGGAGACAAAATATATTTCGGAGTATTTTTCAGAGAAACATTCAGAACCGATAAGTATGGAGTTCCTCATAAATGGGCGTCTATGGATTTGGATTTAAACAAGGAGAGTGTAAAGCGTTTCTTGCCTTATGATTATGATTGTCCCACAGAATCTGAATCTCATTTTTCCTTACAGGAGAAGTATTATACAGTCATTAATGATACTGTACGTTTTATGGTGTCAAACCTCGATACTATATTCGTTGCTACACGGGATACCATAGTGCCAGAATACGTTGTTGACTTTGGAGATAAGGCTGTACCTCTTCATCTGTATAAATCTACATATCACGAGGCAAAAGAAAGTATTGAGATGGAAAATTGTATAGATGGTGTAGAATACCTTTATGATACAAATGATTATCTTATACTCAATTTCAGATATGGAGATTACTCTATGAAAGAAATCTTGGCTTCTATACCAGATGAGATACGTAATGACTATAAAAAAAGGGCTGATTGGCTCAATAGGAACCGTCCTACTACCCAATACTATTTGTTTATAAACAAAAAAACGGGAGAGACACGTCTTACCAATGGTTTATTCTTTGAAACCTTAAACAGACCATTCTCAATAAAAATAGCCGACGGGAAATATCTTATAGAACCCCGTAATAATCATCCATATAGTTTCAATGAAGATGGTACACATGGAGGTTTTTCAATGCCTCATAACCCACGTGTTGAAAAGATATTAAATGAGGCTTATTCTACTGTAAAACTGGACGACAACCCTGTTTTATTCATCTATAAATTTAAAGACGTAGAGTAAATTCATTTAGGTATAAGATTAAAAAAGAGTCGCCCCGTAAGGGGCGACTCTTTTATTGAGAATAAATTTTATTAAATCTTATTTGCGGTAGTCGGCCAACATATCAGCAGTGAAATTGTTTATAAATTCACAGTGTTTGGCTACTTCGGCGGCAGTGTAACGAGTGAATACTCCTGCACTCTGTGCAAATAGTTCTGGTGCTAGAGATGCGTCACGTACCAGCAGATGTGCCATAATGATATATGCAGACATCTCTACTAGACGACGAGCAAAGAACTCTATCACTTCGTTGTCCTTACCTTCCATAACCTTGTCTATTGCAGCTTCATATTTGACAGCCAATGAAACTAGAGTCTCTTTAAGACCTTTCATATCTTCGCTGCATTCCATCGCTTCAAATTCGCGTATGCGGTTAAGGTAAGTCTTGTTGGTAGCATAACGTATAGCTGCTACTACCTGTAGCTGTGTAGTACCTTCATAGATAGAGGTAATACGAGCATCACGATATATGCGTTCACAAGTGTAGTCTTTCATGAAACCGCTACCACCGTGTATCTGTATGCAGTCATAAGCGTTCTGGTTGGCAAATTCACTGCCCATACCTTTACCTAGTGGAGTAAATGCATCGGCTAGGCGAGAGTACATTTTGGCTTCGGCACGTTCTTCTGGAGTAAGTTTACGTTCACGAGCTATATCGTCAAGAGCCTTGTAAATATCCACATAGCGTGCAGTCTCATAAAGTATGGCACGAGAAGCATCCAATTTGGCTTTCATAGATGAAAGCATATCATATACCGCAGGGAACTCTACTATCGCACGTCCAAACTGTTTGCGGTCGCGAGCATAAGAAAGAGCTTCGTTGTAAGCGGCTTGAGATATACCTACGCTCTGTGCAGTGATACCTAGACGGGCACCATTCATAAGAGCCATGATGTATTTTATAAGTCCCAATTTGCGTTCACCACACAATTCGGCTTTGGCATTTTTATATACTAGCTCACATGTAGGAGAACCCTTGATACCTAGTTTGTTCTCTATACGACGTACAGTAACACCACCGTCGTTTCTGTCATAGATAAACATAGATAGACCACGTCCGTCTTTGGTGCCTTCTTCACTACGAGCCAGTACTAGATGTATGTGGGCATCACCGTTTGTGATGAAACGTTTTACACCATTGAGATACCAATAGCCATCTGCTTCATTATATGTGGCTTTGAGCTGTACAGACTGAAGGTCACTACCTGCATCTGGTTCTGTAAGGTCCATAGACATAGTCTCTCCCTTGCATATACGAGGGATAAAGCGGCTACGCTGGTCATCATTACCAAACTCATATAGAGTCTCGGCACAGTCCTGAAGTCCCCATATGTTTTCAAATCCTGCATCGGCAGCAGAAACTATATCGGCAGCCATGATGTAAGGAACGATAGGGAAGTTAAGACCTCCATAACGACGTGGCATAGACATACCCATAAGACCTGCCTGTGTGGTAGTGCGTAGGTTTTCTACTGTTCCAGACGCATATTGAACAGTTCCATTAACTACTTTTGGACCTTCGTGGTCAACACCTTCGGCATTTGGGGCAATGACATCTGAACATATTTCACCTACTATCTCCAGAGTCTTGTCATAGCTGTCTATGGCATCTTGATAATCCTGAGGAGCATAGTCATAAGTGTCTTTGTCTGCGTAGAAACGTTCTTTAAGTTCTACTACTCTCTCCATGAGAGGGTGAGACGTAAGATGGAATTTGAGTGCGGGAGTATCTTTATAAAGGTTTGCCATTTCTTACTTGGAGTTTTGTTTGTAATATTTGATGAGTTTTGGTACGACTTCTTCCACTGTACCATTGATGACATAGTCTGCTATGGCATTGATAGGAGCAGCGGGGTCGTTATTTATAGAGATAATCATAGAACTATCCTGCATACCAGCTATGTGCTGTATCTGTCCAGATATACCACAAGCTATATATAGTTTTGGACGTACAGTAACACCTGTCTGACCTATCTGACGTTCATGTTCACAGAATCCAGCATCTACCGCTGCACGCGAAGCACCTACTTCTGCTTTAAGAAGGTCTGCTAGTTCGTGTAGGAGTTGGAAGTTCTCTTTTGAACCTACACCATAACCACCAGCTACGATGATAGGAGCTCCCTTGATATTGATTTTGGATTTTTCAACGTGACGTTCTATAACCTTTACCACATAGTCGCTTTCATCTACATATTTGGAAACGTCATGACGAACGATTTCTCCCTTGTAGTTCTGGTCATAGATTTCTTTTTTCATCACACCTTCGCGTACGGTAGCCATCTGTGGGCGGTGTTCTGGGTTCACGATAGTAGCCACGATATTACCACCAAATGCTGGGCGTATCTGGTATAGAAGGTCTGTGTATGTCTTGCCTTCTTTTTTGTCTTCGTGAGGGCCTATCTCTAGTGCAGTACAGTCTGCTGTAAGACCACTGGTAAGTGCCGATGATACGCGTGGACCTAGGTCACGACCTATCACCGTAGCACCCATAAGACATATCTGTGGTTTTTCTTCCTTAAATAGATTTACCACTACCGATGTGTGTGGTAGAGAAGTGTAGGGATATAGACCTTCGCCATCAAAAAGGTGAAGTATATCTACTCCATATGGCATTACTTGACTGTCTATGCCGTCAAGTTTATATCCTGCTACTATGGCTTCTAGTTTGCAGCCTAGACGGGTAGCAAGCGAACGTCCTTTGGTAAGGAGTTCCAGACTCACTTCAGATATTATTCCGTCTTCTATCTCGCAATATACAAATACGTTGTTCATCTTTTCTAATGTTAAAAGGTTATCCTATAGTGTGATTTGCCAAAAGTTCTACCACTAGTGCTTCTATTTCTGCATCTGAAGCGGTGATGGTTTTACTTTCTTTGGCTTGGAAGACGATATTTTCTACTGTTTTTACCTTGGTAGGAGAACCAGCTAGACCACACTGAGAAAGGTCTCCGTTTACGTCGGCTACGCTCCATTCTACTAGGTTAAGGTAATCTTTCTGTTCATACAGCGAAGCGTAATCACTACCAGATGAAACTCTTTCGGTAGGAGTAAGGGCTCGTTTATATTTCTGAAGAAGGCGAGCATTGCGTGGGCGGCATGCAGCAGCCGAACCATTTACCGTGATAACGATAGGCATAGGAGCTTCTACTACTTCTACACCGCCATCTATACGGCGTTTAACGGTTATTTTGCCTTCTTCTACTTTAAGGATTTCTTCTGCATAGGTAACCTGTGTAAGACCTAGTTTTTCGGCTACTTGAGGGCCTACCTGTGCAGTATCTCCGTCTATGGCTTGGCGACCTCCTATGATGAGGTCATAATCTTTTATTTTCTTGATAGCAGTAGCAAGTGCATATGAAGTAGCAAGAGTGTCTGCTCCGGCAAATGCACGGTCTGTAAGTAGATAACCTCCATCGGCTCCGCGGAAGAGCCCCTCGCGAATGATATCGGCTGCACGCGATGGTCCCATAGTAAGAATAGTTACTGTGCTACCTGGGTGTGCATCTTTAAGACGCAATGCCTGTTCTAGGGCATTGAGGTCTTCGGGGTTAAAAATGGCGGGAAGTGCCGCACGGTTGATAGTTCCATCGGCTTTCATAGCATCCTTACCCACGTTGCGGGTATCGGGTACTTGTTTGGCCAATACGACGATTTTAAGACTCATATTTATCTTTGTTTTAGTTGTTTATCTATTTATATGACGATGTTTATATCCCGTGAGATGCGGGTATGTTTATCTAGGCAAAAGTACTCAAACTATCTGTGATACTCAAATTTTTTTGACGAAAAGTGGCGATTTTTTATCATTTGATTAAATCAAGTATGGTCGCCTTGTAAAAATCTGTTAAACACACAGAATGGTTTATGTATTTTGCTGTTTTTGTACCGCAAAATTATCAGTCTGCTATTGTAGCTGCTGCCTCGCGTACGACACCTCCCATAGGTGGGTTTTGTTTGGCTACGCGTACAGAAAGAGTAAGGATATGAGGATAGGTCTTTCTTATGGAGTTATATATACGTAATGCTACATTTTCTATCACAGCACTGCGTATAGCCATTTCTTCTTCTACTATGTTAAAGAGTCGGGCATAGTTTATGGTGTCTTCTATGCTGTCGTTTGTAGCAGCGATGGTAAAATCGGTAGTGAGGCTTATATCGGTAAGGAAGTATGTGCCTGTAAGTGCTTCTTCTTCCATACAGCCGTGGTATGCAAACGAGCGAATGCCATTGACTTCTATCCTATGTGTCATATTATATGTAGAGGTGTTATTTGCTTGTATTTTCAGGTTTTTCTTTCTTCATAGCTTCGTAATATGCCTTGCGGGAAAGGGGTTCATAGTCTTGTTTCTCGCCAAGCATAACCAGTGCATCAGACGTAGTGGTGCGGTGGGTGTAGTGTGCTAGATTTCCTGTGCGAGGACATACAGCGTGGACTTTGGTGACATATTCGGCAGTAGCCATAAGGTAAGGCATAGGGCCAAATGGTCGTCCTAGATAATCCATATCCAGCCCTGCAACGATGACTCTTATGCCGCTATTGGCTAGGGTGTTGCATACTTCTACTATACCATCATCAAAAAACTGAGCTTCATCTATACCTACTACATCCACATTGCTGGAGCGGAGCAGTATTTCATTGGAGTGGGATACGGGAGTGGATTCTATCTCGTTCTGGTTGTGTGAAACGACTTTGCTCTCATCATAGCGTATGTCTATGGCGGGTTTGAATATCTCAACTCTCTGACGTGCATATTTGGCACGACGCAAACGGCGTATGAGTTCTTCAGTCTTCCCAGAAAACATAGAACCACATATCACTTCTATCCAACCACTGTATTCGTTATGATTTACCGTATTCTCTAAAAACATATATCTTCTTTTTTACTTCTTGCAAATGTAATCCAACTATTCCACCCGTAAAAGTCTTTCACCTCTTTTTTATCAACACCTCATATGAAAAAATGGCAGTCTCGTGCTAAGAGACTGCCATACTTAAAATCCTAATCAACTAAAATTATGATTTCTTAATGTGTCTGTTCTATTTTATTACAGGAAGCGTATCATGACGATAGCGTAATTCTCCTCTTACCATAGTTCCTAGGACGTTGAAATCGGCATCCATGATGGCGATATTGGCACGGTAACCTTTCTGGAGTTTGCCTACGCTGTCTAGGTTAAGACAGTTGGCTTGGTTCCAAGATGTACATTTTACCAGTTGTTCTAGAGGTATGCCAGTGATTTCATATACGTTACGTAGTCCATACTGGTATGGAAGGGTAGAACCCATAAGAGCACCAGATTCAAGACGTGCTTCACGGTTTTTAAGTATCATCTTAAGACCTCCCATCACGTATTCTCCATCTGGTAGTCCAGATGCTAGCAGAGCGTCTGTGATAAGCAGTATCTGGTCCACAGGTTTTGTGTTGAATACTATCTTGATGATATCTGATATCACGTGCAGACGGTCGCATATAAGTTCTATGTAAACGTCGTTGTCTGCAAGACCAGCTCCCACCAGTCCTATCTCACGATGGTGAAGAGGGGACATCTGGTTAAAGAAGTGGGTGAGGTTTGTAAGACCAGCTTTTTTGGCAGCCAAGAAGTCTGAATATTTGGCAGATGAATGACCTGCAGATGTAACGATGCCCATCTTTTTCATCTCTCGTATGAAATCCAGTGCTCCATCTACCTCGGGTGCCATAGTTACGATTTTAACCGGAGCTATGTCATTTACCTGTTTGATGAAATCTGCACTAGGAACCTTGATATATTCAGGGTTTTGAGCTCCTTTCATCGCTATATTGATAAATGGACCTTCTATGTGCATGCCCGGTACTTCTGACCAACGAGGATTTTTAAGGTATTCGGCTACTGCACGTGCGGCTTTTTCTATCTCGGGGTAGGGGACAGTAAGTGTAGTGGGAAGCCACATGGTTACGCCCTCTTTAAGACGTGCTTCGGCTATCTTGTCTATCGCTTCACCAGTGCCGTCACAGGTGTCATAGCTCACAGCTCCGTGGGCATGGACATCTATAAACCCTGGCATAGCCATAAGACCTTCGCCGTCTATTATCTCGTCAAAGTTTTCTGGGTTTACGTCTTTTTCTATAATAGATTTAATGTTTTCTCCATCTATGATGATATTGGCACGGCGGTTGTCCACATCGGGAGAAATTACTCGTATGTTTTTTATAAGTTTCATGGTAAGGAAATGTTTTGTCTTATCACTTTTACACTACAAAAATACATCAAAATAAGTAGCTATTAAAATTTATCCCGACAAATAGCAGAAAAAACACGACAAATGAAAAATTATTTATATATTTGCACTCGGCAAGTCCCACACGACCAGCTCCTGTCCAATCCCCCCAGGGTGGGAACGCAGCAAGGGTCCGACGGTTGTAGCGGTGCGATGTGGGTAGCTTGCCTTTTTTTATTTTAAATCTTCATGTAGAATAAATCACATCAGAAACTAGCCAAATGGGTTAGTTTTTTTTATTTACCTTATTTTTATTTGGCGAATTTTAATACATATTTTATACATTAGCTGTATATTTGTAGAGAAAAATGGCAGCAGATGAATCTTTGGAGAAAAATATTAAAATGGTATCGTAATCCACCTTTTGTCAAGAGGGTGTGGGATATTGCTATGAAGTGTTATATTTATGGCAACGAATGTATTTCCAAAGGGGATTTTGAAGGTGCTACCTGCTATTACACTAGGGCTGCTACGTTATATGCTTCCCACTCATTCCGTCTTAATTATATCAATAGAGGAGAGTTTGATAGCCCAGCAATAAGACTTATACTCATTACTATAGCTCGTGCCTTTGTAGATGAGGAAGATTATAGTACGGCATATGAAACATATAGTGTATTGTTATATGACATAGATTCCAATTGTAAAAAACACTCTCCATTCAAGGCCGATGTATATGTAGATATGGTTTATCTTTTCTGGGAGCAGAATAAATATATTAAGTCCATAGAATGTTATCAAAAAGCATTGCCTATATATAAACGTAATTATGGTGAAAAAAACAGGAAGTATGCTATGTGTTGTGAGGGATTGGCTAGGTGCATGTGTTGTGTGGAGGAGTATGGACAGGCTGCTCGTTATGGAGAAAAAGCAGTAGAGTTATACAAAATCGTCTATGGAGATGTGTATGAACGTCTGGAAAAGTGTTATGAAAATCTATCCTTTATATATAACATGATGGGTGAAGTGGATAAAGCGGCACATTATGCTGTAAAGAAGAGGGATATGGAAAGGGCATTGGAAGAGTACGATGTATTTAATTTAGAATTCAAATGATATGATGATAAACCCCGGCAGCCACAGGCTGCCGGGGTTTTGATGTTGAGAATATTATAGGAAAGTATGATGTTCAAGAGTGATTTATTTACCTAGTTTTAAAACCAAAACCTCTCCAGCTCTCATCTCATATGACAGCCAATCGTTGGTAAATGTGTGGAGCATACCACTTACGGTGTCCATGACCTTGCTATCGCCAGAATATGGAGCGTGAAGGTAGAATTTGCGGGAGGAATACATATTGGTATTGGCTATGACTATGATTTGATTTTGAGGTTCTTTGGGGTCTATACGGCGGTAGGCTATACAGTCGTTTTCATAAGACTCTATATGTGGACGGTCATAGCTTTCTATGCTGGTGTCTTTTACCAGAGAGATGTTTTTTTGACGCAGGTCATTGATGCGAGAGATAAAACGCGTGATGTTATCTGGACTATCCCATTGATACATACCCTTGTTAAATAATGCCAATGGCAGTGAGCGATAAAAGCTGCTTTCATCGGCAGAAAAGCCTACACCTGTGTTTACAGGCATTTTTTCGCCCAATTCATATCCGCTGTGGATAAATGGTACTATGTGTGGTAGAAAAGCCATTATAGCATATCCCATACGGGAGAAAGTAGTGCCATAACGCATGGTAGAACGAGGAGTGTTGTGTGTCTCTTGAGTGCCAAACATGGTCATGGCTTTTTTTTCTGCACAGTATGATAGTATCCTTTCCATGCCAGTAGGGTAGCACTCCCACCCAAATCCCAACGAAGCGTCATATCCTGCCTTGCGACTAGCAGGAGTGGGGTAAAAGTTCTCTTCATAGAATGCAAATGCGGGGTCTATGCTTCTAGCCTTATCTATGATACGTTTTATAAGAGGACGAGGTATGGCGTGTCCCATATCTATCATAGCTCCGTCTAGTCCGTATTTGTTCTGGTAGTGGGGTATGACACCTTCTAGATAATCCCATAGGCTCTTTACAGCATATCTGTTCTGTGAAAGAGCGGGGTCATAGAAACGTATGGTGTTATAGGCTATGTAGTTAAACCCGCAAGGTGATTTTGGGGAAGGTTCGCGGTCATACATTCGCAGGTATGTTACGTCTTTCCAAGCTGGTTGTATGTCATCTGGCGGCCAATCTGCAAAGGCTCCGGGTATGACAGCCTCTCCCCATTGTGTTTTGGCTACATATTTATTCCCGTCCAATGTTATCTCTTCTCTATGTGGAGCAGGTAGGAATTGATTGCGATAGGACTTGCTGGGGGCTATGTAGTTACTACCGTCATAAGGCACTTGTTTTATCTCGTGGAGTTGTTCTGGAGTGAATTCTGGAGATGAATAATTATCCAGACATTTGCGGTGTATCCAGTAGTACCATTCGGGGTGATTTTTGACTTCTATTCCGTCTGGAGATGAGGTACGCATGGCATATTCCAGTACTACGCGTATGCCCATCATATGTGCTGCTTCTACCAGTGCGGCAAACTGTTCTTCTATTGCTATGCCGTCTAGTGCAGCGTCGGCTAGATTTTCATCAAATGAGTATAAGTCTCTGGTAGCATATGGTGAACCCAATTCTCCTGTGCGGCAGTCCTCTCCTATCTTGTTTACAGGGAGCAGGTATAGGGTATCGGCTCCTAGGGATTTGATATAGGGAAGCATTGCTATCATTCGTAGAAATGTGCCAGTGGATATCTCGCTACCAGAATGTAATCCCGATGGTAGTGCCGATGTAAGACGTACAAAAGCATTATATATAGTAGCGTCTTCTGTCCATCTTTTATCGCTGTGTGTGCTTAAAGATAGACTGCGAGAGTAGTCTGTGCAACCATCATCTAGCGAAATGATAGAGGATATGATATGATGATAGTATTCGCTTTCTTTTACTCTACGGTATGAGACATTGGCATTTATGTCTTCCCATATGGTGGGGACATAGATGTACTTGTCTTGAGTAGCAGACGAGCATAGATGATTATATATCTTTTCTAGAGAAGGGTATCTTTTATCTTTCATAATAGTGATGTGGTCATTGAGCTGGTAAATGTATAAAATATAAATGACATAATGAAAAATGGTAGTATAAGTAGATTTTGTGAGATGTGTATAATGTTTTTATGTGTATATTTGTCATTTGATATAATAGAAAGAAAAATAAACGTTATGAAATATACATTCCGCCTATTCAAACAATTGGGACATTTTAAAAAATGGATATCCCTTACCATTATCTTCAATATACTTACCGTTATATTTACTCTGCTCTCTACATATGCTCTGGTACCAGTGTTGAGTCTTATATTTGGAGAGAGTGAAAAAGTGTATGAAAAACCACAGTGGATAATAGACGGAGTGAGTGTATGGGAGAGTAGTGGTGTACAAGGTGTAAAGGACTATGCCAGTATGCTATATGATTACTATATCACATATTTTATGGGTACGAGTGGGCTTATATCGGTGCTGTTCTGGGTGTGTTTTATGGGATTTTTGATGTTTGCCTTTAAGAATATATCTAGGTATTTTGCAGGACTGTTCCTTTCATATATAAACATAGGCATAGAGCGTCGTTTGCGTAAACAGATACATGACAAAATCCTTGCATTGAGTCTTTCTTTCTTTTCTGAACAACGCAAGGGTGATATCCTCTCCCGCATAACAGGGGACGTTACCGAAGTCCAATGGGCTATATTCTCATCTCTTTCCCGTGCTGTACAAGACCCTCTTATGGTGATAGGTATCCTTATATCACTTATCATCATGAGTCCAAAACTAACGGTCTTTATCATCTTCCTGTTACCATTCACAGCGTTTGCTATCACGCGTATAAGCAAATCCCTTAAAGAACCATCGGCTAAGGCTCGTACACGTTATGGTGAGCTCCTCTCTATGGTAGAAGAAGACCTTTCGGGACTCAAGGTCCTTAAATCATATAACGCATCACGTCTTTCGTCACGTCGTTTTGATGGGGTGAATGATGGTTATTCAGAACAGTTGGCTCGTATATCTCGTCGTCGTGAACTGGCTTCCCCGCTAAGCGAAATGGTGGGTTCGGCTATCATTATAGCCATCATAGGGTATTCGGGGGTGCTTATAGTACGCGATGGGGTGTTGAGTGCTCCTGTCTTTATAGCCTATGTAGCACTTTTCTACCAAATTCTTCAACCATGTAAAAATATAGCTCTTGCCATAGCCGATATTAAACGTGGTGAAGCTGCCGCCGAACGTATCTATGAAGTGATAGATGCTCCTGTAACGGTATGTGATAAGGAAAACGCATTGCCTATCAAGACATTTGAAGAGGGTATAAAATTTGAAGATGTACATTTTGCATACCCAGACGAACCCGATGGCAAAAAAGCTGTGGAAGGATTTACTCTGGATGTTAAAAAGGGAACAATGGTAGCTCTGGTAGGACAGAGTGGTAGTGGTAAAAGCACAATGACCAATCTCCTATGCCGTTTCTATGACATAGACCAAGGCTCCATAACTATAGATGGTAAAGACATAAAAGACTATCGTATAGAAGACCTGCGTGATATGTGTGCACTAGTAACACAGGAGTCGGTACTGTTTAACGATACTGTGAAAAACAATATCCTCATAGGTCGTCCCGATGCAAGTGATGAGGAGGTAGAACGAGCTGCCCGTATAGCCAATGCACATGAGTTCATAGAAAAACTCCCCGATGGATTGGATACCAATATAGGGGATGCCGGTAGCCGTCTTTCTGGTGGACAACGCCAACGTCTATGTATAGCACGTGCGGTGCTTAAAAATGCTCCTATATTACTGCTGGACGAAGCTACTTCGGCACTAGATACAGAAAGTGAAAAACTGGTGCAGGATGCACTGGAACGTCTTATGGATGGTCATACTAGTTTTGTGGTGGCACACCGTCTATCCACTATCCAGAAAGCCGATGTAATAGTGGTGATGAATGCTGGACACATAGTAGAGGTAGGTACACATGATTCGTTGCTGGAAAAAGACGGTATGTATGCACGTCTTATACATATGCAGTCATTTGATACGGTAGCAGGAAAATAGATAGAAACCAAAATTTAATAGATATGAAAAAATACACTTTATTTATCGCAATGATGTGTATGGGTATAGTTGCCTATGCACAGGAAAAAATATATAGTATAGTTACTTGTCCCGCCGAAGACCCTTCGCAATCTATGAACATCAGTTGGGCAGCAGAAGAAGAGGGCAGTTATGTTTTATATGCTCCTGTAAATGATAAAAATTGGAAAAAAGCTAGTAAGGCTATCCCACAGGAAAGCATATGTACTACATATGATAGTATATACTCCAAAACCCCCGATGGCAAAAACATTTATGAGCGTGTTCGTTTTCTAAAATGTAATGCAACTATCAACCATCTACGCCCTTCTACCGAATACAAATACGTTATAAGGATAAATGGTAAAAATCAGAGCGAAGAATATCGTTTCAAAACAGCAGGTAAAGATAAATGGAGTGCTTATGTAATATCTGACTTTCACGTATATACCCCTCTTCCCAACCGCCTAAAAGCCGCTATGGGAATGATGGACCGTCTTCATGAGTATGACCCCAAGGCGGAATGGGTGCTACACCTAGGAGATGTAACAGCGTGGGGAGGTAGTTATTCGTTCTGGAAGACGATGTATGAAGAGGATTATTTCAAAAAATACATGTGGGCAGGTGTAAACGGAAACCACGACAATATGACTCGTGTAAACGGTCAATCACATACTTTCTTCCGCGATGCAAACTTCTATCCTCGTAACGGATACGCAGGACAGGAGGGAGTGTGCTATCATTTTACATATGGCGGAGTCCTATTCATAATGCTTAACAACGAAGCCATGCACAAAATAGAAGGTCAAGAGGCCGCCAAAGCGTGGGTGGAAAAAGTAGTGAAAGAAAACCCTGCACGATATGTGGTGGTGTGTGAACACTATCAGTGGTTTATGGGTGCCAATGGCAAGGCTTCGCACTATGCACGATGGAGTGAACTGTTTGATAAACTGGGAGTTGACCTAGCATTGGCAGGAAATAACCATATCTATGTGCGTACGGCACCTGTATATGCAGGTAAAGAAACAGATGGCACCAAAGGTACGGTTTACCTACAAACACCTTCGTCAGACAACGAACGCGGTGTGGTATGTCCTCCAGAATTCTCTCATAACACAGATATCATCAAGTATCGTTGGGCAGAGGGAGGACAGACAGTAGGTGGTCTTCATATGGATGTAAATAAAAAACGTATGGAGATAAAACTTCTAGACCGCAATGGTAATGTTCTGGATACAGCCATTATCCTAGCCAAAAAGAAATAGTTATATAGTACAAGAAAATTTACGGTACTAGTAAAAAACGAGGCTCGCCCCTTTCGGGGCGAGCCTCGTTTTATGGGTGTAGAGAGAATTATTTAAGCTCTCCTATGGATTTGAGGTATAGCAACTGATGTATGTATAGATTAAAGCTGGATTCAATGGTAGATGTGCGGGCTTTTTCCCATAGGGATTGGGCTTCTAGTAGGTCTGAAAGATTTTCCATGCCTTCTTCATATAGTCTAGAAGAAACACGCATGTTTTCTCTTGCTGCATCTTCTGTCTTTAAGGCCAATTTCATCTCTATTACTGCTTCTTCCAGACGGTTATATGATTGGGTGGCTTCCAGTATCATACGCTCTGTATTCTGTTTTTCTAGGGCTATGGCTTCGTTATAAAGAGCTTTGGCAGAATAGGTCTTTTGTGAGTGTCTTCCAAAACTATACAGCGGTATGTTTACCTGAACTCCAGCCATGATGTTCCACCCGTCAAAAAGGGGTCTTGATAACACATCTAAACCATGAGTATAACCATATTGTCCTATGATACCTATCTGTGGAAGACTCTCGCTGCGGGAGAGTTGTACCTGCTTTTTGGCTAGGAGGGTACGTTGTTTGAGCATCTGATATTCTGGACGCGATGATACATCACTAGAAGGAGTAGATATAATTTCATATAATGGGAGGCTGTCAATGATATCTATCTTATGGTCAAGTGGAAGACCTATGTGATGACATAGATTCATGGAGGCTAGACTTATAGCGTTTTCTACACGATGTATATTTAGCTCGCTTTCAGATAGCTTTACTTTTACTTTAAGAAGGTCGTTTTTTTGTTTCAGACCCTGGGCGTGAGCTTTTTCTACACTACGCATGAGTTCTTTAAGCAAAGCGTGGTATGATGTGGCTACTTCTTTCATCTTGATAGCCTTCACCAGCGAAGCATATGCTTGTGATGTGGAGATAATGACCTCCATGGTGGTCATACGGGTGTTTTCGCTGGATATGGATTGACCTATGCGGGACATATTGTATGAGTGGCGTATCTTTCCTCCCATATATATGGGTTGTTCTACTTTGATACCAGCTCCATATATGAAATCTACGTTATAGTCTATATCTATGCCGGGGAAAAATGCCGCACTACCAGTAGGGATTCCCGTAGCGTCTATGACGGGAAGCATACCCGATGGTATGTTGAGACCTCCTTTGGCGTCTGAATAAAAGCCAGTTCCTGTTGCACTTATCTGTGGGAGGAACATGCTCTTGACGCTGCGGGATAGATGATATGTGGATTTTTCTTTTTCTCTCGCCGCACGTATGGCAGGAGCGTTTTCTTTGGCTAGAGCTATACACTCATCAATGCTCAGGGTTTTGTTCTGTGCATAGGAACTTATCCCCACAGCTAGAATCAGATATGTGAAAATACGTCTTGTCATCATCATTTGATTTTGAAAAATATAGCATAAAGTATAGGTACAAATACCAGTGTGGCTATGGTGGAAAATAGTAGTCCTCCCATGATGGTGGCTGCCATATCACCAAACATAGCATCTGATAGCAGAGGTATCATACCCAGTATGGTAGTTGCCGAAGCCATTATAACGGGACGGGCTCTGCTTACGGCACTGGATATAAGTGCTTGGTGGGGAGGAATGCCAGATTTTATCTCTAGGTTTATCTCGTCTAGTAATACTATGCAGTTCTTTATCATCATTCCCACCAATCCCAATGCTCCCACTATGGCACAGAAGGTAAATGTCTTGCCAGAAAGGAGGATAGCTCCTACTATACCCACTGCAAGAAGTGGCACACAGCATATGATGATAATGCTCTGACGGTAGTCCTTAAAGAGCATTATAAGTATTGTAAGCATGAGGATTATACCCAGAGGGATGTTCATAAACAGGTAGTGCATGGTCTGCACTCTAGCGTCCTTTTCACCCAACCACTGCATACTATAACCAGCAGGAAGACTTATATTTTCTATTTCTTTTTCTATGGATTGGCGGGCAGATTCTGTCTCTATGTCGTTTATGGGGCTACACATTATCATTTGGGCTCTGCGGCCATTGTAGCGGGGAATGACGGGGTCTTCCCATTTGACAGAGACGCCTTGACTTACCTGTGAAAGTGGTACGCTGGATAGTATTTGGTCTATGATTTGAGTGCTTGATAAATCTCCACTTTTTATCTTGAGTAGTAGTTCTGGATTCAAAACTCTCTCTATATGTGGCAATAGACTGAATATAGGTGCGTTTTCTATATTGTCTATCGATAGGCTGTCGCTTTGGTTGTATTTGAGGTAGATTTCACTCGTGTGAGTACCTCTATTTAATGTGCCTATGGGTATGCCTCCAGTGGCAGAAAGAAGAGATGTAGCTACATCTAGACGAGAAATGCCTGCTCTCATAGCCATACGAGGGGTGTAATCTACTTCCAGAACAGGGACAGATGGCTCCCATGAGGTGGTTATATGGCTTAGTTTGCCAGATTCTTCCATTATCTTACGGGCGGTATCTGCTAGTGAGTGCAGTATGGCAGGGTCTGGGCCTGTAAAAAGAAGCTCTATGGGGTATTTTTTATACATGATGTTGTATCGTTTGAGTCGCAGATATGCATCTGGATAGCGAGACGATAAAACATTCTGTATCTCCTCCATGTTTTCTTCCAGGGATTTGACACTGGTAAAAGATATGATTAGTTCTCCGTATGATAACGAAGGTGTTGTAACACTTCTCACCAGATTATAACGAGCAGGGGTTGCACCTATTGCGGCGGTAATGTCTGTTATTTCGGGACGTGTACGCAAATATGATTCTATTTCTGCCAAATCGTGAGCCACACGTGAGGAATTGGTGCCTTCGGGGAGTTTGTATTCCATGTAGAGCTGGTCATATGTCATGTCTGGGAAGAAACCTTTGTTCATAAAACCATAGCCTATAATGCTTAGCCCTACCAGCAATACCAATGCTGTTATCGTCGCCACACGATGACGTAGTCCCAGTTTTAATGTGGAACGTAAAAAGTCATATATGCGTCCTGTAAATAACTCTTCTTTTTCATTGCTAGGAGAGATATTGAGGTATCTCCCAGCCATAAGAGGTACATGTACCAATGCCAGTATCCAACTAATTAACAAACTTACCGCCAAAACAATGAAAAGGTCTCGGATGTAAACTCCAGCTGTATCGGGGGAGAGAAATACAGGTAAAAATGCTATGATGGCTATAAGGGTTGCTCCTAGCAGTGGCATTGCTGTGCGTTTTCCTATAGACGTGAGAGCTATTTCTCTAGGAAGACCTTTACGCATGTCTATGATTATGCCATCTACTATCACTATGGCATTGTCCACGAGCATGCCCATAGCCAGTATAAAAGCTCCCAATGATACGCGTTGCATAGACCCGTCTGCCAGTCCTAAGACTAGAAAACTGCCTATCACTATACATACCAGACTCACTCCTATGATAATGCCACTACGCAATCCCATAGTGAGCATAAGTACGGCTATGACTATAAGAACAGACTCTATGAGGTTTATAAAAAAAGTAGATAGAGCGTCTTTTACGCGTTCGGGTTGGAAGAAGACCTTGTGATATTCTACTCCTAGAGGAAAACGTTCGTTTTTAAGTTTTTCAAGCTGGCGTTCTACCTCACTGCCCACCTTTACTATATCTGTACCCGATGCAGCTGCTATGGCTATCCCTAGTGCTTGTTGTCCGTTGTGAGTCATGGCACTACGGATGGGGGAGGCATAACTCTCTTTTATGGTGGCGATATCACTCATACGCAACTGGTCTTTCTGATGACCCTGTATGAGCATATTTTTTATCTGTTCTATGTCGTTGAATTTGTCTGATACTTTGACTCTTACACGGGAAGGACCATTGTCATAATAACCAGCGTAAAATATGCCGTTGTTATTCTTAAATGTAGATATGATTTCGGCGATAGAAACCCCTAGCGAAGCCATACGGTGAGGATTGAGAATTATCTCTACGGTTTCTTCCCTCTGTCCAAATATATCCACACGGGCTACACTGCTCATGCTGGATATAGTTCGTTGGATAAGAGAGGCATAGTCTGAAAGTTCACTGTGTGATAACCCATCACCTGTAAGGGCATAGAACATACCATATACCAGCCCAAAATCATCTTTTACCTGCACTATAGTGCCTTCGGGAAGAGATGTATCGCCTACCTTACGCCGCAACATATCCCAACACTCTTCTATCTTACTGTCATCTATGGTGCGTTTCATCTCTACCTGAATGATGGCCATGTCGTTATATGAGCTACTCTCTACATAGTCCACTTCCCCCATAGAAAGGATACTCTTTTCCAGAGGGTCTGTAACTTCTATCTCCATCTGGTGTGCCGATGCTCCTGCCCGCACTGCTACAACCAATGCCTTTTTTACCGTTATCTCTGGGTCTTCCAGTTTACTCATATGGTAAGCTTGGTATAGACCTCCTGCTAGCATTACTGCTAGTAAGAAATACACTAGTTTCTTATTGGCAAATGCCCATTTTCCCCAATTAATCATAACAATCCTCCTACGTTGGTTTTACTGGGAGATGGCATAGGTTTTACCTTCTGACCTTCGTGAAGGTTATGTACTCCTGCTGTAATTATTATCTCTCCGCTTGAAAGACCTTTTTTTATGATGGCGTTGCCTTCTCTATCTAGTCTTTCTATTTCTACTTCACGAGAAGTAACATTGCCATTAGGGGAGTAAATCCATACATGTGATACTCCTTCTTTACTCCACAGAGCAGATGATGGTATTTTACAAGTGTTATCCACCTTTTCATGGAGAGATATGTGTACTATGGCGGTAGAACCTATGGGTGGTAGGGTAGTTATATCATCTGGAATGGCAAGTCTTACGGCATATAGTTGTGAAGCGTTGGCAGATGGGAGTATGTTTATAGCCTTAAGAGCTACTCTGTCTTTCTCCCCATCAAATGTAGCACTATATGATACTATTTTATCGCGGGCATTGTATAGAGATAGAGGGATATTTATCTCTATCTCGGGACGTGACGAAGACTCTATTTTAAGTACAGGCATGCCTGCACCTACCACGCTAGGGACATCTAGTATGATACTGGATACATACCCGTCATAAGGAGCATATAGGTGTGTATAGCTGAGCATGTTTTGAGCGTTGTGGTATTTGGCTGTTATCTGTTCCAGACCATAGCGAGCCTTGTCATAGTCGGCTGCTGTAACCACGCTGTCTTTATAGAGAGAGATAATACGGGAGGCTTCGGCTTTTATGCGTTCGTATTCGGCACGGGTAGCTTCTAGTTGTAAGGAGTAGTCTTTATCATCTATGCTAGAGAGTAGCTGTCCTTTCTTTACTCTGTCGCCTTTATGGACATACATATGGGATAGGTTACCGCTTACCTTGAATGCTAGTGCAGCACTTTGGCTAGAGAGGATACGAGCAGGGTATTCTATCGTGGAGGTAAAACCAGATGTCCTTATGGTGTCTGTCTTGACTATGGGGATAGAAGAGTGTGGCTTATCATTACCACCACAGGAACTAATGACATTTATACAAACTATGCAGATGAGGTATAAAATTATGTTTCTCATAAAAAAAAGCGTTGGGTAAAATTAAATGTTTGAATTTACAAAGATATGAAACTTCCCACAATGTGTGGTCATCATATAATGGTGTTATAATGGTCAAATTTTGTCCTATAAGTGAATACATGGTATGATAAATTATAAACAAATAAATTACTGCCATACCATCAAAAAACCATATCTTTGCTATTTAAAATAAAACACATACGTTATGGCAGAAAAACCTTCACTACCTAAGGGTACACGAGACCTCTCTCCTGTAGAAATGTCCCGCCGAGGATATATGTTTTCGGTGATAAGAGATGCGTTCTCACGTTATGGATTTATGCAGATAGAAACACCTTCGTTTGAGAATCTGTCCACTCTTATGGGCAAATATGGCGAGGAAGGAGACAGACTTATATTCAAGATACTTAATTCTGGGGACTATTTATCCAAGGCTCCACAGGATATGCTAGAATCCAAAGACTCATTGCATCTTACACGTCATATAAGTGAAAAGGCATTGCGTTATGACCTTACCGTTCCATTTGCTAGATATGTGGTGCAACACCAGAACGAGATAACATTCCCTTTTAAGCGTTACCAGATGCAACCGGTATGGCGTGCCGACCGTCCACAGAAAGGTCGTTATCGTGAGTTCTATCAGTGTGATGCAGACGTAGTAGGTTCTCGCAGCCTATGGCAGGAAGTGGAATTGGTACAGTTGTATGATGAGGTCTTTACTCGTCTGGGATTACCTGTGAGTATAAAGATTAACAACCGTAAGATACTCTCTGGACTTGCCGAGGTAACAGGTCAAGCAGACCTTCTGGTAGATATGACCGTTGCTCTGGATAAACTGGACAAGATAGGCGAGGAAGCAGTCGTTGCCGAAATGAAAGAAAGAGGTCTTACAGACCATTCTATAGAGGTGATACGACCATTTATGCAGGTAAAAAATGAAGAGGATATGTGGAGCTTGCTAGACAAGACTATGAAAGATAGTGAGGTGGGACGTAAAGGCATAGAGGAATTGAGATTTATATTTGACAAGGTGAGAGGTGTAGGATTGCGTACGGCTATTCTAGAACTAGACCTCACACTTGCTCGTGGTCTTAACTACTACACAGGAGCTATATTTGAAGTGAAGGCACACGGTGTGCAGATAGGCTCCATAGGTGGTGGCGGACGTTATGATGACCTTACAGGTATATTTGGTATGAAGAATATGTCTGGTGTGGGTATTTCGTTTGGATTGGACAGAATATATTTGGCACTAGAAGAGCTCAATCTTTTTGCTGGAAATGTAGATGAGGGAACGGCTATCTTATTTGCCAATATGGGAGAAAACGAAGCCTTATACAGTGTAAAAGCCATCAAAGAGTTGCGTGATGCAGGTATCAAAGCCGAAATGTATCCCGATGCTGTAAAACTAGGTCGCCAGATGGACTATGCCAATAAAAAATCTATACCATATGTAGCCATAGCTGGTAGCACTGAGGTAGAAAAAGGAGTCTTCACTCTTAAAAATATGAATGAAGGTACTCAAAGCGAAGTTAAGATAGCAGAGGTATTGGAACTTCTTAAAAAATAATATAGGTCATGAAATTCCACGATAATGAGGAAGAGTTTGCATCGCCATTTAGGGTAGGAGAGAAAGTCGCTTTCCGTGACGAAGACGTGAAAGGCGTTGTAAAACGCATACATCGCGATGTGATAGTGGTGGAGACTACCGATGGTTTTGAATACAAATGTTCGCCTCGAGAGATAGTATCTCAAGAGATAGCCAGTGAAGCTCTTTCGGCATTCATACCAGACAAGGATTGGGATTTTGTATCACATGATAAATACAACGTCAAACGCCGAGCCACCCCTCCTACCAATAAAGCCCAACGCGTAGTGCCAGCTCGTGTGCTAGACCTGCATATAGAGAAATTGGTTAAAAGTACACGCGGTATGACAAGTGGTGATATGCTTGAGTATCAGTTGAGATATGCTCGTACGGCGATAGATGCAGCACGTGCCGAGCGTCATCGTCGTCTTATCTTTATACACGGTGTGGGCGATGGTGTTCTTAAAGACGAACTGATACATATGCTCAAGGGGTATCCTAGGTGTCGTTATTTTGATGCTCCGTTTCATCTCTATGGTGAAGGTGCTACCGAAGTAGAGTTTTACTAGTGAAAAATAAGGAGGCTCGCCGCGGGGAAGCCCCGGTGGTGCAGCCACCACGGGCGATTTTAAATATTCTCAATGAGAAAAAAAGTGTCCCCTTTGTTTTTCCCGAAGAATTTGGTAAAAAATTGGAAAAAGAGCTGAGACTTTGCTTTGCAGAGCAAAGCTGGTTTTCGAGGCTCCCAATTTTTTGGCAATTTCAGAGGAAATAGAAAAACAACGGAGGTGAATTTTTCTTTGGTTCTTTCTTTTGTTTGGTAGACAAAAGAAAGAATATAAAAAAAGCTCGCCTGCGGCGAGCCTTTTATTTTAATTATCACCACTTTTTAAATTTGGCACCGG
>JAGAUI010000018.1 GCA_017620815.1 Flavobacteriales bacterium
CCTTTTACCTCATAGTTCTGTGCTGCTGTTCCTAGAGATAGGCCGCCTATCGCCAGTAGGAAAAATAATTTAAGGGATTTCATTCTCGTGCGTATTTTTGATTATATGTATGCGTTTATCTACGATGTAAATGTACGAATTTTGTGCAAAAACAATTCGCACATAAAAAACATTTCAATGTTCTATACTATAAAAAACCTCTAAATCATTTTTTTATCACAAAAAAGTAGCAGCTATCTTTTTTTTACTTACCTTTGCCACGCCTAACACGAAAACCGCCCTCACGGGTTGTTTTCCATTAAAAATCACAGAAAAATGGACGATTATCATCCGAAACGTAACTATCAACTTCTGTAAGGCACAGCTCCCCATAGTGCGTGCTTTACAGACTAAAAGTATTTTGCACTATGCGGACATTTATAAATGGAGAAAACGGACTCAACGTTATACAGGAGTGGGCTCCCCACTGCTGGATAAACATTGAAAATCCCACACTTGAAGACCTCAACTACCTTACCGAGGAACTTCAAATCCCTCAGTCATTCCTTAACGACATAGAAGACCCCGATGAACGCCCACGTATAGAACACGAGGACGATTGGAAAATCATCGTTATGCGTATCCCTGTAAGAGATACTGCTCATCATGGTCTGCCTTTCTCAACAGTTCCACTGGGTATCATATTACGCGGGGATGTGTTGGTTACGCTATGTTACCATCAGAATGAGATGTTGAGCGACTTTATAACCTATAACCAACGCAAAAACAGAGGTTTTTCAAATGCTTATAACCTCGTTTTGCGACTGCTGTTATCTTCATCGGTATGGTATCTTAAATACCTCAAACAGCTCAATATCCAAGTAAAACGTGCCGAAAAACGTCTAGAACGTGCCGTTCGTAACCAAGAACTACAAGCATTGCTACACATCGAAAAATGCTATGTGTTCTTCATCACGTCCATCAATGGCAACTACATGCTCCTCCAACGACTTAAAAACAACAAAGTAGAACGTGTAACATTTGACGAAGACCTACTTGAAGACGTGGAAATCGAGCTTAAACAGGCACAAGAATCTACCAATATCCATTCAAACATCCTCTCGGGAATGATGGATACATATGCCTCGGTCATATCCAATAACATGAACAACATAATGAAACAGCTCACATCGGTATCTATCGTGCTGATGGTTCCTACCCTTATAGCTAGTTTCTATGGCATGAACGTCCCAAATACATTCCAAGGAACTTCGTGGGCATTTATAACCATCGTGGTGGTTTCGCTAATCATATCATTGGGTTGTTTCTGGGTGTTGCGTCGTAGAAATTGGTTCTAATTGCGAATGCTTATCACCCTATTTGCTTCATCATAAAAAACCATATACTCCACCAGAGGGCAAGGGCTTATGCTCTTGCCCTCTGAAAGTGGAAGCCCATTTGATAGCATAAAAAAACTGCTATCGGTCTGGCATAAAGCTCGCATACCATCAGGACATATCGTTAGCACATTTTGAGGATTACGAGGAAGATGTGGAGCCGATAGTTCAAAAGCCCTGTATCCACCATCATAGGAAGGGACAACAACCACCCCTCCATAACCTGCACACTCCCCCCGACACTCCACATAACCATTGCTATTGGGATTCTCTGAAGGGATATCTATGCAGAGGTCTATATCTACTTTGCTATAGATATAAGATGGACACGTCCTCTCGTTTTTACAGCAAGATGAAAGACAGCATAGCAGCATGAATATACTCAGTGAGACATTGGCTCTATATGCAAAAGAAGTTTTCATAAACCTAATTTAGGACTATAATCACATTCCATCACACCTCAAAAGGCTGTTTAACACAGAACATTAACATTTCTCATCAGCCAATCTTTTGTATTACTGCACATTAAAAAGAATAATTTTTCTTGATAAAATTATGAGAGTTTGTGGGAGTATTTATATATTAGCACGCCAATAGAAAAGGGCAAAATATCTATACCGCAAAAAAGAAAATATATAGGTTAAACTCCACCCAAAGAAAATGAAAAGACTTATCATAGATTCCAAAAAAATGACACCAGAGATAATGGCACTGGTGAAAGAGAAGTATCCCGAAGGTTATTTTGAGGATGATATTATAGTATTTAAAAACCAAAAAAACGAGACAATAGAAGCCATACAAGTAGAAGCTCCAGACGCCATCTATCTCATCAAGATAGGTCGTTATCTGAGCATAGGTCTTGAAAATTTTGAGATGGACCACACTATGGTAGAAACCCCCAGCAAACCTCGTGAGATAGAAGAGGAGGAAAAATCACAAGAAGAAGACGAAAGAAAAGAAGAGTCTGCCTCCCTAGATGAAGATGACGATATAGACGAAGATTAAACAAGTTCTTGAATACATAAAAGGTCTGTTGCCATAGCAACAGACCTTTTTTTTATGAGAAAAAACATTTTTCTTTTGGCTACGATAGAAAAACGCACTATATTTGCACCACCAGAGAACGTTATGCCCAGATGGCGGAATTGGTAGACGCGCTGGACTCAAAATCCAGTGCCTTCACGGGCGTGCGGGTTCGACCCCCGCTCTGGGTACTAGAAAGCCAACCTCATGAGGTTGGCTTTTTCATTTTAAACTATCACCGATGACATAAAAAAAGCTCCGCCGAAAGGCGGGGCTTTTTCATTTTCCATTATTTATGAGAACAATTCTCGTGATTTCCTGTGCATGCAGCTTTATCATGATTATGTTCACCTTTGCAGTCGCTATGCTCATGAGCTCCATCACATGTTCCATGATTATGTCCTTGATGCTCGCCTGTACATGCAGTGCTGTCTTGACATGTTGAATGGTCATGACCTTGATGGTCTCCGCTGCAATTAGCATGGTTATGCTCTCCTGTGCAAGTAGCGTGACCATGTGAGCAAGCATGTGGTTGAGGGTCATCACTTGCTATCTTATTTCCCATTTTGTCATATTCGGTTTCATAACGCACACCATCCACCACATATGACACTTCATAACTATCATCATCACAATCCCATACAGCATCGCTAGCAGTTGGAAAATCGGCAGCAAACGCATCTTTTACCTCTTGTGGGACAGAGCAGCACGACACAAATAGTGCAACACTCATAATAGCCAATAATAATTTTTTCATCTTCTTAAAAATTTATAATTAGTACTCAATTTTCACGGTACTAATATAGATATATTTTACATAAATACAACAAAATATAGAGTATTACTCATTATTTATTTTGGATATAATCCACAGCAACAAAACTGCACCCACAAACGCCATCACAATACTTCCTGCAACACCTCCAATGCCCTCTATCCCTATAAGCGAAAACAACCAAGCCCCCATCACACTACCTATAACACTCAGCAGGAGATTGCTCATAAGTCCAAAGCCGCCTCCTTTCATCATCTTTTCCGCCCAAAACCCTACCACCACACCTATGATGATAAACCAAAAAATGCTCATTTTTTTCAATTTTTTTATTTTCTCATTTAAATATACGCTTTATACACATTTGCAAGGCATAAAAAGAAGTTATAATTTTTAAAGAGAAAAAATTTATACTCTATGAGGGCAGAATGAGAAAAAATCCGTACATTTGCCCCGCACAATTAAAATCATACATAACAATCATTAAACCGATATTGGCATGTATCTATCAAAAGAAAAAAAACAGGAAATTTTTGCTCAGTACGGAAAATCTGCTACTGACACAGGGTCTATCGAAGGACAGATAGCTCTATTTTCTTATCGTATCAGCCACCTTACTGAACACCTTAAGAAAAACATTCACGATTTCAACACAGAACGCTCTCTTACCAAACTAGTAGGTAAACGTCGTTCTCTTCTTAACTATCTTAAAGACCGCGATATCAACCGCTACCGTAAGATAGTTGAACAATTGGGACTGAGAAAATAATCACACTTCATATCCCACAGGAGAAGCACACTTTGAAAAAAGTGTGCTTTTTTTATATATGATATAGAGATATATACAAAAAATACTATATTTGAGGCGTAAACACAACATAATATCTTGATAAAATATGAAAAGATTATTTCTACTACTATTATTAGTGCCAGCATTATGTGAACTACACGCACAAGCGTTTCCAGAAGGCACTACATCTGCTTATTACGCACCAAATCCCAATAGTAATGTAAAATATCGCGGTAGTTTGGACGCATCTATACGCATAGGTAATTCTGGAGTAGGACGTTATGGTATCACTACCATACACGGTCTAGGAATAGGAGATTACGCTATGGTGGGACTAGGTACTGGTCTTTACTACTACACACAACGCTACTACAAGGAAACCACCCAATGGACCCTCTTCCTACATGGACAGAGCAATCTTATCAATCCCAAAAAACACAAATTTGTACCATATGCAGGTGCCAGCGTAGGTTATTCTGCCATCAATAGTTTTTTTGCAGAGCCTACATTTGGTGTTAAAATGATGCTCAAAGGAAGTAAAGCCCTTAAACTATCCATAGGATATGTATATGAAAAATATAACGGTTCGCTGAGCAAAATGTGGGAACCTGTACCGGGTTCGGGAACTATCATAGTTGACCCAGAGACTGGAGAAAGCTTCCCTGCCGATGGCGGATATGTATTACTAGATGACGTGAGAGACCATCTAAGTGGTCTGGTAATATCATTTGGTTATCAATTCTAGCATTTTTAGCCATAAAAAAAGCTCGCCCTGTGGGGCGAGCTTTTTTTTTATGAAATAGATATTTTATTTACTGCTTTTTCCTTCCATGTAGGCTATAAAGGCATTGTTTACCATCCTATTACCTCCCACGGTAGGATAATCTCCCGAAAAATACCAGTCTCCCAGATGATTTGGACAAGCATCATGTAGTCCATCCAATGTTTGGAAAATAACACTTATACGAGCATGTGTATCTTCAGATGTTATCATCTGTGCTATCTTATCGGCTATCTGTTCATCGGTAAATGGGGCATATATCTCCTTGACATAGTTCACCATCTGTGCATCTTCCAGACTCTCTTGTGCTTTACACTTACGGTAAACATCATCTATGACTGACTCCATACCATTTTCTTTAAGCAGAGCTATGGCCGCACGGAATGCAATGAACTCCTGCATACTAGCCATATCTATACCATAGCAGTCGGGATAACGCACCTGTGGGGCACTGGAAAGGATTATAAGGTGTTTTGGTCGCAAACGGTCCATGATACGCACTATGCTTTGCTGGAGAGTAGTACCACGTACTATCGAGTCATCTATAAGAGCTAGATGGTCATCTGGTTGCACCACACCATATGTTACATCATACACGTGTGCCACCATATCATCTCGCGAAGCATCTTCTGTGATAAAAGTACGCAATTTCACATCTTTGATAGCTATCTTTTCACTGCGTACTCGAGCAGAGAGTATTTCATTTATCTGTTCCTCGCTAGGATTTTTTTCTCTGTGAATAAGTGCAGATATTTCACGAGCCTTACGGGCATTAAGATATTCATCCATTCCTTCCACGAGACCAAAGTATGAGCTCTCGGCAGTATTTGGGATAAAGGAGATAACAGTATGAGGCAGGTCATACTCTACCTTTTCCAACAGAGCAGGCACTAGGTTACGTCCCAATTTCTTACGCTCTTGATATATATCGGCATCACTACCACGAGAGAAATATATTCTCTCAAATGAACAAGCCTTTTTCTCCAACTGTTCCATAACAGGATACATACCATAAGTACCATCTCTCTTTATAATGAAAGCATGTCCTGGCTCTACTTCTTTAACAGAATCAATAGGCACATTAAATACAGTCTGTATCACTGGACGTTCAGACGCTACTACAACTACTTCGTCATCGGCATAGTAGAATGCTGGGCGTATGCCAGCAGGGTCTCTCAAGACAAACGCATCACCATGTCCCACCAGACCACCTATCACAAATCCACCATCAAAACGAGCTGCAGCACGTTCCAGAACTCTCAATGTGCTTAACTCGACTGATACTTTATCTGATATTTCAAGGCCCGATAGACCTTCTTGTTTATACTTATATATGATATTATCTACTTCGTCATCTAGGAAATGACCTATACGTTCCATCACTGTAATAGTATCCAACTGGGCAATAGGATGATGTCCCATCTCTACCAGACGTTTATACAGGAACGAAGCATTTGTCATATTAAAGTTACCTGCTACCACTAGGTTTTTGGCAGCGTTAATGTTTTTACGCATAAATGGATGGACAGCCTCTATGGTATTTCCTCCATATGTTCCATAACGCAAATGTCCCATATATATTTCTGATGCAAATGGCACATTTTCTTTAAGCCACTGTGTATCGTTCTTATATTGAGGGTTTGACTTAAGGAGATTATTTATATCACCATTCACCTGACGAAAAACATCCTTGATAGGCTGTGGGTCACGGCTACGCACACGGTCTATATATGGATGTCCTACTGGCGCATCTATTTTTACAGCGGCTATACCAGCACCGTCCTGCCCACGGTTGTGTTGTTTTTCCATAAGCAGATACATCTTGTTCAATCCCCAAAACGCACTGCCATATTTTTCTTGATAATAAGATAGAGGGTGCAAAAGACGCACCATTGCTATACCACATTCGTGTTTTATTTGGTCGCTCATGAGTAAATATTGCTTTTTATTTCGTCACTACAAAAATACAAGTATGTATTAAAAAATCAAATATTTTTTTATTCTACATCTGCTACACTGAAAAAAAAGAGGAACTACATATTGTGTTCCTCCTTATTCTTTATTTCATACTAGATAGTATGTCTATACTTTCTGTAAGAGTAGCGTCTTTTTTAAGGTCTTTGTGCCAAGATTTACGTTTGGAAGCCAGCACTGTATCCTTTTCTACCATAGGAATCTCATAACGAGGAGAAACATAATTATATGGCGAAGAGTATTGGCTTATCTGGTCAAATTTCTTGGACTCCTGTTTATATTTCTTATCATCACTGCGGAACTCCTCCATAGATAGTGGTACTTGTTTTATTTCCTTACGTTTTTTGAGCCATTCTATGTTTTCTTTTACCACGTTGAAATATGGAGATTTTCCCACTCTTTCTCTAGAAGAATTGATAACATATGTAAAATCATTATCCAGACGGTCATAGCCTGCACTAGGTATAGAGTCCCAATCCATGACATATTTTTCTGTGCCTTCGCCCATATCCAGAACCGCTACTGCGTCTGGCATAACGACATCAGATGCTACGCCATGCAACTGGTTACCTGCACCGTTTACACGATAGAATTTCTCTATCGTCAGTTTAAGGGCACCTAGTTTTTCGTCACCAAAGAGTTTGCTGCGTACCATATTATCTAGCTCTACCACATTTTGGACTGTTCCCTTACCAAATGTCTGTGGAGCACCCACTATCACAGCTCTGTTATAGTCTTTCATCGCTCATGCAAATATCTCTGATGCCGAAGCCGAAAGGCCATTTATAACCACAACAATAGGTCCGTCCCACACCATTCCCACTGCTTGGTCGTTAAGCATACGAGGGAAACCATCACGGCTCTTGGTAGCTACTACTGGGCCTTGGTCTATGAATAATCCGCTCATCTTGACTGCACCAGAAAGAGCTCCACCTCCATTATTACGCAAGTCTATCACCAGCCCCTCTACACCTTCTTCTTTAAGGCGATTTATCTCTTTCTCCAAGTCTGATGACGCCTCACGACTATCTTTATTTTCAAAATTCACATAGAATTTAGGCACATAGATAACGCCATACTTATGACCATCTTTTTCAACCACCGCACTACGCACAAATGTCTCATCTATCTCTACAACATCACGCACTATGGATATTTCGCGGAATGAGCCATCAGATGCTTTCTGGATTTTAAGACGCACCGTTGTTCCTTTTTTACCGCGTATCATCTCCACTGCATCGTCTAGCATCATACCCACTATATTTACATATAGACTATCTCCCTGTGCTACTTCCAGAATTTGGTCTCCTGCAGCCAGATTACCATCTTTGGCCGCTGGCCCTCCGGGGACTATGCTGGATATGGTTATATATCCGTCTTTTTGTTGGAGGACAGCACCTATACCTTCCATCTGCCCAGACATCGCTTCGTTAAACTCTTTTTCCTCTTCGGGAGCCATGTATGTAGTATGAGGGTCAAAATATGTAGTAAGCGAATTTACATACATAGAGAACCAATCATCTGGAGAGAGTTTCTCCATACGGCGGAAATAATCGTGATAGTTTTTAAGGACTCCTTCACGGGCTTTGGCTTCTATTTCGCTATGTGTGCGAGGTTTATATGCAGAGTCTTTGGCTGCTTTTTCGGCTTCTATCTCTTCGTCTGCATACACACGGGTAAGGATATTGTATTTGAGATATTTACGCCAACGGTCTATCATTTCTTCACGAGAGGCGGGATAGTTTTCCTCTTCGGTTACATAGTATTCTTTGGCAGTAAAATCCATAGGGTCTTTAAGCAGAGTATCCAATTCTGATGAAACCTGTCGCATACGTTCCTTGAATATCTGTGTAGAGTTATTAAAGAAAGACAGGTCTCCATCTAGGATTTGATTATCTACTGTATAACGGTATTTTTCCAGTACAGCCACATCGGCAGTAGTGAAGAACCTCTTGCCAAAGTCTAGCGTGGACATATACCCGTCAAAGACAGCAGAAGAGAGGCTATCATCTATTGGTTTGGGGTTATAATGCCATTCTGAAAGAATATAGGTTACTAGTTGGAGTATAAATTCTTCTTTCTGTGGCTTACGCATAGGCTCTTGTGATGGCTCAGAGGCATTAAGACGTATGAGTGTACATAGTCCTACAAGCACTACAAGAGAACTTCCCAATAAGAATTTGTATTTCTTTATCATCTTTATCATAGTTTTATCTTTATCGTGAGCCTAGATAAATTCTACTCTAGACGCGTCAAATTTACTAACATTTGAGCGGTTTTTATAGTTTTTTGAGCATTTTATATCTTTATTATGATTTTGAAAGGTATAATTTTAGATTTAAAACAGGCTATTTTACTAGGTTACGAAGAAAATATTTCAGCGGATTAAAAGAAAGGCATCCCACTAGACTAAAAGGCAAGCATCCCACTAGACATATTTAAAACCAAAACCTCCGCAACGTGTTGCGGAGGTTTCTTAAGGGAGCGGTCTGGACGGGACTCGAACCCGCGACCCCATGCGTGACAGGCATGTATTCTAACCAGCTGAACTACCAAACCTTTTGCTCGTGAGAGGAAATTTCCTCCCCATCAGCGAGTGCAAAGATACGCACATTTTCTTTATTTGCAAATAATTTTTTAAAATATATCCAAAATTTTTATTCCCCATGCAGGGAATAAGTAGTACCTTTGTGGCAGTCAAGACATTAAAAATATAGTTAAATGCCAGTATATCAGAAAATAACATCCCTATCACCCCGCACTACCGAACTCCTCCTTGCACTAGGAGCTGCCGAAAAAATGGTAGGTGTAGCATATCAAAAGTCGTCAAGATACCCACTATTTGGCACCATACCATCACTAGGAGAGGTAGAAAATATAAGCATAGACAGTATTAAAAGCATAGGGGCTCAAGCCATATACACCACCCCCGATGTGAAATTGGAGGATAGTTTTATAAATGATATCCAAAGAGAAGGTATAGACATCATAACATTTGATGCAAGGAGTATAGAGGAGACAGGCGATGAAATATATCGCATAGCACGTACGGTAGCTCGCAGCACACAAGCCGAAAAACTTGTAACCCGTATGATGTATGGCATAGAGGAGACTCGTCGCCGAGTGAAGGACATGGAACCCATACGTACAGCATTTTTTACAGGCAATGCTCCTTATACGGTTGCTGGAAGAGAAAGTATCATCACAGAACTATTGGAGATAAATGCTCTGGATAATGTATATAAAGACATCCCTAAAAAAGACGCACAAATAGATTTGTCCACACTAAAACTGCTAGACCCACAGCTTATACTACTTCCAGACTCTCCCATAGTCATGAATGACGATGACGCATTTACTATGGGACAATACACAGAACACGCTCTTACGGTATTTGTTCCGGGAGATATGTTTACTCCGGGTGTAGGATTGACTATGCTCGGCGAATTCTACCGAGAACTCAACGAAAAGATGCGTCGTTTTACAGGAGAAAATTTAGCAAATAGAGGCGTACCTACATATTTCTAATGTGTGGGTAAAAACGTATCTTTGACACATATAAGCATTATATGATTCACAGCATGGCCACACGAGTAGAAAGAGCTATTTCACTTCTTGAAAAACTCATATCAACACCTTCTATAAGCGGACAGGAAGATGGCACAGCCACTATTATAGAGGAGCACTTAAAACAAAACGGAGTAAAAGAAGTAAACCGCCATATAAACAATGTATGGGCGGTAAATGCTCATTATTCACCATCCAGACCATCTATTCTACTATGCTCACACCACGATACCGTACGTGCAGCTGCTGGCTACACACTAGACCCCCATGCTCCCATCATAGAGGACGGCAGACTATATGGTCTAGGCAGTAATGATGCAGGAGGTGCATTGGTGAGTCTTATAGAGACCTTTCTTTATTTCTATGATATACAAGACTTAAAGTATAACCTCATCATAGCTGCCGTAGCAGAAGAAGAACGTTCGGGAGCAGGAGGGCTCACCGCCATACTACCCCTGCTTCCCACGTATGATTTTGCGATAGTGGGAGAGCCTACCGGGGGCAAGATGGCCGTTGCCGAAAAATCTCTACTGGTAGTAGATTGCATATCAAAGGGTGTAAGCGGACACGCCGCCCGTAGCGAAGGCGACAACGCCATATACCACGCCATAGAAGACATAAAAACACTTAAAGACTATCGTTTTGAACGTATATCACCCTCGCTAGGCGAAGTACATATGAACGTAACTATGGTAAATGCAGGTACACAACACAATGTCATCCCAGACACTTGCAGTTATGTCATAGACATTCGCCCTACCGATGTTTATACCAACCAAGAGATAATGGACATCATACGTTCACTCATAAAAGCCGAAGCCTCGCCCCGCAACATGCGTCGTAGTGCCTCGTCCATACCACTTACTCATCCTATAGTTGTAGCAGGGATAGAAATGGGACTTGAAACTTTTGGGTCACCTACCCTTTCAGACCAGTCATTACTATCTTGTCCTTCGCTTAAAATAGGGCCCGGGGAGAGTGCACGTTCTCACACAGCAGACGAATACATTGAAATAAACGAATTGAAAGAAGGGCTTGACACATACATAAGCCTACTTTCCAAAATTTTGGAATAAAAAACATTAAAAGTAATATAGATATGAAACTTTGGGACAAAGGATTTTCCATAGATAAAAAGATAGACATCTTCACAGTAGGCAATGACCGTATGCTAGACACCGTACTAGCCAGATATGACATAGCAGGAAACAAAGCCCAAGCTGCCATGCTATGCAGTATAGGTGTTCTTTCAGAAAAAGAATTGGAAGACGTAAATCGTGAACTTGACGATATACTCGCCATAGTAGATGCTGGAGAATTTGAAATAGAGGATAGTTTTGAAGACGTGCATTCCAAGATAGAGTTCATGCTTACCGAACGTCTAGGCGACACAGGCAAAAAAATACACACCGCACGTTCCCGCAACGACCAAGTACTGGTGGATATGCACCTCTACACTCGCGATGAGATACTTAATATACGCGAAGGTGTGTTGCGTCTTTTTAACCTGCTAATGGAACTATCAGAAAAATACAAAGACGTACTTCTACCCGGCTACACACATCTGCAAGTTGCCATGCCTTCGTCATTTGGACTATGGTTTGGAGCATACGGTGAGAGCCTTATAGATGACGTCTATATGCTCAACGCCGCATACAAAATAGCCGACCAAAATCCACTGGGTTCGGCAGCAGGTTATGGCAGTTCATTCCCCATAGACCGTGAAAAGACCACTCAAGAAATGCACTTCTCACAGATGAAGGTAAACAGCGTAGCCGCACAGATGAGTCGTGGGAAACTAGAAAAAACCACAGCCATGGCTATGGCATCGGTAGCGGGAACACTATCCAAGATGTCTATGGATATATGTTTATACATGTGTCAGAACTTCGCTTTTGTATCATTCCCAGATGAACTTACTACGGGTTCTTCTATAATGCCCCACAAGAAAAACCCAGATGTATTTGAACTCATACGTAGCAAATGTAACAAGATACAGACACTACCTATGGAGCTTATCATGATACAAAACAACCTCCCCTCTGGCTACCAACGCGACTTGCAACTGCTAAAGGAGAGTTTTGTTCCTGCTATATCTACCCTTAAAAGCTGTCTAGATATGGCTGTCTTTATGCTCAAAAACATAAAAGTGAGTCAAAATCTGCTGGAAGACCCTCGCTATCTATATATATTCTCGGTAGAAGAAGTAAACAAGATGGTTATAAACGGTGTTCCATTCCGCGACGCTTATAAAAAAGTAGGACGCGACATAATGGAAGGTAATTTCAATCCTGAAAAGACAGTATATCACACCCACATAGGCTCCTTGGGAAACCTCCGCAACGACTTGATACGAGAGAAAATGGAAAAAGCCATCAAAGACCAATGATAAATAAAATCGGCCGCCCTTGGGGGCGGCCGATTTTATTTTAATCTTTCCTTTCTATCTCTTACAGTATGTACACTAGCAGTCCTACATTGCAGCTACGCATATCGCTTAGACCACTTACAGGGAGGGCATCTCCAGCATACTTTTTCTTAAAGAGTGTACCTAGGGTATAATCTACCTTGACTGTAAATTTACCATAACCCACTTGCAGATTGGCCGAATAGAGCCATTCATTGAGGTACGGTATGTCATAATATCTCACCTTGATATTTTCATCCTTAAAGGTAGATGAGTTTTTATACACCCACGAAAAGGTTAGACCAGCATACACTCTCCAGAAATTGAATTTTTCGGCAGTGGAGCCTCGGAAACGCACCTGAAGAGGTATATCCACCGTTTGCAATGAAAATCTATTGGACTGATACTGACCATCATCTAGCACCTTCATAAACGCCACTCCGTTTTCATCACGTCCCATACGCACATTGGTGTAATAAGTATGATACCCCAGTCCTACACCCGCTGCTATACCTATGTTTCTACGCTTGTTAAGTGGTATATCTCTTATGTAACCAAACGACAGAGTATTTGAAAACGAATAGTTTTTTACATCACTGGGCATTGATGTGAGTATGTTATATGTAAATCCTACATACAACTGGTCATCCAGATATTTGTTCTTCTGCCCACGCATGAGTAGCTTATGAGACTTTCTAGTATTGGTGGTATCGGGCACGTCTTGTCCATATACAGCACTACATATACACATCACACATAGCAGTGTGATATATCTTATGGTAGAATCCGTCATATATTTCATAAGCTATCGAGAGAGGTAATAGATATTAAAATTCGGCACTCTGTGGGTAACGAGGGAATGGAATCACATCTCTTATGTTCTCCATACCTGTTACAAACTGCACCAGACGTTCAAACCCTAGACCAAAACCAGAGTGTGGAGCACTACCAAAACGACGTGTATCTAGATACCACCATAGTGTCTTTTCATCCATACCTAGGTCTTTGATTTTCTGCATAAGTACATCCATACGTTCCTCACGTTGGCTACCACCCACTATCTCTCCTATGCCCGGGAACAGCACGTCCATAGCACGCACCGTACGTCCATCATCATTCATACGCATGTAGAACGCCTTGATAGCTGCTGGGTAGTCGTAAAGTATCACAGGACAACCAAAGTGCTTTTCTACCAGATAACGTTCGTGTTCGCTTTGAAGGTCTATACCCCACTCCTCCACTGGGTATTTGAATTTACCTTTTTTATTGGCTTTGGAGTTTTTAAGGATATCTACGGCCTCGGTATAAGAAACGCGTTTGAAATCGTTGTTAAGTATAAAGTTGAGTTTTTCCTTAAGTCCCATAGCACTACGAGAGGCTGCAGTTTTTTTGTTTTCCTCACGTGCATAACGAGCATCTAGGAAATCAATATCATCCCCACAATTATCCATAGCATAACGTATAACACTCTTGATAAAGCTTTCGGCCAGTTCCATATTTTCTTCTAGGTCGGCAAATGCTACCTCTGGTTCTATCATCCAGAATTCTGCCAGATGTCGTGTAGTATGAGAATTTTCGGCACGGAATGTAGGGCCAAATGTATATACAGCACCTAGTGCCATGGCATATGTTTCGGCTTCTAGCTGTCCAGATACTGTGAGGTTGGTCTGGCGAGCAAAAAAGTCTTTGCTATAATCTACCTTTCCGTCTTCTGTACGCGGAGCATTATCATGAGGCAATGATGTTACACAGAACATTTCTCCTGCTCCTTCACAGTCTGAACCAGTGATGATAGGAGCATTGAAGTAATAGAAACCTCTTTCGGCAAAAAACTTATGCACTCCCTGTGCCAACGCACTACGTACACGCATCACTGCCCCGAAAAGATTGGTACGTATGCGTAAGTGTGCTATATCACGTAAAAACTCCAACGAATGTTCTTTGGGTTGTAGTGGATATGACTGTGGGTCTGCCTCTCCTAGTATGGTTACTTCGTCTGCTAGGACTTCATATGCCTGACCCTTGCCTTGGCTTTCTATAAGGCTACCTGTAACGGCTATACATGTTCCTGCATATAGTTTAAGTCCAGAATTTTCCTTTACTACGCACTGCAGATTCTTAACCGTTGAACCGTCATTAAGAGCTATGAACATATCGTTACGGAATGTTCTCACCCAACCCATAGTTGTAACCTTTTCTCCCAATCCTACTCCTGCGAGCAGGTCTTTAATCTTGCTGCGTTTCATGTATATGTGTCTTATTATGTAAACAATGATGTGTAACAGTTTTATAAACTGCAAAATTGATGATTTTTCGTGAGAAATAATACTTTTTGGGTAGAAAAATCTATATATGGCATATATAAAATATCTTTTGTTACTATTTTAAATAGAGGATACTGCTACATAAGCATACACAGACAGCCCAAATGTGTGCAGAAAAAACATTTGACGGCATATTTTTACACACATAAAATCACACATTATCACAAAACAATCCATTTTATTAAAACATTCGCAAAAATAAGACTCAACACAAAAAATTTTCACCACAAAAGAATACTTACATTGATATAATCGTATATTTGCCTTCGGAAAAATCAAGATATGATGATATTCATAGATACCATAAATATAAATAATTGGAATAATACGTTTCTGCCACCATGGGCAGGGGTGTAGGGTTTACAATTATGTGTTGTTGTATAACTATCATACATACCTGCCGCAATAAAATGCGGCAGTTTTTTTATAGCAAGATAAATAACTAAATACATTACTATCATGTGTGGAATAACAGCTCTCTTTGGAGTAAAAGAACAGACAGAGGCTCTACGCCGTCAAGTCCTTGAAATGTCAAAACGCATACGTCACCGTGGCCCAGACTGGAGCGGGATATATGCTGGAGGAAGTGCTATCCTAGCCCACGAACGTCTATCTATCGTTGACCCAGCATCGGGAGGACAACCACTCGTCTCCCCCGATGGCAAACAAATCCTATGCGTAAACGGGGAAATATATAACCATCGCTCATTGCGTGAATCCCTTAAAGACGAATATGAATTCCAGACCGGCAGCGACTGTGAAGTGATACTGGCACTATACCGTAAAAAAGGTATTGACTTTCTGGAAGACATAAGCGGCATATATGCATTTGCTCTATATGACCTAGAAAAAGACCAATACCTCATAGCTCGCGACCAGATAGGAGTCATTCCTCTGTATATAGGACGCGATGAACAGGGACATGTAATGGTATGTTCAGAAATGAAAGGGCTGGAAGGCTATGCGTCCAGTTATGAACCTTTTGCTCCAGGGCATTACTACTGGAGTGGCGATGGGCAGATGAAGCGTTGGTATAAGAGAGATTGGGAGGATTATGATGCTGTAAAAGACGCCGATGCATCGGTAGAGAAATTACGCGAAGCACTAGAGAAAGCCGTACAGAAACAGCTGATGAGTGACGTCCCATACGGAGTACTCCTTTCGGGAGGGCTGGATTCTTCTATCATTTCGGCAATAGCCAAAAAATATGCCGCCAAACGTATCGAAACAGATGGTACTGCCGATGCTTGGTGGCCACAGCTACACTCATTTGCCGTAGGACTTAAAGGAGCCCCAGACCTTTCTGCCGCCAGAAAAGTAGCCGAACACATAGGAACTGTACACCATGAGATAAACTACACCGTACAGGAAGGACTAGACGCCTTGCGTGATGTGATATACTACACAGAAACTTATGACGTTACCACCGTGAGAGCTTCTACTCCTATGTACCTACTATCCCGCGTTATCAAAAGTATGGGCATAAAAATGGTTCTAAGTGGAGAAGGTGCAGACGAAGTATTCGGTGGGTATCTATATTTCCACAAGGCTCCTTCGGCTCGTGCATTCCACGAGGAGACTTTGCGTAAGATAAGCAAACTATATCTTTATGACTGCCTCCGTGCCAATAAGAGCCTTGCCGCATGGGGTGTAGAAGGTCGTGTGCCTTTCCTAGACAAGGAATTTCTAGATGTAGCCATGAGTCTTAACCCTGCTGCCAAGATGGCTCCAGATGGAGTGATAGAGAAAAAAATCCTCCGCGAGGCATTCCAAGACATGCTCCCAAAAGAAGTGGTATGGAGACAGAAAGAACAGTTTTCAGACGGCGTGGGATATAGTTGGATAGATAGTCTTAAAAAAATCACCGCCAGTGCTGTAAGCGATGAACAGATGGCTCATGCCGCACAACGTTTCCCTATAAACACCCCACAGAACAAGGAAGAGTACTATTACCGTACTATATTTGAGGAGTTATTCCCCAGCAATAGTGCTGCGATGAGTGTGCCATCGGTACCATCGGTAGCGTGTAGCACTGCCGAAGCATTGGCTTGGGATGAGTCTTTCAAGAACTTGAATGACCCATCGGGACGTGCCGTCAAAGGAATACACGAGAGTGCTTACTAGACGACCTACACAAAAAGGGAGCCCCTGCGGGGCTCCCTTTTTGTGTAGGTCAATAATGACTATCACCATCTACTATATGGGTGAGAAGATATGTATGAGTTATAGTATCGTTTATCTCCCGTTACTTCATCGGCTATCCATTCTGGTTTTTCAAATTCTTCACAGGTATCGCTCAGTTCTATTTCTGCCATTACAAGCCCTTCGTTCTCTCCATGGAAAACATCTACCTCCCATGTATGACGACCACAGGGTATGATATGTCTAGTCTTGTCTATAACGCCCCCTTCACACAGTTTAAGCAGTTCACAAGCCTCTCCTGCGGGGATTTCCTTTTCCCACTCATAACGCGAGAGTCCATCATCACTACTGCGACCCTTGATAGTCAGATAGCCTTTATCTCCTCTTACTCGCACTCTAACGGTACGTTCGGCTACACTGGATAGATAGCCTTGTGCTATATGGGTAGAAGATACCACATGTGGCATAAAATCTCCTTTTACTAGAAATTTACGTTCTATCTCATTCATATATGTATGGGATTATATATCTTGACGCATAGAGAGAGCTTCTTCTTCTGCTTGACGCATTTGGGCAGCTTCTTCATCGGTTTTATCCTTGTAACCCAGATAATGAAGCACTCCATGAGCCATCACTCTGTCCAGTTCATCGCGGAAGTCTATACCTAGTTTGGCAGCGTTATCGCGTACACGGTCCACGCTTATAAACATTTCCCCGCTTATGATATAGTCCTCACAATAATCAAAGCTAATGATATCTGTATAGGTATCATGGTCTAGGTACTCTATATTAAGACGCAAGAGCTGTTCGTCTGAACAGAATGTATAACACAATTCTCCCACCTCACAATCACGACTCTCCACCAGAGAGCTTATCCATTGGGTGTAAAAATCTTCGTCTTCCAGTTCAAATACGGTGTCATAAAGATATTCTATCATAGCATTTTACTTTATTTTTTCTCCATTGAGTGTAAGCGAATAAGTAATTTCCACATTGCCTTTGAGCATTGCCGCCACCGAACAATACTTCTCTAGAGATAGTTCTATGGCTCGTATGACCTTTGATGCAGAGGCATCGGTATCTATCACAAAGTGCAAATCAATAGCCTCAAATGGACGCAAAGTAGCTGGAGGTGGCACACGACGTCCACTGGCAATGACCTTATACCCTGTAAGAGACGCACGTCCCTTTTCTTCCAGTATGAGAATAACATCTATAGACGCACAGCCTGCCACTGCCTCCAGCAGCAGTTCCATAGGCGAAGTCCCCGTTTGGTCTTCAGGAGTGATACGGTTAAGCTGCACACATGTATGTGTAGAAGCTACTGCCGTCATATTGTACGAATTACATCGTGGGCGAGTGAGTGTTATTTCCATAGTCTATCCATAATTAAAACATGAACAAATATACACACAAATCTTTCTCATTGAGTAGTGGTATAGGGATTTTTTGATGATAAAAAAATTTTTTATGTTAAAAGTGTATTTTTTACACCAAAACACTTGCGTGGGAATATAAAAGGGTATATCTTTGCAGTACTAAAATAATTTTTTAGTTTTTCATAGTTATAGTTTTTAGGTTTGGGTTAGTTTTATTGGGAAAGAGTCCTCTGTGAGGGCTCTTTCTTATTATATGGAAGGGGCTCATTCGTCTATATCCTCTGCACCTTGTGGAGGCAGCGAAGAAAGCGAACGTTTACCATCTTTTTCTCCCTTTATATTTTCTTCCTGCAATGGTGTATCTGGGTTCATATACACTAGATATACATTGGTTATGGTGCGTAGGTTGATGAGTATGACTTGAGCAGTAAAGAGTATCGTTATGCTCACAGATAGCCAACTCATCCAGCTGGCATGCACCATAAAAAACATCGTAAACATAGTAAGTACGCCTTCCACCACTATGGAGTATGCGGTATTGGTAAACATTAACTGATAGAGAGACAATGCTTTGCCTCGTGCTACCACGTCTGTCATTCGTGTTTTGAGGGTAGATGTTATACGGTCGTTAAATGTGAGTATGAGTGTGAGCAATGCGATGGAAAATGCCATAAGAGAGCCCAATAGCGTAACTATAAAACCCAGATTAAAGGATTTAATGATGAGATTTTTTTCATTGCTTATAGAGAGGGTTGCGAGGATTATAGGCACAGCCCATTCATAGAGGAAGAGGTAACGGTTATACCACATCACCACAAAATAGTTATACACTGGAGCCATAAACGCCAGATAGTTATTTACATCTAGGAATGCGGGAGTTTTTTTCATAGTCTTACATTTTTATCCAATGTACGCATATTTCCTCTCTCCTGCAATCCGCATTTTTTTATCTCCCACGAGTCATTTTATTATCTTTTCCCTACAAACGAAGTTTAACAAAAGATTTATCCCTCTTTATCGGGATAATGTTTTTTTTACTAAATTAGCAACATAAATAAAAGTATCTACTACTATGAAAAAAACACCATTTATCTTGATTGTTCTTTCCATACTCATAGGCTGTGGAAATATAGATAAGAAAGCTCATCACGATGTTCCTCATATTTATATAGATGTGGATAGCACAGAACACTATATGGACCTCGCAGAGTTCCTGGATACCTCTTTCTACCGCGTGATACCACTGGAAACCACCCCTGAATGTCTGGTGGGAAATGAAATACAAAAAATATTTTATCGTAACGGCAGGATATATGTATGGGAAGAACAATCAAAAGGTGTTTTTATGTTTGATGAAAACGGCAACTACCTAAATAAAATACAGACACCAGGAGAAGGACCACAAGATTATATAGCAATACATAATGTATGTATAACCGATGAATATATATACATAAGAGATGTTTATGGACACAAAGTTCTATATTATGATCTTGATTGTAATTTTATAAAAAGTATATCCACCAAAGAAATAAATCGTAATATCATAACTCCGTCCCTATCCTTTGTGGCAGGGAACAGGGTGTATTTTGGTGTTCTATTTTTAAATAAATATCCTAAAAGATTAGGACAGCCATATAAATGGGTGTCATTAGATATGGATTTGGATACAGGCAGCGTTAAACGTTTTATGCCCTATGACCCAGCCGACCCATCTATTCCTGCGGAACATTTCAGCCCTCTTAGTTCTGGAACAAACTACACCTTTATGAATTGTGGTGATACGGTACGATTTATGATATCAAACCTCGATACTATATTCGTCGCCACACGAGATACCATAGTGCCAGAATATGTAGTTGACTTTGGAGATAAGACTCTCCCTGAAAGCATGCGTCACTGCACTTTTCAGGAGAAAAGAGAAAAAGATGAATATGACAATTATGTACTGGGTATAAGAGGCATATATGACACCAAAGACTATCTTATACTTACATTCCGCTGGGGGGATTATTCTATGAAAGAAATAATTACAACTCTACCAGAAGAGATAAGAAATGACCGCGATAAAAAAGAGTTGTGGATAAGAAATCATCGCCCTACCAGCGAATGTGTACTTATCTTAAATAAAAAGACAGGTGAAACCCGCCTTACAAATGGTATTAACATACCGATGTTTATGGAATATCCATTTAGATTTAAATTCCACGATGGGCAGTATATCATGTCTGCTATGAGTGTGTTTGATGGTCTATTTGATAAGGATGGAAATGCTCGCGTATATAAAACACCAGAAAGCCCCGGCTATCAACGAGCGTTAAAAGAAGCATATTCAAAACTCACACCTATGAGCAATCCTGTTTTATTCATCTATAAATTTAAAGACGTAGAGTAGATTTATTTAAGGTTATAAGATTAAAACTAAAACCCCACCTTTCGGTGGGGTTTTAGTTATTTTTCACTAATTTAGCAACATAAATAAAAGTATCTACTACTATGAAAAAAATATTTATTATTGCTTTACTGCTACTGGGAGTAGTAGCACAGGCACAGGAAAGAGAAACAGTGTATGTAACATTTACATCTCAACCATTAGGCGGGGATGAAGGAGTAATGAAAGGATACCCTAAACAAGATGAATATATTTTATCAGACCCTATGGGTTTTTGGATAAAGTCGGAGCAAAAAAATTATAAGTTAACATTTTTTCATATAAACTATGATTTAGAAAAATTGGCACGGATAAGAGAAGTAAAATGGGACGACACGGTAGAGATAATTTATCGTCCTACATCATTCCTAAATGAAGTGACGGTTATAGACCTTGACACTATGCTTCCCTTTGCAGATAAAGCTACTGCCGAAGCTTGGGGAGATACTATGGTAGATAAAAAAGTCTATTTCATAGATAAAAATGATACGGTAGATGGGACTCTACGACTCATTCAAGTAAAGTATCGCAAAGTATATAAGATTTATTAAAACTAACACCCCCGCCACGAGTGGCGGGGGTGTTTTTTTGCCTTATATTAAAGGTAGGATTAAAGTTTCATATAATGTATGCCTCCTCCCATAGTAGTTACTATAAGAGCCTCCTGACCTACGGGATATACACAGGTTATAAGCGATGACGAGAAACGATGACACCACAGCGTCTCACCAGTCTTTTTATCCAGACAGTAAACCTTACCGTTACCAGTAGGAATAAATGCCTTGGTGTCATTGACAGTGATGCGGGTAGGACCATATTCTGGCCCCATTCCTATATTGGCACGCCATAGCTCTTTATATGTGTCTGCCGTAGCGTCTATAGCTACCACATAGTCATTGATGCTCTTGACGTATAGGATACTGCCATCTGGTTCTGCACCCAATGATTCGCGACCGTTTGGTTTCTTGCTAGCCCAAATGATACGTCCGTCTTTCTCATCAAAACAATACAGATTATAGTCGGCACTTTGAGCATATATGCGTCCGCCGTATGCCACTGGCCAAGTAGCACCGGGAGAATAATATCTGCTTATACCAGGAGCATACTTCCAAGCCAATGTGCCGTCCTTTTTATTTACAGCATTAAATTCTGCTGCCCATGAGCCTATAGCTACCACATCACGTCCTATGGCTGGACGAGCCTCCATATAGCCTTTGATACCTTCATACTGCCATAGTTTTTTCCCTGTAACCGCATCAAAAGCATAAAAACGACCTTTGCCTCCCGCTACATACACAGTATCTCCCTCTATGGCTGGAGTAGATAGTATAGGATAGTCTGTCATGTGTTTCCATACCAATTTTCCTTTGCGGGCAGACACACAATACACACCACCATCGGTAGAGGTGAAGTAGATGTTTTTATCGTGATACACAGGTTCTGAATATATCTTATCCCCCGTAGAAAATGTCCATAGGTATTTACCTGTCTTTGCATCCAATGCACGCAATTCGCCTAGAGTATTGGTAAAGTAAACCACTTTCCCCTCCTGTATAATACCAGATGCTATATCGCTATGGTCTTGTACGTGCCAAAGTTGTGTGATACGCGATGTGCGGGCGTTTTCGGCAGTGTAGTCTTGACGGGCAGGGTGAGGAGTAGATGCCGCATCAAATTTTTTAAGCGTAACACTCGCCCAAGCCTCACGAGTCTTTCCTTCACATGGACGACGTTCGGCAGCCTCTACCTTACCACCATCTATGGTAAAAATGGTATATCCTCCGCATGGAGCTTTTGTACGCAAAGAGGAACGACACAGAAATCCTGGTATCCCCTCAAAATCCTCCAGACTGTCTACATGATAGTGCCCCGCTATGACAAACTGGATATTGCGGGTTTTGAGCAGGTCTATTATCTGGTCGGCATTGGCTATGGCAGTCAGCGTAAGTGGCGAATGACATACAAAAACCACAGGAGTATCTTCTGGTGTGTTTTTAAGGTTCTCGGCAAGCCATTCTATGTCCTCACGAGGAGCTTGGCAGGGTCCCATTCTCATGTATGGGCCAGATGATATGCCTAGGAACAACATTCCCTTAAACATATAACGGAATTGGCTACCACCCATCACTTTGTTAAATGTGGTACAACCGCTCTCACTCCAGTTGGTATCGTGGTTGCCGGGGACAAAAAGATACGGTTTCTTATTGGCTTCCAATTCTTTTTTGACAGCCATTATCTCTTCATCGGTACCAAATTCTGTGATATCACCAGCTATGATAATAAAATCTATATCACTCTGTGAATTGATATCGGCTATAGCATCACGCAAATCCTGTGTAGCCGAAGCATATGACCCAACGTGAGTATCGGCCAGCACAGCAAATTTTATCTTTCCTTCCTGTGCCACTACTACAAGTGAACACAGCACAACAAATGCAAATAATAATCTTTTCATATCTATCAATAATTAATTTTCTTCATAACGTATGCACACTATCTTACCATCCATAGTAGATGCCACCACAGTTTTTTCATCTAGTGGCAAAATGTGGTTTATAACGGTATTTGATAGTTTTTTTGCCCATACCACTCGAGAACCATCACTCTTTACAGCATATACCTTACCTATGCTTGATGGGACAAATATAGCATTTGAATTACTCAATATAGGAGCAGGAGCCAAATCCATATCGGCATCATTTGGAAGAGGGCATTTCCATAGTATCTTACATGTATCACTAGTAGCATCTACTGCTGCCAATTCATTGGTAAGCATAGTCTTAACGTAAAGTGTTTTACCATCCAGTGATATACCTTGACTTTCACGACCATTGGGCTCTTTGGAGAACCATATCTCCTCTCCTGTGTTTTTATCTAATGCTCGGGTGGCACGTTCGGGAGTGGTAATAAACACTTTATCTCCCTCTATCACCGGCCAACACGCCGCCGCCGAATACATACGACTACCCTTATTCTTCCATTTCCACACCAGCGTACCGTCCTTTTTATCCAGAGCATAGAATTCGTTACCCCATGAACCTATATACACTTTTTCATCATCTGCTATGGCACGGGCTTCTATAAATCCTTTAACCCCATCAAACGTCCATTTTCTGTCTCCGCTCATAAGGTCTATAGCATAAAACTCTCCTGCCGACGAACCTACATACACCACTCCATTTTCCACCAACGGACATGCAACTATACCCTTACCTGTAGGATGCACCCATATAAGGCGTCCGTTTTTGGCATTAAGGCAATAGACATTACCATCGGTAGAGGCACATACCACACGGCCTGCACTATATGCTGGGAAAGAATAGATACGACCTGCAGTCTTATAGCTCCATACATCACCTCCCGTACGAGCATATATAGCTTTTATCTCTCCTGCTGCCGTAGCATAGAAAAGACGTGTTCCATCACTTGCAAATCCACTGCCTATATCGGCTGTTTCTTGTTTTTCCCACAGTGTAGAGGCATTGGGATACTGCTCATTAAGCGAATAATCTGGGCGGGTAGTCTCAATAGATGGGTCATAGGGTTTAAGGTCTAGCTCTGCCCACACTTTACCGTCTTTGCCTCCGCTTTCATGGTTACGCACAGTAAGATGCATAGTAGCGGTATCTATAGTTATGATGTTATAACCCACTACTTTGGAAGGAGGGGTAGCTCGTAGGTTACTACGTCCTACTATGGCAGGCACTCCGTCATAGTTTTTAAGGTTATCTGTATGCCAATGTCCCGATAGCGTAAGCTGGATATTTCCTTTTTTAAGTACGTCATAGACTTCTGCCACATTGGAAAGGGAAGAGTCCATAGGGTTGTGTACAGTGTATATGATAGGCATAGATGCTGGTGTGGCTGTTATAAGACTATCAAGCCATACTAGAGCCTCACGTGGCACTTGTGCCATACCCATACGCATATTGGGGCCAGACGAAGTACCACAGAAGAGTATTCCATGTGCCTCAAATGCAAAATCTATCCCTCCAAATATACGAGCAAAGCTATTACATCCGCTTTCACTCCATTTGGTGTCGTGGTTACCCGGCACTATGTAATAAGGCACATCCAGTCCTTCAAATATCTCATGAGCAGCCTCAAGTTCCCAGTCTGCACCGAATTCTGTGATATCACCAGCTATGATAACAAATTCTATATCATCGCGGGAATTGATATCATTTACCGTCTTTTTAAGGTCCTCCATAGAGGACTCTCCACTTATGTGGGTATCGGTAAGTAAAGCAAATGAAAATTTGGTGTTTTCTGCTCCCCACAACATCGCAGTGATGAGCATCATAGATAATAATAAAACGCGTTTCATATGTAAAAAGAAAAAATTACCGTTAAACTGTGTCAAATGTACACATTTTACTTCTTTTATCACCACAAAAAAAACGAAATAATCTGCAAAAAAATTATATTCACAAATGCTAAAAGATTGGTGCAGCCACCACGGCAAGGAAGCCCCGGTGGTGCAGCCACCACGGGCGGTTTTAAATATTCTCAATGAGAAAAAAAGTGTCCCCTTTGTTTTTCCCGAAGAATTTGGTAAAAAATTGGAAAAAGAGCCGAGACTTTGCTTTGCACAGCAAAGCTGGTTTTCGAGGCTCCCAATTTTTTGGCAATTTCA
>JAGAUI010000019.1 GCA_017620815.1 Flavobacteriales bacterium
GGGAGGCACTTATAAGAACTACTCCATGTTTGGCTTTCTCGCCATATGAGGCGGTGTAGTCATCATTTAAGATGATGATATCATCTATCATATCTACCTCTATACCACGCATATGGGAGAATTCGCTGTCGTTGATGATATACAGCTGACAACGTTCTCCATTTACCTTTATGTATCCATCATCATATTCCAAGTTTTTACCCTGTGCAGCTATAAAGCTTTTCATATCTCCATTCTGACGGGCAGCTGCTACTGCTAGGTCGGCACTGGCGACGGGGGTAGTGTTACCCATGCCTCGTGTGGTTACGACCACTGCACCATACTGAGCTTTTGCTCCATAAAGTGGGACGGCATTCTCTTTTACAACTTTCACGCTATACACACTATGTGGCTCTATGCTCTCCAGATTACTCTCTTCCATCGCAACTCCATCAACGAGTATAAGTGCTGCAACAGATACAGACTCTCCTGTAGATGAAGATGTTTCTTCATCATCCTCTTCTTTATTCCCTCCAGATGAACCATTAAGACTGGTGTTTGAATGGCGAGTAAATGCTACACTTCCATCTTTATATATTGTAGCAGGGAAACGCGACATTATTGAAGCCCAATCACCATCTCCTGCACCGGGGTAATATGTGGTCATGTCATCACTGAACCAACCGCGTAGGTCATTCTGGCGTAACATAACTATAAGATTTACAGGTTTACTTGTGTTGGCTTTAGTTATGCGGACGGTAGTGCCTTCTACATAGTCCATCACACAACGTAAGTATTTATCTTTTTTTGTGATATGTATGGCATAGTTACCATTCTCATCACTTACGGTCTCTTCTCCAGACGATGTGCGTATCCTCATCCCAGGGACTACACGTCCCCATCCATCTTTTACCACACCGCGTATCGTGTCTTTCCCTACAGAAATATCTGCTTTTTCCACGCTTTTATTTGCCTCGTGGTGGGCTTTGGTTACTATTACAACTGCTCCACTAAGTCCTTGAGTCCCATAAGCAGACCCATCTTTAAGCACCTTTATGCTGTATATCTGGTGTGGTTCTATACCTATCAATCTATCTCCAACGCTTCCATCAATATCTATACATGCACGCCTAGCATCAAAAAGTGCAGAATTTCCCGCAAGTCTAATTTCAACATATGTGCCATCATATTTTACTTCTGGAAAACGGTTTTTAAAAATATCACTTATACTTGCATCAGCTTCCCCTGGGTAGTATGTATCACCTATTAAGTAACCAGTAATAGCAGGGTCATTTGTTTCATCCAGTTCAAAAGCTATGGGGTTGGCAGCTATCGCGGCACTTAATTCTTTTTCCATCACGGTGTATTTGTTCATTATGAGGCGTAGTTCTGTATCCTTGGGAGTAGCGGTAAGTGTATAGACTCCGCCTGCCTTGGTTATAGCAGCCGCCTTGCTTTTGTTGGTGCGTATGGTAGCTCCTACCACAGGGTTGCCTTTTGCGTCTATAACCACACCTTTTACCTCATAGTTCTGTGCTGCTGCTCCTAGGGATAGCCCCGCTATCGCCAGTAGGAAAAATAATTTAAGTGCTTTCATGATTGTTTAGTTTTAATTTATTAAAGCCCCGAATAGCCATTCGGGGCTTATTTTAATTATTGATAATGATATTCTACGCCATAATCATCACATAGGGAATAATAAGCCGAACATAAAGATGGCCCCCCTACGAAATTTTCCATTACCGTTCCTTCTCTACTTTCTAAAAAAGTGTAACGATAATCGTTGTTAATATATGGCAATTCTATAGGGAATGTTGTTATATCATATAACACCTCTCCCGTTAATTTATGCTCAAGGCGATATGCATAAGCTGTACAGAAAACCTCTGGTGGAGATGATACAGTTTCGGTGTTGTCTGCTACTTCTTCTGTAGAAAAAGTAGTAAGTGTTGTAGATTTGTTGGTGGTGGCATATAAAAGCACACCTACGCATAGCAGTAGAACTGCTGTTGCTGTAAAAATGAATTTGTTTTTCATTTTACTTGAGTATTTAAATGGTTAATATTATATTATTGTGAGAATTTAATCTCGCAACAAATCTACTACAACTTTTTAAATATTTAAAACTATTTTAAATATTTTTGTAGGCGTTTTTAAACATAAATATAATTATTAATCATAGGAATGTTAATCACCTTTTCGTGCTACTAAATTAGTAAAAATAGTAACTAAAACATAATAATAGTTAAAAATAATTTTTACTACATTTGTAGAGAACATACAAGCATTTTTATAAACCAATATAAACACATATCTTATGTACAGAATTCTATTTAAAACCATCTCGTTAGCATTATTTATTGCTGTGCTATCATCTTGCAGTGAAAATAAGAAAGTTCCCGCTGAAAAATCACCAGTTATCATAGCTTATGTAGGCGGTTATCGCGGCGAAGTGGATGCCAGCCGTATCTCTCCAGAAAAAATAACACATATAAACTATGCGTTTGTAAACCTTATAGATGGTCGTGCCACCCTTACCAATGAAAAGACCGACACCATAAACTTCCGCACTCTCAATGCCCTTAAAGAAGTAAATCCCGACCTCAAGATACTTATATCTATAGGTGGTTGGACTTGGAGTGGTCTGTTTTCAGATGCCGTACTTACTGCAGAAGGACGCAAACTATTTGCATCTACATCGGCCGATATAGTAGGCAAATACGACCTTGACGGTGTGGATATAGACTGGGAATACCCTGGATTTGGAGGTATGGAAGGAAATATCTTCCGCCCCGAAGACAAAGAAAACTTCACACTTATGTTTGAAGCCCTACGCGAGAGCCTTGATTCGCTAGAAGGTGTTACTGGCAAAAAATACCTACTTACAACAGCTGTAGGAGGATTTGAAAAATTTGTAGAACATACAGAAATGGATAAATGTGCCCCATATCTAGACTATGTAAACCTAATGACTTATGACTACTATCCAGAAAAAATAGCACGTCACCACACCAATATGTACCCTTCTCAACAATACGAATGCCTCTATAGCGGTCAATATGCCGTAGAATCATTCATGCGTGCTGGCGTCCCTGCCGAAAAACTGGTAGTGGGTATATCATTTGGCTCTAGAGCATTTAAAGTAAAAGATGATGCTACCAAAGGTCTAGGAGATACCGTTGTAGCTCAGACTCGTGCAGGAGGAGGATTTACACGTATCAAAGACAGTCTGGAAAACCGCAAAGGATTTGTAAAATACTGGGACAGCACAGCTCGTGCTCCTTACCTATTCCACGAGGAAAACAAAGTCTTTGTTACATATGACGATGAACAGTCTGTAACAGAAAAATGTCTTTACACACTGGAAAACGGACTGGCAGGTGTTATGTTCTGGGAGTATATGTCTGACCCTAAAGAATATCTGCTAGATGCCATAAACGAGGCTTACGGTCGTAATACCACTAGCAAAGAATAAAAACATCAAAATCCATAAGATGGATAAAATAACATATTTCATATTTTTATATGTAAGCATATTGCTTACATCTTTTGACATTAAGGTTAATGCTCAAAATGATGATGCTTTATTCCCGGTAAAAGTAGATGGGAAATGTGGCTATATAGACAAGAAAGGGGAAATAGCTATAGAACCTCAATTTGAGTATGCCTGGGCTTTTTCGGAAGGATTGGCCATTGTACGAGATAATAAAACTAAACGTCTTGGAGTCATAAATAAAGATGGAAAATATGTTATTAACCCTCATTTCCAATGGTTGGAGAACTTCAATGAAGGTCTAGCAAAAGCCATTACACTCAATAGTGAATTTGGTTTTATAAACACAAAAGGTACAATGGTGATATCTATCGATAGCCCATTCATTAATTCTTTTAATGAAGGATTGACAACTATAATAAAATTGAATGGAGAGAAAGAAAGATATGGCTACATAGACAAAAAAGGAGATATAGTCATTGACACAGTTTTTGATTGGGCTGAAAATTTTTCGGAAGGTCTAGCAGCAGTGTTTATAACCGACAAATATGGTTATATAGATAAGAAAGGAAGAATAGTCATAGAGCCTCAATTTGGTCATGCAGAAAAATTCCACGAAGGTATAGCTCGTGTAAAAATAGGCAACTACCATACTGGAAAATATGATTACATCAACAAAAAAGGCAAAATCATCATTCCCGCCCAATCTTATTATGCTGGTGACTTCCACGAAGGATTGGCGGTTATATGGAAAGATGACCATTTGGTATATATTAACAAAAAAGGGAAAACCGTCATATCTCATCAAATAGTCAAAGCTAGAGATTTCCACGAAGGCCTAGCTGCAGTAAAAATAGGAGAACAAAAAACTGGGAAATGGGGTTATATTGACAAGAAAGGGAAAATTGTTATTAGCCCACAGTTTGATAATGCAGAAGACTTTTCTAATGGATTAGCCAGAGTAGGCATGGGAGAAATAAGTAAGGAAAAATGGGGGTATATCAATCGCAAAGGTGAATGGGTGTGGAAACCAACCGACTAAAACACCTACCATTACCCATAAAAAAAACGGCAGCCTGCGGCTGCCGTTTTTTCAGTGTTTATCTCACTACACTCCGTATTTGATGATTTTCATCACCTCTTCCAGCGTAGATGCAGGGCGGAACATAGCTGTTTTTTTATGAGAGTCCATCTGTACACCTGCCAGTTTCTGTGCCCACCCTTCAAATTCTGTGTAACATATTACAGGCTTATCCACCTGCCAAGCATATGCTACTTCTGAAAGAGTACCTGCTCCACCAGCCACAGCTATTACTATATCGGCCGCATTGACTATTAACTGGTTACGAGCCCAACCTAGCCCAGTAGGTATTACCACATCTACATATTCGTTGGCTTCTTCTTTATCATTGCCAGCCAGAATACCTACCGTCGTACCATAGTTGTAGTTTTCTGCCATATGGGCTCCTTTGCATACAGCTTCCATAAACCCATACACTCCCCCACATACAATGGTATATCCCGCCATAGCTAACGCCTCGCCTAGCCTCATACCAAAATTATATACATCTACATTACATCTGGCTTGGTTGGGGCCTATCACGCTTACGGTCTTACGTCTATTTTTCATATAAAATCAAAAACTTATTTTTCTGTCATCACAGCATTCTGACGTTCTATGGATTCTGTATGTATCGCCTCAAATACCGCACGTACAAATGCTTCAGAAAGGTTCTGTTTCTGCCCATCGGCTACGGTTTTGGCTAGCACATCCTTCCAACGCGTATTCTGAAGGATAGCCAGATTGGCTTCTTTTTTCACCTCACCTATCTGCTGTGCTACATTCATACGAGCACCTAGTATAGATATTATCTGGTTATCTATCTCGTCTATCTGCTGACGCAAAGCCGCAAGACGTATTGCAGCTTCTCCATCGGCACTAGCCCTACGCAAATAAAGGTCTTCGGTCATTTTTTTAACAGCATCGGGTACCAACTGTTGTGAAGCATCACTCCACGCACATTCAGGGTTGCAGTGACTCTCTATCATCAGTCCGTCAAAATGTAGGTTAAGAGCCATCTGTGAGACAGGCATCACTAGCTCACGACAACCCGATATATGTGAAGGATCACATATTATAGGTAGTTCTGGATGACGACGACGTAGTTCAATAGGTATCTGCCACTGTGGGACATTACGATATTTGGTCTTGGCATAGGATGAAAAACCACGGTGAATAGCTCCTATTTTCTTTATTCCACAAGCATTAAGACGTTCTATTGCTCCCATCCATAGGTCAAGGTCTGGATTCATAGGGTTTTTGACAAGCACCACTTTATCTGTATCACGCAACGCCTCGGCCAATTCCTGCATAGTAAATGGGCTGGCTGTGGTACGAGCTCCTATCCATAGCACATCTATATCATATTTGAGGGCTAGACGTACATGTTCTGCATTGGCTACTTCGGTACCTACCTTAAGTCCCAATTCTTTTTTTACACGAGAGAGCCATTTAAGAGCCTCTTCTCCCATTCCTTCAAAACTACCGGGACGTGTACGAGGTTTCCAAACACCCGCACGATAAACATGTATATTTCTATGTATAAGTCCACGGGCTGTTTCCATTACTTGGTCTTCTGTTTCGGCACTGCATGGGCCTGCTATACCTAGAGGTATATTCTCATTTCCCAATCCCCACTCAATCATAGGGAGTATATCAAATGTCTTCATCGCTTTTTATGTTTTATCGTTTGTTTTTTGATTTCTTTTCTTTTTCTTCTAGAACGCCACGTACACGATTGGCTTGTGATATGAGCGTACGTACTACGTCTGCATTGGCAGATTTTATGGCGTGTTTAAAGAGTATCACGTTTTCTATATATTCGTCCAGGACGTCTATTATAGCTTCGCGGTTTTCTGTGAATATAGGTACCCACATATCGGGAGAACTTTTGGCAAGACGAGCCGTCGATGCAAAACCACCGCCTGCTAGATGCATTATATTCTCCTGACTACGTTCCTTGTTAAGTACCGTAAGAGCAAGTGCATATGAGGATATATGTGAAATATGCGACACATATGCAACACTCTCATCGTGTGCTGCAGGAGTCATCTTTACTATTTCTGCACCCAGTGTTTCATACATAGTCTCTATGACTTTTACTTTTTCAACATCGGCATCTGGATATGGCAACACTATCACCGTATGACCATAGAAAAGGTCATCAAGAGATGCCATTGGTCCAGAATTTTCTGTACCTGCCATAGGGTGTGTAGGCACAAATCTACTATGCGAAGGATGTGAAGACACCATATCAACTATATTCTTTTTGGTACTGCACACATCTATCACTATGGTCTCTTCCCCACTTTTATCCAGAGCTTCTCTCACTATCTCTCCAGATACATCTACAGGTGCAGCGACGACTACTATGCTCGCTTTACAAGCACGCTCCATATCCACCACTTCGTCTATGTATCCTGCCTCTAGAGCCATACGAGAGTGGTCTGCATTCATATCCAGCCCTATCACACGAGACGTGAAACCACATTTTTTCACCCCTCGTGCTAGTGATGTACCTATAAGACCTAGTCCTATTATGCTTACCTCTTTTACCATCATCACATTTAGTCTATATTATGTTTATAAATGCCTAGTATTTCCATCTCTTGGACTTGATGTGAAACGACTTCCATACAGCTATCAAATGTAGCAAGCGAAGGGAACATCACATCTGCATGAAAAGCATACTCCCAAGGACGTTCCATAATGGCAACGCTTTGAATTTTGGTAAGGTTAAGCCCGTGCATAGCAAATACCGAAAGTATCTTGGCTAGGCTACCAGACTCATGCCGTGCTACAAAACGTATAGAAGCTTTATCGGCATTTTCTACTTGTGGAGTATTTTTATGCCCTATCACAAAAAAACGAGTGTAGTTATCATTCATAGTCTGGATATTACGAGCCAAAATATCCATATCAAAAAGTCTGGCACATAATTCTGATGCTATAGCTCCCATGTGTCTCATCTTGCGTGAGGCAACCTTACGTGCCGAACGTGCCGTATCATCACTCTCCAGCAGGCGTATCTCTGGATGATGTGAAAGGAAATTATCACATTGAAGGAGTGCCATAGGGTGTGATTCTACTTCGGTGAGGTCTTCTATCTTAACTCCACGAGAGGCTAGAAGGCAGTGATTTATACGCACATAAACTTCGCCTATTATCTTCTGATCATAAAGACCTAGAAGTTTATGATTCTGAAGCAAAGACCCTGCTATGGAATTTTCTATAGCCATAACTCCATAGTCTGCCTCTCCTTTTTCCAATGCCTCGGGGACTTGCTTGAATGTAGCACACTCTACAAATTCTGCATCTTGTCCAAAGAATTTTTCTACCGCCACATGATGGTAAGAACCCCTTATGCCTTGAATGGCAACCGTAATGTTTTTTTCCATAATCTCTATCATTAAAAAGACCGCTCTCAGGCATCTGGGAGCGGTCTTGTTTATCTTTTTTATCTATACTAGATACACACACGACCGCTCTGGTCTCCATAATAGAAACCAAAGTAATAAAACAGTCCAAATGTGCATATTTGCTTCATACCTCGTTTTAATGTTTTTATGTTTTTTCCTTACGAGAGGCAATATTCGGAATAAAAAATGTATCTCACAACATTTTTATTAAAAAATTTATCATTTGCCCTATCATATCTGTATTTTAATGGCATATCTACCTATCTTCCCCATAGATAGATGTAGAAATTCCCTCATCAAGTACCTTATGAGCATACTCTTTGGCTCCAAATAGCGAAAGGTCGCGGTAGTTACCACACTGAATAGCATTGGCTGCTGGGACTTCTTCGGCCTTCATCACATCTTGCAATGATAAAACCAAAGCGTCTCTTACCTCCTCTACGCTGTTATCCCCCCACAGTGACAAGTAAAAACCCGTCCTGCATCCCATAGGCGAAAGGTCTATGACCCCGTCTATATGCTCTCTTATATGATGTGCCAGCAGGTGTTCTATGGCGTGAAGAGCAACCGTAGGGATACTCTCTACATTTGGTTGGGTGAAACGGAGGTCATATTTGCTTACTTTATCACCCTTTTCTCCTTCCAGAGTGCAACATTTCCTCACATATGGAGCAACTACTTTTCTATGGTCAAGTGTAAAACTCTCTACTTTTTCTTCCATTTTTTTTACGTCTTATTTTTATGGTGTAAATATACGACAGACTATCTTAAAATCACTAAATTTGCGACATATTATATTTATCCAGATAAAACACACAAAACAAAATGTTTAAAATAAAACTAAATCTTCTCACCAAAATCCTCATAGCCATAGTTCTAGGCATACTACTAGGCAGTATGATGCCTATGTGGGCAGCACGCGGATTTGCTACATTTAAATCCTTATTCAGTCAGTTTCTAGGATTTATCATTCCTCTTATTATACTATCTATGGTAGCCTCATCTATAGGAGGACTAGGTCGCAATGCTGGACGAATGTTACTACTCACGGTAGGTGTAGCATATGCTTCAACCATATTTTCGGGATATTTTACATATGGGATATGTGATACCCTACTCCCAAATTTACTATCGGGAGAGGCGATGGCACAAGCACCTGAAAACAGCGAAGTATTTGCTCCATATTTTACACTTTCTATACCTCCTGCTATGAGTGTCATTACAGCTCTGGTTCTTGCATTTGTAGTGGGGATAGGTCTTATCTATGTTCAGAACAACACCCTCAAATGTGCAGTAGATGATTTTGCAGAAATAATAACTCGTGTAATTTCATCGGTTATAATACCTTGCTTGCCACTTTATATATTTACCATATTTATGGAGATGGCTGCTTCAAACTACATAAGCGTAGTAATGGGTCTATTTACCAAGGTCATAATAGTCATCATAGTGATGCACGTTGTGATACTCCTACTGCTATTCTCTATAGCAGGTATTATAACTCATCGCAATCCTCTGTCTATCCTTAAAACTATGTTGCCCGCATACATGACTGCACTAGGCACTTCGTCATCGGCAGCTACTATACCCGTTACCCTCCAACAAACCATTAAAAACGGTGTAAGCAGTTCTACCGCAGGTATGGTGGTACCTCTATGTGCTACTATACATATGCCCGGTAGTGTGATGAAGGTCGTTAGTTGCTCTATGGCTATAATGATACTCACAGGAGGAACTTATGACATATCTCTTTATACGGCATTCATATTTATGCTTGCATTTACGGCAATAGCAGCTCCCGGCGTACCCGGAGGCATGATTATGGCTTCGTTGGGTGTGCTACAGAGTGTGCTGGGATTTGACCAGACAGCCTGCGGACTGATGATAGCTGTATATGTAGCTCTGGATAGTTTTGGCACGGCTTGTAACGTAACAGGTGACGGAGCAATAGCTCTGGTGGTGGACAAATATGCCAGAAAAAAAGAAAACATAGTAGTAGAAAACTAGACACATATATAGTCTTGTGAAAAAGCGGCGGCCCTAGGCCGCCGCTTTTTCACAAGAGGTTATTTACAGTGTGTCTTTTATCTCTTTTTAATACTGGCTAATGCTCTAGCTAGCCCATCATCAGATTTTTTTACTGCTGCTGTTCCTCCAGCCACTCTAGAGGAATTCTGTTTTACAAATGCCTCCCAACCACCATGCACATTACGGCGTGGAGCTCCTTCGCTAGTGGTGTTAAAGAAATGACATACTGCCAACGAAAGAGCATCGGTAGAGTCTAGATGTTCTGGCATATCCTTATACCCTAGAAGATGTGCCAACATACCAGCTACCTGCTCTTTGGATGCATTACCATTACCCGTTACAGCCATCTTGGCTTTTTTGGGCATGTACTCGCTTATGGGTATTTGACGTGATATAGCAGCTGCCATGGCTACACCTTGGGCTCGTCCTAGTTTAAGCATAGCTTGTACGTTTTTACCATAAAACGGAGCTTCAAGGGCTATCTCATCGGGGAGGAATGTATCTATCATTCTTATGGTGGCACGGTATATCTTGTCTAATTTGAGGAATTGGTTTTCCATACCATGGAGATTTAGTTCGTCCATGGCCACAAATGACATAGATTTGCCCACAACCTTTATCACTCCAAAACCCATGATATTGGTACCTGGGTCTATACCCATTATTATACGTTCTTTGGGTTGAGACATTTATTCTACATTTAATGTTATTATGTAACAAAAGTACAGATTTTTTAAGTACTTTTACCCCTTGAAAAATCATTTTTAAAATTAAAACATATACTATGTACAAGATATTAACCCTTATTTTATCTCTTATAACTAGCTTATCTCTCTACTCCCAAGAGAAAATAATCAATGGTGTAGTTCTCAATGCTGAAAGAGAACCCGTTAAAGGTGCTATAGTTAAAACATCTCGTTCACGCGCTAGTGTCAAGACAGGGAAAGACGGCTCTTTTTCTATTCCCGTTACGCCCAAAGACAAAGAACTACGAATGATTCTGCATGGAAAGACTATAATGTCCCTACCTACCAATGTAGATTCTACATCAGTAGTATTTGCTATGGACCCATCCAACGACCCATCCATACGAGGATACCTTAAAGGTGATACTTACTACCCCGGCAGTGTTGACCTAGAATGGAAAGATGTCATCAATTCATATTTCCCCGGAGTAATCTACAACGAAGGACAAGGAACGGTATCAATAGCACGTTTTCAGACCAACACTCTTTCTACCATAGGAGATTTCACCTGCCAATACTATGAACTAGATGGTTCTCCAGTGCCAAATCTAGATGTTATAGAACTGCCATCGGTTTATAGTGTACGCATAATCAAAGACATGGCACAGAGCCTTATTTATGGCGCTGCCGGGCAATTCGGAGCAGTTATTATCACTACTCGCGGAATGCAAAAAGAAACAGAAGAATAACTTAAAACATATATCAAGTGGAACAATATCTATCACTAGCATCACACGTTCTTAAAAACGGAACAGAAAAATCAGACCGTACTGGCACTGGAACACGTTCTGTGTTTGGATACCAGATGAGATTTGATTTAAGGGAAGGTTTTCCTCTACTTACCACCAAAAAACTCCACCTCAAATCCATCATACACGAACTCCTATGGTTCTTAAAAGGCGACACCAATATCAAATACCTCACAGACAACGGTGTGCGTATATGGAACGAATGGGCCGATAGCAATGGAGATTTAGGGCCTGTGTATGGAGCCCAATGGCGTAGTTGGAAGGCAGCAGACGGACGTGTGATAGACCAGATAAAAGACGTGATAGAACAGATAAAAACATCTCCAGACTCACGTCGTATGATAGTTTCGGCTTGGAATGTGGGAGAGCTAGATAAAATGGCTCTTATGCCTTGTCACGCATTCTTCCAGTTCTATGTAGCCGATGGACGACTATCCTGCCAGCTATACCAACGCAGTGCCGATATTTTCTTAGGTGTACCTTTTAATATCGCCTCTTATGCCCTGCTCACCATGATGATAGCACAGGTATGTGGTCTTAAAGCTGGTGATTTTGTTCACACACTGGGAGATGCACATATCTATTCAAACCACATAGAACAGATAGAACTACAACTATCCCGTGAACCACGTCCTCTACCTGTGATGAAAATAAATCCCGACGTCAAGGATATATTTGATTTCAAATACGAAGACTTCACTCTAGAAGGTTATGACCCTCACCCACATATAAAAGGTGTAGTAGCTGTATAATTATGGACAGAAAAAAGATATCTCTCATAGTAGCCATCGGTGAAAACGGCGAGATAGGAGCTGGCAATGACCTTCTATGGCATCTACCCAATGACCTCAAATACTTCAAGACTCTCACTATGGGACATCCTATGATTATGGGGCGTCGTACATTTGAATCCATAGGCAGGGCTTTACCGGGGAGGGTGAGTGTAGTCATTTCGTCTGATGTTGCCTATCGTGAAAAGGTCAAGGGGATAGAGCGTTGCATGGGAGCAAAATCTCTAGAAGAAGCATTGGAGGTATGTGGAGATATTCCTTGTGATGTATTGCCACATAGAGATAGTCCATTTATAACAGGTGGCGGGCAGATATATCGTCTATCGATGGAGAAAAACTTACCCGATGTGATATACCTCACCCGTGTACACTCATCATTCCCTACAGCCGATACTTTTTTCCCTATAGAGGCTTTGGAGAACTATAAATGTGTGTGGAGTGAAAAGCACAACGCAGACGATAAAAACCCTTATTCATATACTTATGAGCGTCTAGAACGCATATGATACCTTATGAAATCATCTAGCAAAAAGGAATTGGAGAGGGAGAATAGGCTTTTGAAGCTATTGCTATCTACTATTACTCACGACATAGTAGGCCCTCTAGGTTTTACTGCCAATGTCCTTCAAGCCAGTGCCGATAATCCTTCTAGAGAATTGCTCAATGAGCTATCATTTGCATTGAGGACGTCCTATGATAAATCCAGCGAGATACTTTCCTTTCTACGCAATGGATGGGGAAAAGACATATTTGAAAAAGAGGAGATAGAGATAAATAATATAGTAGATAGCGTCATTAAGGCAGTAAATGTACTCTATCCGCACTCTATTTTTAACAGAGAAGATAGTCATTCTGTAAACATAAAGACATCTAAGATAGCTCTTTACACTGCACTAGAAAATATATTTACCAATGCTGCAAAATACACCTCAAGAAAAGAAACTATAACTATTTCTATTACCCAGACAAATGACATAAGCTCCATCTACACCAAAGCCCCCTGCATAGAGGAGGCTTGTATTTCTGTGATAGACACTCTCAACGATAAAGAGCCATTAAAGAGAAATTCCCGTACATCCATAGGCTTGCAAATATCACACGCCCTACTTTCTATGTGTGATGCACAACTGTCTTTCTCCTATGAAAATGGATGCTTTATATCGCGTATAGATATACCTAGATAGACAAGATAGATTATTTATCTTCTTTTTTATCTTCAACCTGAGCAGTATCTGAACTATCGTCTTTGGCAGCTTTTTTGAATTCTTTTATACCTCCACCTAGATTACGCATCAACTGTGGGATTTTGGCACCTCCAAATAGTAGAAGGATAACTAGAATGATGAGGACTATCTGCATAGGGCCTATTGCCCCTAGTATAAATGGTTCCATAATGTATTATTTTATTTATGGGCAAATATAACGAAAAGCTGTTAAACTACACGATTATTTTCGGCATATTTATCACATAAAACTATTTTTCATTCAGTAGAGACTTAAGACGTTCTATCTCATCCCGCCAACGTGCTGCTGTAAGAAAATCGAGTTCTCGTGCTGCTTTTTCCATTTCTCTACGAGCGGCAGCTATACGTTTTTTAAGTTCATCGGGAGATAGGAATTTTTCGTCATTGGCATAGGCGGCAGCTACTGTCTGTGGATGAGAGAGATTTGGCGAAGGCGTAATAAGACCTTCGGCACGTTGGATTTTGGAGAGGAGAGTATTTTCAGAAATAGCTTTGTTAAGAGCCCGAGGTGTTATACCGTGTTTCTCATTATACTTCATCTGGATACTACGGCGGCGATTGGTTTCATCTATCGTACGCCGCATACTTTCGGTTATCACATCTCCATACATTATAGCACGGCCATTTATATGTCGTGCTGCACGTCCTACAGTCTGTGTAAGCGAACGATGTGAACGTAAAAATCCTTCCTTGTCGGCATCTAGGATAGCCACTAGAGATACTTCTGGAAGGTCAAGACCTTCTCGCAATAGATTCACTCCTATAAGCACATCAAAAAGACCTTCCCTCAAATCCTGCATTATCTGCACGCGTTCCATTGTATCCACATCTGAATGTATATAGCGACATCTCACACCTACCCTAGAGAGATATTTAGCTAGTTCTTCGGCCATACGTTTGGTAAGAGTAGTTACCAATACTCTCTCGTCCAGTTCTTCACGTTTACGTATTTCTGCTAGCAGGTCATCTACTTGGTTTTGAGTAGGACGCACCTCTATGACTGGGTCAAGCAGTCCTGTAGGTCGTATCACCTGTTCCACATAAGAGCCTTCAGAACGTTCCAATTCATATTCGGCAGGAGTAGCCGAAACATATATCGTCTGCCCTATGAGACTCTCAAACTCATCAAATGTAAGCGGACGATTATCCTTGGCAGCAGGCAGACGGAATCCATATTCCACTAGATTTTCCTTACGCGAAGCATCACCGCCATACATAGCGTGGACTTGGGAGACGGTAACGTGGCTCTCATCTATGACCATGAGAAAATCACGAGGAAAATAATCTATAAGACAGAAAGGTCGCGTACCGGGAGCTCTTCCGTCCAGATACCTAGAATAGTTTTCTATTCCAGAACAATAACCCAATTCGCGTATCATTTCAAGGTCAAATTCTGTACGTTCCTTAAGGCGTTTGGCTTCCAGCATTTGTCCTCTCTCTTCAAAATACTTTACTCTCTCGCCTAGGTCTATCTCTATGTTCCGTATAGCCGATGAAAGAGATTCTTTCCCTGTCATAAAGATATTGGCTGGGTAAAGGCGTATGCGGTCATAGGACGTCTCATGGGAGTTATTGATAGGATTGATACCTTCTATCTCCTCTATCTCATCACCATAGAAATGGACTCGTATAGCACTATCTGAATATGCAGGATATACATCCACCGTATCTCCCTTCACACGGAATGTACCACGAGTAAACAGCGAAGTGGTACGTGTGTACATACTTCCAGATAGTCGTCTTAAAAATGCTGTACGAGGTATCATATCTCCTACTGCTATGTCTATCACTCCCTTTTCAAATTCGGTGGGATTACCTATACCATACAGGCACGACACACTCGCCACAACTATGATATCTCGTCTTCCAGATAGCAAAGATGATACAGTGGACAACCTCAATTTTTCTATATCTTCGTTTATGGAGAGGTCTTTTTCTATGTATGTACCACTAGAAGGAATATAGGCTTCGGGTTGGTAATAGTCATAATATGACACAAAATACTCTACTGCATTATCTGGAAAGAAGTTTTTAAACTCTTCATAGAGCTGTGCCGCCAGAGTTTTATTATGTGCCAGAACGAGTGTAGGTCGCGAAGTATTCTTTATCACATTGGCTATGGTGAATGTCTTACCACTACCCGTCACTCCAAGCAATACCTGCGACTGCTCACCATGCTCTACACCATCGGTAAGAGCCTTGATAGCTTCGGGTTGGTCGCCAGTGGGACTGTATGGGCTATGTAAGACAAAATCCATAGTTATGCTTTTATTTTTCTACTGATTCTTTTTTTTCTTTCTTAAACATTCTAGAAAAAAAGCCAATAAGTGGAGAACGATAAAACAGAACCAATGATATAGTAAGCACCACTACTCCTGTTACCGAATACACATTTGGTTTATCACTCTCTATCATCGCCCAACTTATAAACGTACCAAAGATAGGCATTATAAACTTCCACATATTGAGTTCTGAAACTTTAACCTCCTCACGTGCCAGTAGCGAATACCACGTCATGATAGCTATCACAGTAAAAGCAACTACTGCTATAGTAGCAACAAGAAACTGGACATTTGATATGGGGAGTGGTTTTACACCTCCATCTACCGCTATTGATATGATAAAGAGCATAAATCCTCCTATGGTAAGTTGTGAAGATGTAAGCACACGACTCTTGACACGGGTAAAATCTACTTTGGATACGGTGATATTGGCATACGAGGCCGATACGCAATTCACCAGCACCATTGCTATACCCACCACAGCACTCAATCCAGCTACATGAATATCTCTCACACTAGGATAGCTCACTATTACCACACCTATAACGGCCAGTATGACACTCAGTACCTTCATAGGAGTGAAGCGTTCGTTTTTCATCATAAAATGTGCCATCACAAACACAAAAAACGGTTGGGCACTCACTATAAGAGCTGCTAGTGATGGAGCGATAAGGCTCTGCCCTAGATAATACGCCCCATATAAAAGTGTAGTAGAGAAAAATGCCACTTTTAAAACCAACCATATATTTTCTTTTACGTGTTTTATGTATTCGCGACCAAATCCTCCCCAAGGCAGTAGCAACAGTCCTGCTATAAGGTGAGTATATCCTGCATACTGGAAAGGATACTCAAAATAAGTAAGTCCTACTTTGGTAGGGACAAATATGATAGACCATAATAGACAGCACATTATAGCTAGAATAGGTGTCGAAGACAGTATTTTCTTCATTCTAAAACAGTATTATTTTTATGAGTTAATATCTTTTTTATAGCAGGGAAATTGAGCATCACTAGAGATGATGTAAGTATTACCAGTCCAGCTAGTGATGTAAGTGTAGGGCTCTCGTTTTTCATAAATATCCAAGCCTCTATAGAGCCTATCACCGGGATAAGGAATTTCCACATATTGAGTTCAGAGACCTTGACATTCTCACGCGAGAGAAGTACAAACCACAACGATATAGCCACTGCCGATATAAACACCAGTCCCGCAAGCGAAGCCCACCACTGCCATTGAGAAGGAAGACCATGAAACCCTTCCCATGAGTATGACACACATAGCAATGTAGCTCCTCCCACTATGAGTTGTGAAGATGAAAACACCAAAGGCTTTATATCGTGGGTATGTACACGGGATATAATGACATTTGATATACCAGAAGAGATATTATTCCCTATGAGAAAGAGTATGCCTATAACAGGCGTCCATCCTATGATAGATATTTCGTCTATCTTACCCATAGCCACTACTACAAGCCCTGTAAGTCCCAGCAAGATAGAGAGAGCCTTACGGGTATTCATCTTGTCATTACGTCCCATAAAATGAGCAAATATAGCCACAAACAGCGGTTGTCCTCCCACTATAAGAGCTCCTATGGCTGCATCTACCCTCATCTGTCCCATATAGAAAAACGAATACAATAGTGATGTATGAAATATAGAAACTATGATAACGGTAGATAGGTTCTCCCTTACCTCTCGCAAGTATTCTTTTATTCCCTCCCCCGCAAATAAAGCTATTATCACGCCTGCCAGCAAGAATCGGTATCCCGCAAATTCGATAGGACGAGGCATTATCTCAAGACCTACCTTAAGCAGGACAAAAGGCGAAGCCCACAGCACACAACATAGTGTGGCCAGAAAAGTGGTAGATGTAAAAAATTTCTTCATCATCTGTCTTCTTACGAGTGGACAAAATTACAAAATATGACTTATATTTGTTCCTAACAAAAGATACTTTATGAAAGCTTTATCATTTATACTACCATTATTGCTTACTATATGTGCTTGCTCTTCCAGCACACACGAGCATTGCACTCCTTCCAACGGTTTTTGGAAGGATTATGACTTCTGTGACACGACGATGATTACAGATGCTTCTCTAGATGTAGAACGCCATTTTGTAGAATACATTAACCATATCTACTACATGGAGAAAGACTCGCTTAAAAACGAGTTTGATGAGTTTATACGTTATATATCCTCATGTGATAAGAGCGAGAGATATTTTTCTGAACTTATAGAAAAGTATTTGTATCAGCCACGCAACACTTCTCACATAGAAGATATGTATCTTACATATCTAGAATGTTACATATCATCTCCATGTATAAGTGAAGAAAAAAAGATACGCCCACAGATGCACATTGAAGAGATAGCCAAAAACGCCATAGGTAGCACCGCTACAGACTTTGTCTATACATTATCAAATGGAGAAAAACATCAATTGCTCCATATCAAGACACCACTTACTCTACTCTATTTTAACAACCCTCTATGTGAAGAGTGTAGTTCTACTCTAGAAGAGATGAAAAACAGTTCTATTCTCAATGAGATGATAAATAAAGGAGAGATAAGTGTACTTTCTGTTTATGTAGATGATGCTCCAGAAGAATGGCGAGAAAATCTATCCCATTACCCTTCCAATTGGGTGGTAGCGATAGATGAAGGTCGTCACATAGATAACGAACGCCTATACAGCATACGTATCATTCCATCTATCTACCTAATAGGAAATGATAAAGAAGTGATACTTAAAAACACTACTTGGAAAGAGGTAGAAAAAAAATTAGAAAAATAGATGTACTCTATAAAAATAGAGCGGCGGGCATAGCCCGCCGCTCTATTTTTATAGTCATGTCAATTATAGATTATCAACTGCTTTTTTAAGGCTGGTAAGACGACTCATAAGACCTTCCAGAAGGTCTAGATGTAGCATATTTGCACCATCGGAAAGAGCATGTGAAGGGTCTGGATGTGTTTCTATAAATATACCATCGGCTCCTGCTGCTATGGCACAACGAGCTATAGTTTCTATCATATCTGGACGGCCACCTGTCACGCCAGTAGATTGGTTGGGACGTTGAAGGCTGTGTGTTATATCCATTATTACTGGAGCATAATTCTTCATTTCTGGGATACCTGTGTAATCCACTATCAAATCCCCATAGCCAAACATAGTCCCACGGTCTGTAATAAGAGCCTTATCGCTACCAGTATCCTTTACCTTCTGTACAGCAAACTGCATAGCACTAGGAGCCATAAACTGACCCTTTTTAAGGTTTACTACCTTACCTGTACGTGCGGCAGCAACCACGAGGTCTGTCTGACGGACTAGAAACGCTGGTATCTGCAATATATCTACATATTCAGCGGCCATTTCAGCTTCGTGAGCCTCGTGAATATCTGTAACGGTAGGAATATCAAATTCGCGTCCTACTTTTTCCAGTATTTTAAGAGCTTTTTCATCTCCTATACCTGTAAAAGAGTCTATACGCGAACGATTGGCTTTGCGGTAAGAACCTTTGAAGACATATGGTATGCCTAGACGGTCTGTGATAGAGACTACCTTTTCGGCTATACGCATAGCTATATCCTCTCCCTCTATGGCACAAGGTCCAGCGAGAAGGAAAAAATTATCACTTTCGGCATTGTGTATGCGAGGAAGTGTTGCGATGATTTTATTCATATGTGTTTATTTTAATTCAATTCTGTTTTATTTTCATCTACTGCAGATTTCTTTATACGTGCAGCAGCATAATAATATCTTCCCCAATATCCAGTCGTCAGCGAGCTAATACCCACACCCGTAGAACGATTGGCCGATAGGAATTTGCCTCCACCCAGATACACCCCCACATGGAATATATACCCTCTACGGCGGAAAAACACCAAATCTCCCTCTTTTAATAGAGATATGTCGCTTTTGGCACCTTCTATCTTTTCTACCAGAGGAGAATTATACATCTCACGCGATGAACGTGGAAGCATCACTTGTGAGACATCGGAATGTAGTGTCCTAGTAAGAGCAGAACAGTCTATACCTTTTTTTGAATGACCACCATAACGATACTTCGTCCCTATCCATACGTCTATAAACTCATATATCTTTTCATTGTTAAGTGCCTCTGGTGCTACACCCATCCTTGCTGCATATTTAAGGATAAGTTCAGATGGAGGTGTAACATCTGGTGCAAATACCACATAACGTTCGTCATAGACTATAATCGTATCTATCTCTCTGGCATTTTTTATATCAAAAGGCGATGTGAGTATCATACCTTTGGTATGGGTAGTGTCTGGATATTCTTTTATCTCACATAGAGCCATTAGAGGCATTAGTGAGAGGTATATTCCCATGACACATTTAAGCACATTCATTCCCTATAATGATATAACTTTACATATAACAATAGATGTGCAAATATAATATTTTTTCCTTACTTTTGGCAGACTTAATTACATACTATGAGCATCACAAACAATGAAATATCACAAGGAAGTGTACTTTTATCATCACCGTGGATAGATGATGATACATTTGCTCATACAGCTATATACCTCACACGACACGATATGTCATCTAGTGTAGGTCTTATACTTAACCGTCCTACCAATAGTTATCTACATCACTACATAAAAGATGTTCCCAAAGACATCCCTCTGTATAACGGAGGTCCTGTCTCCAAAAGCCAATTATATTTCCTTCATGACGCACCATATCTCATACCATTTAGCACTCATGTATGCGGGAAGATATATTGGGGAGGGGATTTTGGGCAGGTTAAAAGGATATTAAACATGGGAATGATAGATACAAGCCGCATACGTTTTTTCCTGGGATATAGCGGTTGGGATGCAAGTCAAATGGATAAAGAGATACAGGAAAACACATGGCTTCGCTATGAGGGAGATTTTAATCCCATTACCACTCCCTCTTCCAATCTTTACTCTACACTACTATGTGGAGAAGACGTAAGTGATGACATATGGAAAATGTCATGTATATCTTCTTCCTATGAGGAACAATAACATTTTTTACTCTACTTGGCTGGCATATAACGCCACGTCATCGGCCGATATTTCATCACCCATAGAGAGGATAGAGAGACGTTCTATCACATTCTGCAACTGACGTATATTACCGCTCCACTTTTTACTTTCCAATGCCTCTATCGCTGCATCAGATATGCTTTTATTCGGCAAATTATTCTCATCTATTGCCTTGTGGATAAAATATGATGATAGCAGTTTTATATCTTCACGTCTTTCACGAAGAGGTGGTACTCTCAACTCTATGACCGATAGACGATGATACAGGTCTTCACGGAAACGTCCCTGTTTTATCATTTCTTTCAAGTCTTGGTTGGTAGCGGCAATGATACGCACATTTACATCTATGTCTTTGTCTCCACCTACACGTGTTATACGACCTTCCTGTATCACTCGCAATACTTTGGCCTGTGCAGCGAGCGACATATCTCCAACTTCATCTAGAAATAGTGTTCCTCCATCGGCCTGTTCAAAACGGCCTTTGTGCATTTTAAGAGCTGTAGTAAACGCTCCCTTTTCATGACCAAAGAGTTCGCTTTCTATAAGTTCGCTAGGGATAGCGGCACAGTTCACCTCTACTAGTGGTTTATCCTTTCTAGATGATAAAGCATGTATAGATTTAGCTACCAATTCCTTACCAGTACCATTTTCTCCCATTACCAGTACTCTGGCATCGGTAGGAGATAGTCGGCGTATCATATCTTGCATAGAGCGTATAGCACTGCTCTGTCCTATCATACCCATAGAAGAAAAGAAATCATCATCCACTCTAGGAGTATCATGACGGGAAGATTTAATCTGAGGTGGGGTTACGGTAGTATCATTACTTGCTCTGGAGAGAGCATAACGTATAGCACCTACTAGACGAGGCAAATCTGGTGGTTTACACATATAGTCCACAGCTCCCTTTTTAAGACAATCCACTGCCGTATCTATATCTCCATGACCAGACAACATTACAAATGTTACACCCCTTTGTTCCTTCATAGCAGTAGATAAGACCTCTACACCATCTGGTGCAGGCATCTTAATATCACATAGGCATACAGAAATATCATTTGAGCGGATGATATCCAGAGCCTCTTTACCACAAGATGCTTGTAAGAACTCCACATCTTCAAACGAAGATGATAGTATATCTACGAGCACTCGCCTTACAGATGATTCGTCTTCTACTATGAGGATTTTTGCCATAGTGAGGATATGTTATTGGTTTATTTTGTAGTATCTCAATCCCGTAGTAAGAGGAGTATCTCCTATCTTTTCAAGTCTTACTCTACCCATAGATACAGGTGTTGTAATCTCTCCTGTATGTAGTCCCTCATATGTATCAAAATCTACTTTTTTTCTATTTTCAAGAGTGGTAAATATATCGTTTTTCTCTATCACCTCTTTCCAATCATCTGAAACAGCGAGTGTAAAGACTTTGCTCTTACTACCGCTACCATAGGAGAAACAACCCATAGTAACACCCTTCATTTCTTTTCCTTCTTCCCACAATGCTCTCAATGTGCTTATAAGCGACATAAATATAGAGCCTGTGTACATATTACCTATAAGTGTAGAGGCTCTCTCACCACGCTCTATTCGCTCATTTACAAACGCAAGATACATAGGGACTTTGGAGGCGGCTTTTATGAAGTCTTTTTTATTTTATGCCGTAAGAGCATAACCCACCTCATTTTCTAGTTCTGGAAGATGTCCCGCATCTTTTATCCATTCCACCCAATTACCAACTATCATTCTACGGCCTTGGTAGGCATATGGCTGATGGAAAAGGATATATGGCCAGTCTTTAAGAACATCTGTAGGTACAAGCTTTGAGAAATCTGCAAGAGCCTCGTCTATACGGGCACAATAACAGTCATTGGATAGCGGGCCATCAAATACAGGTTCGTCACGATGCAGCAATACATTTACATCACGGTGTCCCCAGAAGTCATCTTCTGTAAGTCTTGATAGAATGTCTTCGGCTTTGACATCTACACCAGCTGCTTCTAAAACAGATTTTATAAGACTTTTTTTATCATAACTATGATGAGGTTTATAAAAATCCCCCACACTCTGCATACCTACTCCCACCGCATCACTCACCACACACAGACGTGGATTTTCTGTGAGTAGCATAGCCACTGCACCTGCACCCTGTGTGTATTCGCCGCTAGAAGAAAGAGCATATTTGGCGTTGTCTGCTACTACCACTATCGCACGGCGTCCTTCACCTGCTCTCACATAATCCAGACAGTTCATCATAGCATCCACGCCACCCACACAAGCAAACGTCATATCCAGAACATCACAATTTTTCATGCAACGCTCACCATATTTATCCTTCATGGCAGTTTCAACTATCTCACTCACATATGTAGATGTGGGTTTGGCAGCATCCAAGGCACTTTCTGTACCCATATATAGACGTCCTATGCTACGAGGGTCTATATTTTCATTCTCCATAAGTTTTATCACAGCTTCAGCTGCCATAGTAGCAGCATCTTCTCCTGCATCACATATAGCCATAGCTGTGAGTCCTAGTCCCTTTTGCAGTTTGGCTGGGACGATATCCCTCTTAAGTGCCAATGTTTCTATATCTAGATATATTCCTGGCACATAATATGCTATGCTATCAATTCCTACTTTTTTTCCCATGTTTTATCTATAAGTATTTCAGTTGTCGTAGTGTTTTATATTTACTCTTGTAGTTTCAAATAATCTTTTTATACGGTCATTAAAAACCCGTGCCCTGTATAGTTCTGATGGTGAAAGAGGCAAGTCCCCACACAGCACTTTACCAAGGGGCAAGATAGTAAATTTTTCGGTATTTTCCATACTATCATTACCATGTCTTACCCAGTGTAACATATAATGGCTCCCCACTATCTTTACATCACCTCTCTTATCTCTTTCAAATGTCACATTTACAGCCATTCCACCCTGTGTAGATATGGTTCTCTGTCCCGAAAGATAATTCCCCAACGAATACATCACCACGTGTCTTATCTCTCCGTCTTTATCTCCTATCTCATAGATAGGCTGTACAACGTGAGGATGATGTCCCATTATAATATCTACACCTTCTCTTATGAGCAGTCCAGCATATAATGTCTGGGAAGTAGAAGGTATGCTGTCATACTCCACTCCCCAATGCATAGAAGCAATGATGACATCGGCACCTTTATCACGAGCTATGGCTATATCTTCTTTAATCCTTACACTATCTCTATAATTAACCACCACAGGTGCTGCACTAGGGATATTGGTAGCGTATGTGTATGATAGAAAAGCAAATTTTATGCCCTTTTCCTCTATCATCATCACACGATTTTTTTCATACTCCAGCGTATCCTTCCAAGCTCCCGTATGTACCACACCTGCACTATCCAGTATGTCTATTGTCTGTCTTACACCCTTGCCATAGTGGTCATAGATATGATTATTGGCAGTGAGGAAAACATCTACACCTGCATCAATAGCAGCATCCAGATATGCCACAGGAGCCTTAAAACGAGGATAACCCATATATGTAGAATATCCTATAGTCGTTTCAAGATTTCCTACTGTGATATCGGCACTAGAGATATAATCTTTCACATACCTCCACGATGGGCGGAAATCATACTCATCATCAATGACTCGTGCTGCTTCCATCTGTGAGGAATGTTGCATCATATCTCCTATGAAAAGCACATCTACACGGGTATTTTTCTGGGCGTGGGCGTAGCCCACGCCCAGAAAAAATACCGCCAATAGTATATGCAATCTTCTCATAGCTCACATGCCTATGATTATTATACGTTAAAGCGGAAGTGCATTATATCACCATCTGCCACTACATATTCTTTACCCTCTACACGCATCTTACCAGCCTCACGCACTTTTACTTCGCTACCATAATTTATGTAGTCTTCATAAGATATGACTTCGGCACGTATAAAACCTTTTTCAAAATCTGTGTGTATCACACCTGCTGCTTGAGGAGCTTTGGCACCTACCGGTATAGTCCACGCACGCACCTCTTTCTCGCCTGCAGTAAAATATGTCTGAAGGCTCAATAGTTTATATGCACTGCGTATAAGGCGTGATACTCCCGGTTCTGTAAGACCTATCTCGTCTAGGAACATCTTACGTTCTTCATATGTATCTAGTTCTGTAATATCGGCTTCGGTGGCAGCTGCTAGGACTAGAACTTCGGCATTTTCATCACGTACAGCCTCACGCACAGCATCCACATAAGCATTTCCCGTTACTGCCGATGATTCATCTACGTTACATACATAGAGTATAGGTTTGGCTGTAAGGAGCTGCAACTGACGCAATATCTCACTTTCATCTTCATTCATTTCAACCGTACGAGCTGGACGGAACTCCTCTAGAGATGCTTTTACCCTGTCTAGAAGGTCGGCTACAGCGGCAGCCTCACGATTACCTACCTTGGCAGCTTTGCGTTCTTTTTCCAGACGTTTTTCCACCGTTTCTAGGTCTTTGAGGCACAGCTCCATATCTATCGTTTCTTTATCCCGCACAGGGTTTACGCTACCTTCTACGTGAGTGATATTGTCATTATCAAAACAACGTAAAACGTGTATTATGGCATTTGTTTCGCGTATATTTCCCAAGAATTGGTTTCCAAGTCCTTCACCTTTGGATGCTCCACGCACCAATCCTGCTATATCCACTATATCTACCGTAGCTGGTTGTACTCGTTGTGGGTTTACTAGTTCGGCTAGACGTTCTAGACGTTCATCGGGTACGTTTACCACTCCCACGTTTGGTTCTATGGTACAGAACGGGAAATTGGCAGATTGAGCCTTGGCGTTTGACAAGCAATTAAAAAGTGTGGATTTACCTACGTTTGGTAGGCCTACTATACCGCATTTCATCTCTTGTAAGTGTAAATATGTTTTATGTTATACTTTTTTTATTTTCTCAGTTTACTATCTTTCAAAGCCTTGAGTATAGGTGACGAATACACAAAATCAACTATATCGGCAGTCTGTGCTTCTAGGATTTCAGAAGACGTCCCTTCCCAAGCCTTACGTCCATTTTTCAAAAATATGATTTTTTCTCCTATCTCCATCACAGAATTCATATCGTGAGTATTTATGATGGTAGTAATACCGTATTCGTGAGTGATTTCACTTATGAGTTGGTCTATGACGATAGATGTCTTTGGGTCTAGGCCAGAATTGGGTTCATCACAGAAGAGGTATTTGGGGTTCATAATGATACCACGAGCTATGGCTACACGTTTTTTCATACCACCCGAAAGTTCGGCAGGAGTCTTGCGTTGTACATCGGGGAGGTTCACACGTCGTAACGCCCAATCCACTCTATCCCTCATCTCGCTACGTCCCATAGATGAAAACATCATAAGAGGAAACATCACGTTCTCCTCCACATCCATAGAGTCAAAAAGTGCCCCACCCTGAAACACCATACCTATCTCGTGTCTCAAGACGTTTTTTTCTTCTTCGTTCATATCGTTATATGAGGCACCTCCATAGAGTATATTACCCTTGTCTGGGTGGATAAGTCCCGTAAGGCTTTTAAGGAAAACCGTTTTACCCGCACCACTCTGCCCTATGATAAGGTTTGTCTTACCAGCATCAAATGTAGCCGATATATCTTTAAGAACCTCTTTACCGTCAAATGATTTACATATATTAAGAGCCTGTAACATACTATCCTAAAAGTGTTTGAGTGAGTACATAGTTAAGTATAATGATAATGGTAGAGCTGCATACCACAGCATTGGTAGAGGCTTTACCCACATCCAATGCTCCGCCGTTTATATAGTATCCGAAATATGCAGGTATGGTCACCAGTACAAATGCAAATACTTCAGATTTTATCATGGCATACGTTACATAAAACGTATCAAACGGCATTCGTAATCCATATATAAATTCTGCCGAAGTACACGTACCCGATGTTATTGCCGCTACCCATCCTCCAAATATAGCCGTAACGATAGATGTCATTATAAGTATAGGCATAAATGAAAGCATAGCAGCTATTTTGGGAAGAAGGAGGTAATTGGCAGAATTGACACCCATCACATCCAGTGCCTCTATCTGTTCGGTAACACGCATAGTACCTATACTGGATGCCACAAACGAACCTATCTTACCACATAATATAATGGCTATAATGGTAGGAGAAAATTCCAACACCACCGTCTCACGTGTAGCATAGGCGGTGTAGTATTTTGGGATAATGGCACTACCATCCAGATTAAGAGCCATCTGCAAGGCTACTACTGCTCCCACAAAAAAAGATAGGAACGTTACTATACCCATAGAATTAAATCCTAAATCATCTATCTCTTGCATGTATAACTTCCAGAATACCCTCCAGCTCTGCGGACGAGTAAATGCTCTGCGTAACAGGATAAAATATCTACCTGCCTTGATAAAAAACTTAACTACAAATTCTGGTAACATATCTACTTAATGTATATTCTTATATTTTTTATGCTTATTGCTTTTTCATAAGAGCCATATAAAATCCATCATATCCATCTACGCTAGCATAGATAGAATGCTGTTCTATAAGGGAGAAATCACTGTTTTCCTTTAAGAAACGCTCCACTTGCAGGTGATTTTCTCTAGGCAGGATAGAACATGTAGCATACACCATTCTACCACCAGACTTAAGGATTTTACTATATGTGGATAGTATATGATATTGTGTAGCGGTTATCTCGTCTAGAAATTCTGGGCGTAATTTCCATTTGGCATCGGGATTACGCCGCAATATGCCCATACCGCTGCATGGTACGTCTAGCAATAGACAGTCTGCTGTTCCGGCCATACGTTTGATAGTCTTGCTACTCTCTATCACGCGAGTAGAGACATTTGATATACCTGCTCGGCGTGCTCTTCTTTTTAATTCTTCCAGTTTGTGAGGATAGATATCCATCGCTATGATAGAGCCTTTGTTCTCCATAAGAGATGATAGATGCAGAGTCTTTCCTCCTGCTCCCGCACAAGCATCCACTACTCTCATTCCAGCCTGTGGAGACAGAAGAGCTGCCACACGTTGGGAGGAAGCGTCCTGCACTTCAAACGCTCCACTGCGGAAAGCATCTGTATCCCATACGTTTTTACGTTCTTCCATCTCTAGAGCATAGGGCAATCCCTCTACTTCTCTGGTTCTTACCCCCTCTTTTTCCAAAGCCTCCTTGAGAGCCTCTCTAGTAGTTTTAAGAGCATTGGCACGGATGATTACCTGTGCCTGACGGTTAAGAGCCTCTATTTCCTTATCCCACACATTAGGCAGTTCGCGTGCTCCTATCTCGTCCATCCAGTCTGGTATGCTCTCTCTTATAGCTCTTATGTGTTTTACCTCTTCATATTTCTTTTCTACATAAGACACATCTATATCTTCAAATTCACTCCACGGTGGCAGGCTTCCTCCTTCTCTTAAAATATACACCCCCATCATACGCCATATATCTTCCATAGATGAAATGCTAGTGATATCACATAGAACCTCCAGCAGACGGCGATAACGCACTATTCCATAGACTGTTTCGGCTATAAAGGCACGGTCTCCACTACCACGACGGCGGTCGGCTTTAAGGGTACGTTCTATGACCTTATCAGCATAGCCCCTTTCGGCAAATATCTCCCAGAGAGCATTTACTACAGCTTCGCTTTGATTGCGATATATACGTCTTATGTTCTTATTCTCTATCCTAGACACTTCTATACTCTATATTTACTTTCTGTTTATATCATTTCGCTATCAGAAAAAAAGAAACTGCACTCACGCTGTGATGAAACAATAGAATCAGACGCATGGACTGCATTCTGTGTTACATCTTTTCCATACAATGCTCGCAATGTTCCACTTTCTGCACGTTGAGGGGATGTATGCCCTACCAATCTTCTATAATCCTCCACGGCATCTTCCTTTTCAAGTACAGCTACCACCACTGGTGATGCCGTCATATAGCCTATAAGTTCATGATAGAACGGTTTATGTATGTGTTCTACATAGAAACATTCGGCTTGACGGGTGGATAGTTGCATCATTTTAAGAGCTACTATCTTAAATCCAGCACATTCTATTTTTTCCAATATAGCCCCTGTGTGGGCATTGCGTACAGCATCGGGTTTGATGATGGTGAGTGTACGTTCCATGTGTGCCATAGGTTTATCTATTTATAATCCTGCTTTTGCCTCCCAATATAGCTATTATTTTCTCTTCCTAGATGGTATTAAGGAAATAATGAACCAAAATAAGGCAATATATGGCATAGGTCGTGCTATATAATCCCCATAACGCACATAAAACGTTTCAGGAGCATTTACTATGTTTATCTTTCCTACCAATGCTTTTCTAGAGTTATAGTATTGTGAGGCGGTGATATCACCTTTTGCATCTATAAAGGCAGAAATACCTGTATTGGCACTGCGAATGATAGGCGTACGAGTCTCTATAGCTCGCAAACGAGCAAATGATAGATGCTGACGATGACCTTCGGTATCTCCCCACCATGCGTCATTTGTGATTATACATATCACATTGGCACCGTTTTTTATGTACCCGTTTACAAACTCTCCAAATACACTTTCATAACATATAACAGGTGCTATGCGTAAACTATCATCGTGTGAAGAGAAGACTTCTCTTTCCTCTTGTGTAACCACAGAACCCACCATACCTCCGAAATCCATCACCGTATTGCCTAGCAGAGGTTCCATTATATTGCGATATGGGAAGGACTCTACACCTGGGACAAGTTTGGATTTCTGGTATAGTTCATAAGATGAAGGCGTTACCTGCACAGCCACATTATAAAGGTCGTACCACATCCCCCTTCCCGAACGATGAGCTGTAGGAGTAGGACACTGCTCGCTGAAATATCTTTTAAGGTATGACGCACCAGTTACTATGGTAAGACTATCGTGCTTTACAGCATAATCTTTAAGACGTTCATACACAGGAAAATCATATGGGCGTGTAAAATCTTTGTAGTCTGGAAGGAAGGTCTCTGGAGCAACCACTAGTCGTGTGGAAGGTAGTATGACACTATCGGCCATATCTATTATGAGGTCTGCTGCTGCATCGTCATTCATAGAGTATTTTTCCTCATATGGGTCTATGTTTGGTTGGAGGGCAATGGCTTCCATACTATATGATGTAGAAGGCACCATAGACCCTATTGCCAGCGATACAATCATAGGCAGTAATATCACCCCAAGAGGAGCAGCACACTTTTTATACAATTTTTCTCCTCTTACACCTTTGTCATATTCTACCCATACATAAAATACAAGTGCTCCCGATAACAATATCCATAAACTACCCCCCAATGTTCCTGTGTATTCATACCACTGGATAAGTGATGGATAATTGGCAAAGGCATTACCTAAATTTAGCCACGGCCAAGCGAGTTCCCACTCTAGATGCATCTTTTCAAACGAAAGCCATAGTGCTATCCAGAATATCACACCCACTACATATCCTTTCCTTCTAGATACAAAGTATGAGAGGAGCATTATAAGCGTCATAGCCACCGTATTAAATCCAAAGGCTATGAAAAATCCGCCCCAAGTAGCATTTACCAGCCACCAAGTAGCCATAGCATTCCACATAGAGAAAAACAAAAGACACATAGCCCCTGCTAGCAGGTATGAGTGGCGATAATTATCCTTATGTAGTTTATACATAGTGAACCACAGTGGAGCAAATGCCACAAATGTAAAAAATGGTGTACTCCACGATATCCAGCCAAGTGCCATCGCAAGTCCAGCTATAGTAGCATATACTATAAATGTTCCTATCATATTTTTTATTTTTTACGAGAAATAGTAAGTCCATCACGCACTGGTAGAAGTACCGTCTCCAGTTCCTCATGATGAGCCAATATATCATTATACTTCATTATCACAGCCGTATCGCGGTCACGTGGGTCTAGAATCTCTACTACTTTGCCGCTCCATAGCACATTGTCTGAAAGCAGGATTCCGTCTTTGGAGAGACGAGGTAATAAGAGGTCTAAATAATTAACATAATTTTTTTTATCGGCATCTAGAAATATGAGGTCAAAATCTCCTTCAAGAGTAGGTATCACTTCCATAGCATCCCCCACTATCATCTTTATTTTTCCAGCATACTCACTACGATTAAAAAAAGACACTGCTAGGTCTTCCAGTTCTTCGTTGCGGTCTATGGTTATAAGTTCGCCACTTTCTGCCAGACCTTCTGCTAGACACAGTGCCGAATACCCTGTAAACGTTCCCAATTCCAGCACTCTTTTTGGACGCAATAGATGTGATATCATAGATAGAATACGCCCCTGAAATGCATCTGATATCATACGAGGATTGGGTAGTCGCAACCAAGTAGTACGCACAAGTTCTTCCAGCAATTCTCCTTGTGGAGAACTGTGTGATGTAGCGTATTCTTCTAGCTTACTATATTGGTTATCAGAAAAATGCATACTTTTTCTTTCTTTTTATCATATTTTATCACTCTTAAATGTGAGCATAGTTATCTTATCCTTTTCATAGACATCTCTAGCTACACGCATGATGTCTTCTGGCGTGATTCTCTCCAATTTTTTACGCAGCTCTTCATAACTATCACAACGTCCATTTCTCATATATGAACGTCCCAATGCGATGAGTTGATTGAGTTCATTTTCAGATGCTATTGCCATCTGTCCCATAAGCTGACGGCGAGCCTTTGAGAGTGTGCGTTCACTTACCGGTATAGTACACAATCCTTTAAGTATCTCATATGTAAGGTGCAATGCTTTCTCATAGGAATCTTCTTCGGTGGCGATGTAGATACCTGCAGTACCAGCATCGTTATATGCTGTGTAAAAAGACTCTACACTATAGACCAGTGCATGACGCTCTCTCAATGACATATTGAGCAAAGATGTCATAGAAGGCCCTCCCAACATATTGTTAAGCAGCACAAGTGTCGTATAATCCATACTATCACTATATGGATATGCTCTTGATAAAAGCATGATGTGGCGTTGGTGGGTGTCCATCACGCGTTCTATTTGGACAGCAGGAACGGGGGCTGGAGTGAGTCTTTCTCTACTAGGTCTTTTTTTACATATATATTCCATATATGGAGCCAATCTCTTCTCTATCACCCCACATACTTTGGCAGTAGAGTAATTTCCACTCACACATACTATCATATCATCTAGTGAGAAATTTCTATCCCAGAACTTCAATATATCTTCACGAGTAAATGTCGTTATTGAAGAGGCTGTACCTAGAATGGTACGTCCTAGAGGTGATGAAGGATATAGCAGTTCTTCTGCCTGTTCATATATAAGTTCATCTGGGGCTTCGCGGTAGGCGTTTATTTCGTCTATTATGACACCTTTTTCCTTTTCTAGTTCTTTATCAGGATACACAGAATCAAATGCTATACTAGCAAATAACTCCACTGCCCTATCCAGATATTCGGTCATAAATGAAGAATGTAGGCATATGTTTTCTTTGGTAGTAAAGGCATTTATTTCACCCCCTACACTCTCCATACGTGATAGCACACGGGAAGAAGACCTCTTACTGGTCCCCTTAAATAAACAATGCTCTATAAAATGAGCCATACCGTGTTCATTGGGCAGTTCATCACGGGACCCCATCCCAAAAAGAAATGCTACGTGAGTGATATTGGCATCGGTTTTACGATGCAATACCTTTACTCCGCTATCCAGTACGAGATAGTGTGTACGGCTCTCTTTTATGTTTTTGGCAGTTTTATCCATAATCCTACAAAGGTACGACTTAATGAGCTTTTGCCAAAATTTATACATACAAAAATCCCGCAGACGCAGTCTGCGGGATTTTTCACCGTCATTTCTATTATTTTTCTTCTAATGCATTATATGCACGTTCCACTGCAGTTTCTGGAGCTTCTTCTTGAGACTCCTGCTCTACAACAGGTTGTTCTGCCGATTTAACGCAATGTAATTTCTGTCCCCCAGCAGTGATAAGTGTCATAGCATCTCCTTTAATCGTAAACTCAACTATGTATGGCAATTGTTCAGATATAAGACGCTCCTGTGAGTCTGACTCTGGACAGAACATACGTGTCATACCCATATTTTCTGCTATGGCTATAGTATTACCTTCTAGCGTGTATTCACCGAAATAACGATTACAACCAGTAGTGCCGTGGAAACGACCATCAGATGTAAAGGTAATATCTGGACGGCTACTTTCCATTGTTTTATAATCACCTATTGCCATGATGTCATATTTCACATCTACAGGCAATTTACCTGCTCCTGTGCATGAAGATACACCTATGCAGAAAGACATGAGTACTACTAGACTAGTAAAGAATTTGAACATTTTCATAAGGTATTTTATTATTCTGGTTTATCCTTTTGCAAATGTACAGTATTTTTGGATATTTTTGCATAGATATTACGACATACTTTATATCACAGATGGAATACCCTTCACGCGTCCTTTCCAGAGCAGTAGAACAGATATCTACCCTTCCCGGCATAGGACAGAAAACAGCTTTGCGAATGGCTCTACATCTTTTAAGAAGAGATAGCCAAGACATATTATCACTAGCTAGTGCCATAGAATCATTGGCACGGGAGATACATTATTGCCCTACTTGCCACAATATATGTGATGAAGGCGAATGTGATATATGTGCCGACAAAAACCGCGACAGCAGCACTATATGTGTGGTAGAGGACATACGCGATGTGATAGCCATAGAGCAGACAGGGTTATATCGTGGGGTGTATCATGTATTAGGAGGGAAAATATCCCCTATGGAAGGCATAGGTCCTGCCGATATAGAAATAGAAAGCCTTACTAGAAGGATAGCAGAAAACACCATAAACGAAATCATATTTGCATTATCATCTACTATAGAGGGCGACACTACTGCATACTACATATACCGCACTCTTCCCAAAAGTATAGATATAAAAGTAACCTCCATTGCCCGAGGAGTATCCATAGGCGAGGAAATACAATATGCCGACCAAATGACTCTAGCTAGGTCTATACGCAATCGTATCCCTTACGAAAACACATTATAACATATTTAAAAGGCTCGCCGCGGGGAATCCCCGGTGGTGCAGCCACCACGGGCGATTTTAAATATTCTCAATGAGAAAAAAAGTGTCCCCTTTGTTTTTCCCGAAGAATTTGGTAAAAAATTGGAAAAAGAGCCGAGACTTTGCTTTGCACAGCAAAGCTGGTTTTCGAGGCTCCAAATTTTTTGGCAATTTCAGAGGAAATAGAAAAAAAACGGAGGTGAATTTTTCTTTGGTTCTTTCTTTTGTTTGGTAGACAAAAGAAAGAATGAATATAAAAAAAACTCGCCCATCGGGCGAGTTTTTATTTTAAGTATTATTTTTTCTTACTCTTCTGTTGTTTCTTGTATTCCTTTTCACTGACGGTGTTACCCTCTTCATCCAGTATCTGTTTGTCCTTACGAGAGGCAGTAATAAGAACAACACCGTTTTTGGCTCGTGGGCCATACGA
>JAGAUI010000020.1 GCA_017620815.1 Flavobacteriales bacterium
AAGGAATATATATAAATAAAGCCCGTCCCTACTGGGACGGGCTTTTTTATGTGTAGCTTATGTATTAAGCGATAGTTACACGTACAAAAGAAACCACTTTAAGGTCTTTGTTTATAGATTCTACATATTTGGCAACAGACATTTTGTTGTCTTTAATGTAGTCCTGATTAACCAATGTGTTTTCTTTCAAGAATTTGCTCAAACGACCTTTGGCGATGTTCTGTATCATTGCTTCTGGAAGGTTTGCAGCTTTTTCGGCAGAAACGGTAGCTATTATTTCTTTTGCTTTTTCTACATCTTCTGCAGATATCCAACCTTTGGCTTTGTTACTTTCCATGTGGTCTTCGCTGTCAACGTGAGCAGGATTGATACCAGCTTTTTTAAGGGCAACCTCAACGGCTTTCTGTATCTGTTCTGTTTTGGTTTTTTCTATAGCGATAGCTACTTCCTGTTCTTTAAGGCTTTCAGGAACAGCGTCTTCATTAACAGCGATAGGGTTCATAGCGGCAGCCTGCATAGCTACGTTGTGAGCAGCTTCGGCAGCACCTTCTACAGCGGCAGAAAGACCTACTAGAGTAGCAAGTTTATTACCGTTGTGGATATAAGCATTAACTAGAGGAGCAGCCAATTTCTTGAATGCACTTATCTCTATCTTTTCACCTATCACACCAGTCTGTTCTATGAGTTTTTCGCTTATGGTGATGTTTCCATAAGGAAGTTTCAAGAAATCTTCTAGTGTTTCTGCATCGCTATCTACAGCCATCTGTGCAAATTCTTTGGCTAGGGCTACAAAAGACTCGTTTTTACCTACGAAGTCTGTCTCAAAGTTAAGAGCTATGATAGCACCTTTGGTAGCGTCTGCGTTTACAGTAGCTATAACAGCACCTTCAGAAGAAGAGCGGTCTGCACGATTGGCAGCTACTTTCTGTCCTTTCTTACGAAGGATTTCAATAGCTTTTTCAAAATCGCCTTCTGCTTCTACAAGTGCTTTTTTGCAGTCCATCATACCTGCACCAGTCTGCTGGCGGAGTTTGTTTACGTCTGCTGCGGTTATATTTGCCATTTTGTTATTCTTTTAATAGGTTAATTATTCGGCATCAGCTGCTTTTTCAGCGGTGTCTTCTTTCTGGTTTTTGCGTTCAGAAAGACCTTCTATAACGCATTCTGCCATGTAAGAAACCACTTTTTGGATAGATTTTGAAGCGTCGTCGTTGGCAGGGATAGCAAAATCTACGCTATTTGGGTCTGTATTTGTATCACACATAGCAAATACAGGAATGCCAAGTTTCTGAGCTTCTTTAACAGCGATGTGTTCGTTCATAGCGTCAACTACAAATAGAGCAGCAGGAAGACGAGTCATATCTGCTATAGAACCTAGGTTCTTTTCTAGGTTTTCACGAGTACGTTCTATCTGAAGTTTTTCACGTTTTGAAAGAGTGTCAAATGTACCGTCTGTTTTCATACGGTCTATTGCAGACATCTTTTTGATGGCTTTGCGGATAGTGACAAAGTTTGTCAACATACCACCAGGCCAACGTTCAGTGATGTAAGGCATGTTCATCTTAACTGCCAATTCAGCCACTATATCTTTGGCTTGTTTTTTGGTAGCTACAAACATAACTTTACGGCCAGAAGCAGCTATTTTTCTTAGAGCTTCACCTGCTTCTTCCATCTTGGCTGCAGTTTTGTGCAAGTCTATGATGTGAATGCCGTTACGCTCCATAAAGATATAAGGAGCCATTTTTGGGTGCCATTTGCGAGTAAGGTGACCGAAGTGTACTCCCGCTTCCAGCAATTCTTGAATATCGATTTTTTGTGCCATTTTTTTTACTAGTTTACCTTCTGTTAGCTTTAACTTGTGCAACCGACAAGTAGCGTGTCTCTTTTTATGTTTACCTCCACGGTCTTGCCTGTTTGGATACTAAACTAATCTGCACTTATATAAGTAGAGTAACAGAACTTTTTTTAATGATTTTGTGATTTTTGAAAAAAGAATCGTAAACGATAGATTAACGTTTAGAGAACTGGAAGCGTTTACGAGCTTTCTTCTGACCGAATTTCTTACGTTCTACCATACGAGGGTCACGTGTAAGCAGACCTTCTGGTTTAAGAGCCGCACGATATTCTGGATTGATTTCGCATAGAGCACGAGATATACCCAAACGGATAGCCTCTGCCTGACCGTTGATACCACCACCTACTACGGTAGCTACAACGTCAAATGTGCCTTTGGTGCCTGTAAGGTCAAAAGGCTGAGCGAGTTTACCTAGCAGTATTTCAGTAGTGAAATATTCTGCTGCTGGACGTTTGTTGATAGTGATTTGGCCGTTACCTTCGCTCAAAAATACACGTGCTACGGCTGTTTTTCTACGTCCTATAGTGTGAATTGTTGCCATTACTTGAGGTCGTTAAGATTGATTAATACTGGGTTCTGTGCTTCTTGTTTATGTTCTGCACCGTTGTAGATGTAAACATTTTTAAGAAGTTTGGCTCCTAGACGGTTTTTAGGAAGCATACCTTTAAGGGCAAAACGTACTAGACGAGTAGAATCTTTTACCAAAAGTTCACTCGCTGTAAGCGTTCTCTGTCCTCCTGGATAACCTGTGTAACGGGTGTAAACCTTACCGTCCAGTTTCTTTCCGGAAAGAGCTATTTTACCGGCATTAATGATAACGACGTTATCACCGCAGTCCATGTTTGGAGTATAGCTTGGCTTATACTTACCACGGACTATCATGGCAACTTTAGAAGCTAGACGACCCAATGTCTGGCCTTCGGCATCTACCAAGACCCATTTTTTGTCGGCTGCTGCTGTGTTTACCGCAATTGTTCTGTAACTCAATGTGTTCATTACTGTACTTAAAATTGTTAAAATTATATTCAATACCCCATTCTATTGGGGCGTGCAAATTTAGTGATTTTTTCCATAAAAAACACTATGCCACGTCTTTTTTTTATAAAGACGTGGCATAGATATGTTTTGTAATGATTATCAAGCAAATAACCTTAATATATCATTGCCAAATGCCAGTATCATTATTATCATCAGTATCACAAATCCGGCCATCTGAGCGTATTCTAGAACTTTTTCTGATGGTGGACGGCGGGTAATCATCTCGTAAATGATAAAGACTGCATGACCTCCGTCAAGGGCTGGGATAGGTAGTATGTTTACCACCGCTAGCATGATGGATAAAAAGGCTGTGAGCTGCCATATAGTAAGCCAATCCCACGATGATGGGAACATACTGCCCATAGTTATGACGCTGCCTACCTTTTTATATGCTTTGGTCTGTGGGTTGACTATTTTTTTGACTTGTTCCCAGTATCCAGCTATCTTGTTCCCTGTGATAGAGGCTCCGCGTACTAGGGAAGAGAAGAATCCGTACTCTTTGGCTGTAACGGGGAATATCTCTTTTTCCATGAGCATAGCAGGGGTAGGAAGGGGATAAATGCCTAGCTTACCATCTTGGCTTACTTGGGCTCCTATGAACACGGCTGCTCCATCACGTTCTACTTCAAGCATTACGTCTCGACCTGCATATGACATAAGGATAGGGGCGGCCATATCATAGTATGGTGTAGGTGTGCCACTTACAGAAAGTATGACATCTCCTTCTATGAGCCCGCTAGAGGCGTTGATAGAGCTATCGGGGATTGAAGCGACCATAAGAGGTACGCGAGGGTAGAGGAAGAATGGGTCTGTGTCTTGGGAGAAGTGGTCTATGTAGTCCACAGGGATAGACAGTGTAGTATCGCGACCATTGCGGCTAACGGTTACACTTTCTCCCATTAGAAGCTCGTTATACACATCAAAGAATTTCTCTATCTCACGTCCGTTTACTTCTTTTATAATGTCGCCATTTTTAAGACCTATGGGGGTGGTAAGTGTAGAGTCTATAATCATTATACCGTCTTTAACATCGCGGGCAGCTATGTAGGTCTCACCTTTGGAGAAAATGACCATAGAATATATAAACCAAGCTAGTATGACGTTCATAACCACACCTCCTACTATGATGATAAGACGTTGCCAAGCGGGTTTGCTGCGGTATTCCCAGCTTTGAGGGGCTTGTTTGAGGGCTTCGGTGTCCATGCTTTCGTCCACCATACCAGCTATTTTACAATATCCGCCCAGTGGTAGCCAACCTAGTCCATATTCTGTCTCGCCTATCTTTTTCTTGAATAGAGAAAAATATGGGTTGAAGAATATGTAAAATTTATCTACTCTTGCTCCGAATATCTTGGCTGTGATGTAGTGGCCAAATTCGTGTATCGTTACAAGTATCGTAAGCGAAAATACAAATGCTAGTATTTTTATGATTATATCCACTTTTAAAATGTGTTTGAGTTATAACTGAAAATGAACTGCAAAGATAAAGATTTTATCTGTTATTGAAAAAATTCCAGACGGCTTATCTCTTTGAGGTAGGATAGTGAACGAGGGATATGAAAATCTGTAACGTGCAGGCTGTAGTAAGTCATAAGGATGTGCCATACTTTTTCCCATTGGGAAAGGGTGTATGTGGGATTTTCTTCAGGTGTTTTACCTAGTGAGAAAAACAATCGGCTGTTCTGTGGGGTGAGATAGTATTTGTGGGAGGGAAGGGTGGGAGTAAGGATACCTTCACACATATCAAAATACATATCGCTTTGTGCAGAATCATTGACCTTAAATCCCAATGCCTCGCACAGATGATATGCGTAAGACATACATAGAAAATCGCATTGGCTATCGTGTAGAGAGGAGAGATATTTCTCTAGAAGGCAGTATAGAGGGGCGTCGTCTATGTTACCCCTTATGCTTACGCGGGTGATATCACACATGAAAAGTTTCTGAGCTCCCCGAAGTGGAGACAGTGGCACATTGATGGGGTGGGTGGGTAAAAATGTCATCTCCTTGATATAGGGAATCGTGCCACTGTGGGAGTGAGGGGAGAGGACATATTCCACTATTGCTCCTACCTGTGTTTCGGCAGGGTGTACATTTTTTTTGTTTTGTGAAACACCCTTGCGAATGCCGCTATTTATACCACTGGCAGATAGGATATTAAGTATGACACTATCGGTGCCATAGGGTGTGCGAGAGAGTATTATACCTATCTCTTTTATCATCTTCCTGCTTCGGCAAGGCGAGAGTCTATGATGTTATATACTTGTTCTTTGAGGCGTTCTTTGTCCTCTATGCTCATGCCTTTGGTTTCTATGGGAGCATCAACGATAGCTCTTAAAAGACCGGGGTGTCCTTTCAGCTCATCTGATGGGAAAAGAGTTGCATTGTCTAGGAATGTGACAGGAAGTATAGGAATACCACAGTCTATTGCCAGTACAAATGCTCCATCCTTAAACGGCATTAGGCGACGAGTATGGTGTTTGGTTGTGCCTTCTGGGTAGATACATATGCTACGTCCGCGTTCTATCTCGTGTTTGGCTTTGGGGAGAATGCTACGGCGAGAGTCTAGTGAGCGTCTATCTACAAGAATGTTTGATGCTTTATATATAGTACCAAAGACAGGTATTTTGGCGAGCTCTACCTTCCCTACAAATACAAATTGAATAGGTACAGATAGATAACTCAACATAATATCGGCTGCCGATGAGTGGTTGGATACTATCATATACTGACGGGAATAATCTATATTCTTGCGTCCTTTTACAGAAAATACAAATCCAGAAAGTAACAATATGGCAAAACTCCATATCCTAGCTAGTATCGAAAAAAATCCATAGAATTTAGGAGTAGATACAGAAATAAGCAGAGGTATAGAGAGTATGAGTGTTACAAGGAATGCCATCGCTGTTACCCATATTCTCCATATACGTTGTATAGTGTTATATATAATCTTCATATGTTGTGTGTTATTTGTAGGTTTATTTTTCTAGTTTTTTCATAAAACGGTCGCTATCTACCACCACACGGGTATGTTTTGCAAGACCTATTACGTCTCCCATTTCGTTTTTTACTTCTATGTAGAAATATACGCTGTGTCCTTCGTGGGCTACAACTTCGGCACGGGCGGTAAGGGTTTCTCCTATAGCCGATGCTTTAGTGTGTTCTATGTTTATCTCTACTCCTACGCTGGTTTCATTTTCATTGAGTTTAAGAGCCTTAATGGCTGTGTTCTCCATAAACGCACATAGTGATGGCGTAGAAAAAACCTCCATCGTGCCACTTCCCATAGAAAGTGCAGTCATCGTTTGGCTAACAGTTATTTTCTGTGTATAAACAGTTTTATTCATATCGTGTGTATGAGTGTTATTTGACTTGCAAATATACTTATAAAGTGTGGGATACCAAAAATTTGAAAAAAGACATTGTGTAATTAGTGTGTTCTCATCAAAAATGCGGCGGGCTATGCCCGCCGCATTTTTGATGAGAACGTATATAGACATTTCTAGAATTTAATATCTATACCTGCCATAAAGTTTATCCCTGCCTGAGGGAAATAGTACGCATCACGTCCATAGATAGCACCATTTGATATGTACATCGTATCAAATACATTGTTTATCTTTCCTCTCAATGTTATCTCTGGAAGTACTTTTCCTTTTTTGAAATTATACATGATGGATAGGTCTGATACCAGATAGTCATCCAGTAGTGATTCTGCTATGTTGTTATTACTCATGTATTGTTCACCTACATATCTGGCAATTATGTCTATATTCATATTCTGTATAGGAGCAAATGATATGGTAGCACTACTTATCATCGAAGGACTATAAGATATTTTGGTGTTTTTCTTGATTCCATTTTCTGTTTCAAGTCCCTTTATGACGTTGTCTGAAAGGGATAGGGATATATGTCCTTGTAGCCAATTAAGAGGTTTATATGTAGCACTTAATTCTACTCCCAGACGATAGCTTTTGTTTACATTTGAACGAATGACATATCCAGAATCATCTAGCTCTCCTGTGGGAACCAATTGGTCTGTGTAATACATATAATATACGTTTACATTGGCATTTATTTTTGGCTTGTTATATGTGTAACCTATTTCTATGTCATCTAGGTATTCGGGACGGGGTTCTATATCGCTATCTGTATAGTCGCTACGGTTTGGTTCTTTGGCGGCACGAGAGTAACTCATGTAAAACCTATGTGCATCACTAGGAGTATAATTTATACCAGCCTTTGGATTAAAGAACGAATACTTGTTATCAAAATCTATTACAGCGTTTTTATCTTCTATGCCTTTCATGGTATAATCCAGATGACGGTACTGAAGGTCTAGATAGAATGATAATGCCGATGATATGTTGTATTCACTCTTCCAGAAGATGTTCATATCATCTTTAAGAGTGTTATTAAAGTAAAATCTATGTCCTTTTGGGATGTTTGGTGAGTATTGAGCCCATATGACTTCTCCATAGTGGTCTCCGTCATAACGTGAGAATGCAGCCGAAAGAGTAGATTTTATCTTTTCTCCTTTATAGGATGTGTAGGCGGTAGCACCATAGTAGTGGTTATACAGCCATTTCTGTGGTATTACATCGGCATATTCTATAGTGCCAGATGGTGTTTCTACAGCCTCTATACCATAACGTGATAGAGAAGCATCTTGTTTATAACTCTCGTAATATCCTCGACCAAATGTGTAGTGAATGGTAGAGCCTATCTCCCAATTCCCAGTTTTGTGTGAGAATATAAACTGGAGGTGATCTTGAGAATAGTTGTCGGTTTCGTTATCGTAATATCCTATGACATTGCTCCAAGAATCATCATATATTGCCCCACAAGAATTAAAACGGCGGTTTGTTTTAAGTGTCGCAGCATCAATACCGTTCCAAGCCTGATATGTGGTCTGTTTTCCCCCGAAAGCTATTATTTTAGCACTGGTTTTACTGCCGTAGTATCCGCCTTGTAGAAAATAAGAGGACACGTCTGATGAGGCACGTTCTATGTAACCATCGCTATATCCACGTGTAAGACGTCCCGATACTTCAAAATGATTTTTGAGTAGTCCCGATGAAAATTCGCCAGAAAAATGTTGTGTGGCAAAACTACCTGCACTATAGTGTAGAGCAGCACTGGCACTTTCCAGTGGAGAAGATGTGCTTATGTTTACACTTCCGCCGAATGCACCGCTACCATTGGTAGATGTGCCAGCTCCTCGTTGTACACTTATGTCTTGGGCGTTGGCGGCAAGGTCTGGAAGGTTTACCCAGAACACTGCTCCCGATTCAGAATCGTTAAGTGCTATGCCATTGATAGTGACATTGGTGCGGGTAGCATCGGCACCTCTTATACGCATGGATGAATATCCAAATCCAGTTCCATCGTCAGATGTAGATACTACCGAAGGCATATTCTGCAGTAACTGGGGGATATTCTGCCCGTAGTTTTCTTTCTCTATTTCGCTTTTGACTATCTTCTCCTGTGCAAATGGCGCACTCTCCATTGCTCTAGTAGGGGAGATATAGATATTGTCTAGGACGGTGGTGAGTTCTTTAAGTGTTATGGAGATGTTGTCGTGGGATAAAAAATCCTCTTGAGTAGCTTCTGTCTTACGGTATAAGATATGGGATATGGATATTTTCCATTTATCTTCATTGATATTTTTAAATGTAAAATATCCGTTTTCATCTGTGGCAGTGCCATAGCTATGCCCAGAATGTGTGGTGAGTATTACCGAAGCTCCTTCTACGGCCTCTTTGTGAGTATTGGTGATATGCCCAGAGATATTGTTTTGGGCATAGATGGAGAGTGTTGCCACTAGCAGAGTGGCGAGTGTTGAGATGTGTTTAAAAAAATAAGCCATTGCTTGAAAAAATTTATGGTTAATTCAGCAAGGGCGTACCAGTTGAAAAGCGAGGGATTTGACGTTGCCCTCATACTTTTCTCCAATAAATTCTATGAGATGTAAGAAATCCAATTTTCCTAAACGGTGTGACCCGCTCGAGGTTCAAAGGGTATAATCTCAGCCGTTATTGTGGCACCCCTAATGTGTGAATATATTTCTACTTTTATACTCTATAAAAGCCCCGCACATAGTGCGGGGCTTTTTATTCCTGACGCAGGATTACAGGTTTTTGGCTGCTCCGCGTGCGTATTCTATGTGTTGGTCTATCTGTGCTGCTTGAGCAGATTTAGGATAGTCGTTTTTGATTTTTTCGTAATGTTTTACTGCTTCGTTGTACTGTTTAAGGTACATAGCTACATTACCAGCTTTCATAAGGTAGAATGGAGCTGTAAAGTCGTTATCACGAGCAGCGGCAGCTTTTACATAGTATGAAAGAGCCTCTGATGGTTTTTCCATCTGTGCATAGCAGTCTCCTATCATACCCAATGCTTCGGCAGCTGTGATTTCATCATCAGATGAATATGATTTAAGGAATGAAATAGCTGTCTCGTATTGACCTTGTTTATAATATGCAGCACCTGCAAGGTATTTGGCGATGTTACCAGCGGCAGTAGAAGAGAATTGGTCGGCAATTTTTACAAGACCTAGGTGAGCAGGGTCACCGTTGAGAGCCAATGTCAATGAATCTTGCTCATATGCAGTCTGTGCAAATGCTAGTTCTTCTGTCGCTTCGTTTTCAGATGGAACAACTATCCATGTGTGATATCCCCACATAGCTACCATTATAACTACCACCGCAGCGATAGATATAGTGATGTGGCGTTTGTATTTTTCTAGGAATTGTTCTGCCTTTGAGGCGTTCTTGTCCAGTTTATTTACAATGTTTTCTGCCTGCTGTGAAGCCTGTGGACGTATCGTTTTCTGTTTACGGTATGTAGCCATATCTATTTTAATGTTTTATTCTAAATGATGTAGATTTTTTAACAGATGCAAAAGTAATACTTTTCTTTGGGGTACAGAAATTTTTTATCGTTAAAAATCACATAAGTATTATATATCATCTATAATTTCCAGTGTGGGCTCTATTTTGGTCTCTTCTTCTGTGATAGGAGTAGGAGAGGAAATGTCCATTGAGAGTATCTCTTGAAGGCTTTTGAGACTCACGTCTAGTGTCATCTTACGGCTAATGATGTGGGCATACCCATGAGCATATGAATCACTGCGGTACATGCTTCCATCTATATGCTTAAATGCCGATGTCATAGTAAAATCTGCTTCGGCTTTTTTAAGACGGAATTTATCCAGCGTGATATCTGATGATACATTGAGCATATTTACCATGTCCATATATTCTTCAGGTACTTTTTTACCAAATGGGATATTTACATACAAGTAGAAACTATTGTCTGCACGCATGATGCTGTATGTGAGTTTATCTATATACAACACACATGTCTGACGGAATTTGACTATACCTAATAGTCCTACTTTGTCCTTAAATGTGAGTATGTAGTGGTTTTCATCTTGACCATTATATTTCCATTTGCGGGCAGGTTCATTAAGGACATCTTCTATCATGCTGGAAGATACGGTAAGTCCTTTGATATGTGATGTGGGATTTATGGTTTGTTTTTCGTCTTGTGAGACTGTGGTGTCTGCATCATTATTGAAAAGAGATGATAGACGAGGATTTATATAGGCTCGTGTGCTTATACGGCGGGTCATATCTTTCTTTTTCCAGTCTTCTTCATAAATATCGGCTAGAGCTTCTTGGTATGCCAATATCTGTTCAGAGGAGGCAATAGAGGTCTTGGAACGGGTGTGGTAGCGAGCTTCCACATTTTCCATGTCGCTTAGGAACTGTTGCTTGACAATGGAGAGGAGTTCGTTCATCTCTACGCGGTTTTTTACTCGCTCCTCGCTTACTATATTTACCTCCTCTAGATTTATAAGGTCTTCTTCTAGCGTTATGGAGAGCTTCTCTCTATATCCTGTGTCTATGGGTGTGTAGTAAGTGTTATACCCTACAAACGATACTACTAGAGTATCTGGAAGTAGATTTTCCTGTACATGTAGTGTAAAAAGTCCTTCGCTGGAGGCCATTACTCCTACACTGGGGTGGTTTTTAAGGTACACACTGGCATAGGGAATGGCTTGTGTAGAGTCTTTTATGCTACCATTAATCTCCAGAGTCTGTGCCGTAGCCAATATACTGCAGTATGATATAAGAATGATTAAGATAATGTTTTTCATAATAGCTTGTGGTAGTAAAGGTTAAAAATATCTTTCATCGGTAGGGAAGTCATCATCACTATCATCGGAAAAAAAGTCATCATCATCTTCATCAATGTCCCAGTTGTCGTCATCTTCCCATTCCTGGTCAAAATATCCCAAGATGGAATTAGCCTCATAGTCCTGCATATCTCGGCGGTCTTTTTTGGTAGGACGACCTTCGCGGTAGGCATTGACATACTGTGTGCGGGATAGACGCATCATCTCGGCTCGGTCTAGTTCTTCGGGTGGAGTGATGTCTTTTATGTTTTCTGCCACTAGTTTGGCTCCTATACGGCTTTTGGGGATAGCTAGTATGAGATATTTGTAATGTATCTGATTCTTGCGTACAGTGATGGTATCTCCTATTTTTATCTCACGAGAAGCTTTGGCCTGCACGCCATTTACTTCCACTTGGTTTTTGTGGCAAGCCTCGGCTGCTATGCTGCGTGTCTTGTACAGGCGTACGTGCCAAAGATATTTGTCTATTCGCATATATGGTGTTGTATAGATAGTGTAACCATTTTTCCCCTTTTTCTTTTGGGCGGAATCCTAGTAATGACAAAGATATGAATAAAATCTTATATAGGAGATACATAGATATATAATAGGGGATAATCATTTTCAGGTAATATGTGATATTTTTTTACCTAAATGTGGGGGTTGTGATAAAAATAATGAGATATTTATTTTGCATGGGGATAAGTATAGTTAAAAAAACATTTTTAAAATGTGGAAATAAATGAGTAATTTTACAAGTGAAATAGATTTTAACCCCCAATATATTAAAGAAACTATGTATAGTACAGGACGTTATAGTTATGAGGATACTATGAGTTCTCTTATATGTGAGAATCCGTCTATGCTTCTGGTGTTGAGCAGGTTTGCCATAACGTTGGGGCAGGGAGATAAGACCATAGATGAGGTATGTGTGGCACATGGAGTGGATACATATACATTTTTATCGGTAGTGAATCTTTTGGTGACCGATACTCTTCCCGATGACCAAAACAAAGTCTTGCCTCTCTCTCTATTGAAGTATCTGGAAAAATCCCACGAATACTTTATATCATACCGCCTGCCAGATATAAGACGTAAACTGTCTGATGCTCTGTGTGATACCACAGCTGTGATATCCAAAGTAATAATGGACTATTTTGATGAATATGTCAAAGGAGTGAAAGAGCATATGGGTTATGAGGAAACGGTGGTATTCCCTTATGTGAGAAAGATATGTGGTGATGATACAGAGTTAAACAAATACCATATAGATATATTCAAAGACCATCACGATAACATAGACGAACTATTATCTGAACTTAAAGACATTATCATAAAATACTATCCTGCTGGTATAAATTTTTCTATGAGTGATGCGTTATTTGATATATATTCTTGTTCTGAAGACCTAGCTTTACATGCCAAGGTGGAAGATATGTTGCTAGTGCCAGCAGTAAAAAATATAGAACTATCCCATAAAAGATAAAGATGAAACGGCGTATTCATATAGTAGTTGCTTCTCCTTCCCATGTGATACGTGTAGGATTATCAACGATTTTTAAAAAGATGTCATCTCTAGGTGCCGATGTGGCAGAAATCCCCGATATGACCGATATGTCGCGACGTCTGCGGTCTATAAAACCAGATGTTCTGGTGGTGGACGTGTCACAGTTAGGAGCATTGGCGTGCCAATCATTAAGGGCTGATATAGCTATGCCTTCGCTTAAGATAGTTGCTATGCTCTCGCAGATGACCGATGCTGCGGTGATAAAAAATTTTGATGCTAGTATATCTCTCTATGATAGTAGTGATGTGATAAGAGATAAGATAGTGCGTCTTATGGAGGAAGAAGTAGATGAATCCCGCCTTGAACTATCCATGCGTGAAAAAGAAATAATATGCTGTGTGGTAAAAGGTATGACCAATAAACAAATAGCCGATACTCTGTGTCTTTCGGCTCATACGGTTATGACTCATAGACGTAACATAGCCTCCAAACTCTCTATTCATAGCACGGCAGGTCTTACTATATATGCCATAGTAAATAAACTCATAGAACTGGACGAGATAAAAGACTCTATATATGTAGGAGAGTAGTGGTGAAAAATGCGGTCTGCTAGAGCAGACCGCATTTTTCATTGACGAGTTATTTTCTGTCAAAGGCGAGTATCATATGTGTGGAGAGGTCTATTTTCATCTTTTGGACTTCGCGTTGTTCTCGTAATCTGCCTACCAATTCCTGCTCCCAAGCTGTACCTATCACCAGATGTGTACTGTCGAGGTCTAGCACTACAAATCGTTCTTTTTCTGTGGTAGCTTTGCTGTTTTTGGTGGCGGGAATGATGTATTTGAGTTTCAGTTTATCCCCGTTAAGAGTCCAATGAAAGTTTGAAATAGTCTTTCCTTGATATGTACTTACCCCCTTTCCATCACGAGCAAATGTAAAGATAGTTCCTTTGGGAAATGATTCTCCTCCCATAAAATTACGGGGTGGTATGCCATCAGAAAGAAAGCCTTTTAGATTCCAATTCCCCATTATGGCGTCATGGTAGGAGAGCATAACGTCTTTCTCGTGGATTTTGATACCATGGTCGGTTTTTTTGACTGTTACTTTTTCGGCTGGGATTTTTTCTGCCTTGTTCTGGGCTGTGATGCTGTAAGCTCCTGCGGCTATGATGGAACCGCATAGGAATAGATAGAGTAGTTTTTTCATTTTCAAAATGTGTTTTTAAGGTTATGGATAGATATAAATATAAGAAAAGAAAATTTATTTTCCAATATCACCAGATGTCCATATACATAAAAACTCGCCCTCCACACGAGGAGGGCGAGTCTATTATATATAAAGGAGTTCTTCTTAACGCAAGAAGCTCAAAAGCACACCTGCTGCCATAGCAGAACCTATCACACCAGATACGTTAGGTGCCATAGCGTGCATCAGAAGGTGGTTTTTAGGGTTGGTTTTAAGACCTTCCACCTCTGAAAGACGAGCTGCCATAGGAACGGCAGATACACCAGCAGAACCTATAAGAGGGTTGATTTTGTTCTCTTTGCTCAAGAACAGGTTCATAAGACGAGCAAATAGTAGACCAGCTGATGTAGCTACACAGAATGCACAAGCACCCAGAGCAAATATCTTGATAGATTCTGGAGTCAAGAATACAGATGCCTGTGTAGAAGCACCTACTGTAAGACCTAGAACTACAACCACAGCCGAGTTAAGAGCATTTGATACTACGTCTGAAAGACGTTTTGTAACGCCAGACTCTTTAAGCAGGTTACCTAGGAACAATGTACCTAGAAGTGGTATAGCGTCTGGAGCAATCATAGAGCAGATGATGAATGCTATGATAGGGAATAGGATTTTTTCTTTCTGTGTAACTACACGAGAAGGTTTCATCACTATACCGCGTTCGCTCTTAGGTATTATAAGACGCATAAGAGGTGGCTGAATGATAGGTACAAGTGCCATATATGAGTAAGCGGCGATGGCTATCGAACCTAGATATTTAGGAGCTAGGATACCAGTTACATAAATGGCTGTAGGGCCATCGGCACCACCAATGATGGCGATAGAACCAGCTTCTTTTGTGTCAAAACCTAGACCTAGAGCAGCCGCAAATGTAGCAAATATACCTATCTGTGCAGCAGCACCTAGGAGCATAAGTTTAGGATTGGCTATAAGGTATGAGAAGTCTGTCATAGCACCTATACCTAGGAATACCAATGGAGGATAGATACCTAGTTCTACACCTTGGTATAGATAGTACATCACAGAACCTTCTTCTTCTGCATATACACCTAGTGCTTCGGCACCAGGGATATTGCCCAAAATCACACCAAAACCTATAGGAAGGAGTAGTAGAGGCTCAAAACCTTTGAAAATAGCAAGCATTACATAGATTACACCTATTGCCATCATAACGATGTTACCTACGTTAAGATGTGCAAATGCTGTGCTTTTAAGGAAGGTAGTAACACCGTCCAAAGTCTTGGCCAATATGCTAGCATCTGGTGCAGCAGCAGCGGCAGGGTCAACCACGCCGTCGGCAAGCAGAGATACGCAGCCTATGGTGAGAAGGGCTATTACTATTGTTAAAAATCGCTTCATTATAATTATGCTATTTCTACCAGGATATCGCCTTGAAGTACAGAATCCTGAGGTTTAACTTTAACTGATTTTACTACACCTGTGCTTTCTGCCAAGATGTCGCTTTCCATTTTCATCGCTTCCATAACCAGAAGTTTGTCACCAGCTTTAACGCTATCACCTTCTTTAACATTTATAGAAAGGATAACACCTGGTAGAGGAGCTTCTACTTTTGAAACAGCAGCAGATGCCACAGGAGCTGTTTTGGCGTTCTGTGATACTGTTGGGTTGGAAACTACGCGTGGAGTTTTGGTAACAGGTTTAACTGTTTTTTCCATTTCTACTTGGAAGGCAGTACCGTTTACTTCTAGGTTTATGATGTTGTCCTCTACAGAAGTAATGTCCACTGAAAAATCGTTGTTATTGATTTTGAATTTGTATTACTTCATTTAATTGATTTTAATTAAGGGTTAATAACGATAGTGTATTAACGGCGAGCGCCTTTGAAAACGCCACGATTGGTTACATATATCTTGGATGACCAAGGAGAGTATGATTTGGCAGCACGGTCTATGGTGATGATAGCATTTTCATCTTCGTGAGCCTCGTCCATATACTGATATATGGCAGCAGATATAGCAGCTACTGTATTGGCAGAAAGTTTACCTTTCAGTACCACAGGAGCTTCTGTGCTATCGGCTGCTTTCTGTGGGGCTGGTTTGGCTACCTTTTTAAGACGTAGGTCTTTGGCCATAATCTTACCAAAGATGATAAATACTAGTGATAGTATCATCATCATGCAGATGACTATCATAGCACCACCTACACCTACTATAAAGGCTGTGTCGCCATTGGCCTCCATTGCTAAAAAGTTTATCATATTCTTTTAATGTATTATAGAGGTATGTTACCGTGTTTTTTGGCTGGGTTAAGGTCTTTCTTATTGGCAAGAGCTTCTAGAGCACGACATATGCGGAAACGAGTATTGCGTGGCTCGATTACGTCGTCGATATAACCTAGAGATGCAGCCTGATATGGGTTTGCAAATTCTTTTGTGTATTCGGCTTCTTTTTCGGCACGGAATTTAGCACGTTCTTCAGCGTCTTCCATTTTCTTCATCTGGCTACCGTTAAGGATACCTACTGCACCAGATGCACCCATAACTGCGATTTCGGCAGATGGCCAAGCGTAGTTCATATCACCACGCAACTGTTTTGGACTCATCACACAGTGAGCTCCACCGTATGACTTACGTAGTGTAACTGTAACTTTAGGTACAGTAGCCTCACCAAATGCATAAAGAAGTTTGGCACCGTGAACTATCACACCACCATATTCCTGACCTGAACCTGGAAGGAATCCTGGTACGTCAACAAGTGTTACTAGAGGAATGTTGAACGCGTCACAGAAACGTACAAAACGTGCACCCTTGCGGCTAGCGTTGATGTCTAGAACACCTGCCAAGAATTTAGGCTGGTTGGCAACGATACCTACTGGACGACCGTTGAAACGAGCAAAACCTACTATCAAGTTCTTGGCGTATGAGCTGTGAACTTCTACCATTTCGCCGTTGTCCACTACAGTCTTGATGACTTCCATCATGTCGTAAGCCTTGTTTGGGTCGTCTGGGATTATCTCGTTAAGAGATTCTTCTAGACGGTCTATAGGGTCATTGCAAGAGATGATAGGAGCTTCTTCTAGGTTGTTTGAAGGCATGAAACTCAAAAGTTTGCGGAGCATAAGGATACCTTCTTCGTCGCTCTTGGCTACAAAGTGTGTAACACCAGATTTTGAAGCGTGAACGCTAGCACCACCCAAGTTTTCTGTAGTGATGTCTTCACCTGTTACAGATTTAACCACAGTAGGACCAGTAAGGAACATATATGATGTGCCTTCTGTCATAAGGATGAAGTCTGTAAGAGCTGGAGAATATACAGAACCACCAGCACATGGACCAAAGATACCAGATAGCTGTGGTATAACACCAGATGCAAGGATATTGCGTTGGAAGATTTCGGCATAACCTGCTAGTGAACGTACACCTTCCTGGATACGGGCACCACCAGAGTCGTTAAGAGCTATAACAGGAGCTCCTACTTTCATAGCCTGGTCCATGATTTTGCATATTTTAAGTGCAAAAGTTTCTGAAAGTGAACCACCAAATACAGTGAAGTCTTGTGCTGCTACATAAACGATACGTCCATCTACAGTACCACGACCTGTTACCACGCCGTCACCATAGTATTTTTCTTTCTCCATACCAAATGCAGTGGTACGGTGAGTTACAAACATATCAAATTCTTCAAAAGAGCCTTCGTCTAGGAGAAGCTCTATACGTTCACGAGCTGTGAGCTTATTCTGGGCGTGTTGTTTTTCTATACGTTTTTCACCACCGCCCACGCGAGCTACGTTGCGTTTTTCTACCAGCTCGCGGATTTTTGTTTTTATTTCAGACATAAAAATGTTGAATTTTGAGGGTTATTTATATGGGTTTTATATTATTCGCAATCACATTTGCAGCAGCAAGAACCTTCTGCAGCAGGGTTTTCACATAGTTCTGTAAGAACACCAAATGTAGATTTTGGGTGAAGGAATGCTATGTTAAGACCTTCGGCACCTTTACGTGGAGCTTTGTCTATAAGCATAACGCCGTCTTCTTCGGCAGCTTTAAGTTGTTCTGCTAGTCCTTTAACTGCAAACGCAACGTGCTGTATGCCTTGACCTTTTTTCTCTATGAATTTGGCGATAGGGCCATCTGGAGCTGTAGATTCTAGAAGTTCGATTTTGGTCTGACCTACTTTGAAGAAAGCTGTGCGTACTTTCTGTTCTGCTACTTCTTCTATGGCGTAGCATTTAAGACCTAGTTTTTCTTCGTAAAATTTGATGGCTTCGTCTAGATTACTAACGGCGATGCCCAAGTGTTCTATGTGTTCTAATTTCATGATTATGAGGTTTTAATGATTTAATTCCATAAAAAATGAAATCTCTATGAGATTTTACCCTGCAAATGTCGGGATTAATTGTTGATAAATTACGATATTTGCCATAAATTTTTAATGAAAAGTAAAAAAATGAATGTAACATACACACCTCGTAAAAGATTTACTCCAGAAGAGTATGCAGAAAGCATACTCAAAGGAGACCGCATAATGTTATCCCGTGCTATAACACTTATAGAAAGTAAATTGCCTAGTGATGTGGCATTGGCAGAAAAAGTGCTTGAACTCATACTGCCTTACACAGGACGTTCATTGCGTGTAGGAATTACAGGAGTTCCCGGAGTAGGTAAATCCACTTTTATAGAATCATTTGGTGGGCTTATAACAGGAATGGGTAAAAAATTGGCTGTTCTTACCATAGACCCTTCCTCTCAACGCAGCAAAGGCTCTATCCTAGGTGACAAGACTCGTATGGAGTCCCTAGCCAATGACCCGATGGCATACATACGTCCTTCGGCTTCGGGAGCGACACTGGGAGGAGTAAACGACAAGACTCGTGAGACTATGCTACTGTGTGAGGCTGCTGGATATGAGGTAGTGCTTATAGAAACAGTGGGTGTAGGACAGAGTGAGACTACGGTGGCTGCTATCACAGACTTTTTCTTACTGCTGATGTTGGCAGGTGCGGGAGATGAGTTGCAGGGTATAAAGAAAGGTATAATGGAGATGTGTGATGCTCTGGTCATCACCAAGGCCGATGGAGATAATGTAAACATGAGCCGTATGGCTGCTCGTGAGTATCAGAATGCGTTGCGTCTATTCCCAGCACATGATTCGGGTTGGGAGCCAGAGGTGCTTACTTGTTCTTCGCTTAAAAAAGAGGGACTTGAGGCTATATGGGACGTGATAGTGCGTCATCATGAGCTGGTTAAAAAGACAGGACATTTTGATGCCAAACGTATGGAGCAGAACATAGCTTGGATGAACGAGATAATAGACTACTACCTCAAGTATGACTTCCTGCACGACACAGAAGTAGAGGGAGCTATGGACTTTACTTCTCACATGGTAGAAAGTGGTAAACTGCCAGCTATTACAGCGGCCAAAAAACTGCTTTCTCTCTACCGCAAGAAAGAAATGTAATAGAGAATTTTTATACTGAAAACGGCACCCCGCGGGGTGCCGTTTTTTTGCGGGTAAGACCCGCTGCTGGTTTAGTTTTCCTGTTTCTGTAAATAAGTTTCTGCCATAGCTACTATTTTGGAGAAACCTTTAATTATAGGATAATATAAACAACTGAATATACCAACTATGGTAAGAGGTATTCCTATGACATTTCCTTCATAATCAAAGCAAAAAAGAATGCCAGCAATTGTTGTTATTATTGATAGTGCAAGTAGTATCCCAGCTATAGTATTTATAGCATTTGCAGAAGTAGTGTTTATTTCTTTTTTTTCGTTTTGTGTTGATGTGTATTTTAATAATTCCTCGTATTCTTCGTCTGTTATGTCTATGACAGGATTAACTTCGGTTTCTTTATACCAAAGATTTTTGTCTGAATCTAATTTGTATCCTTCAACGAAAAAATCATAATATTCTCTAACTTTTATGGTTTTACTTGTATCTACTAGTCCCAAAGAGATAAGAAGTTCCTCTCTCTCCTTTTTTTGTTTTTCTATTTTTTCAATTTTTTTCTGGTTGATGAATTCTTCTAATTGTGTGTTCATAGGATAATTGTTTTATAAAGTTATATGCAATATTGCCGTCTTTATGTGTGGCTCTATGCACACTTTTTAAAACAAAAAAGAGGCACAGAACTACTCGTCATACGCCTCTTGGCTCACCACAAGCCATCACACACTATGAGAGCAGTCTGCACCCTATATGGAACAAACTCCTCAATGTGTGTGAATTACAGCTCGTCTATCTATGCTGAGGTGGTGATTCAGAGGCGATTGAGCTGATATGTCTATGTAAATACGTGTGGTATAATACCAACACAATACAAATGTATGCAAAATCTGAATATAAAATGATGATGCAAGAAATTATTTGAAGGTGGATTTAAAAGCCTCCACACGGGATTTGCTAGCTCGGCGGATGATATATTGCCCAGCAGTGGCGTCGCGGTATCTTTCGGTCGCAGTCTCAAAGGCTTTCATGGTGTCATTATCACTGCACATAAAGTCCAGAACACCGTTTTTATAACGTAAAAAAATGTATTGGCGGTCATTCTCGCTGTGAAGGTAGATAGTGATTTCGTCTGTCCCTGAAGCACTTTTGGTAATGGATATCTTGCTGTGAAGAATTAGCATGGTGGGAGATGCACATAGAAAACGTAGCGAAGCAGCGCCAGAATATGATAAAACCCCACTAGAAGAATCCCCCCTCAAACTAATCCCTTCTAGTGCTATGGTAGAACTGGTTATGTCGCTTTTTTGAGAGATATAGTCCCACGATGAACTGGAACTTTCTGTGATAGAGGGTAGTGCCATTTGAGAGGCGAGAGAGAGAAGATTTTCGTTTATAAGCGAAGGGAACTCCATGTGCAGGGAAAGGGATATATTTTCCCCTGTAATGTTACCATTGTTCATGTCATATTCTATCTCTCCTGCCATAGTAGATTTCATAAATCCCGATGGGTCGTTTATAAAGATGTCTCCGTGGGTAGAGAGTCGGCATTCGTCATGAAAGTAGTGATAGAGAGGGTATGAAGAACTATCGCCCACTATGTAGGTCCCTGTGTAGTCATCGTGGCTTATTATTCCTTGCACGTCACATAGTAGGCTGTGTGAGGAAATGTCATTGCCCATAAATACTCCTGTAAACCCAGTGTGGGAGTAGATAATGCCGTTGGTGGGTTTATCCCCTGTGGGAGTAAAACAAAGTGTATCACCTACTGGAGCATCTATCTTTATACTGCCTGTAATCATACTGGGGCATATATTTTCTATGGGGTACAAACGCCCTCTTAATCCCAGCCCTTTAACGTTGCCTTTAAGTGTACTTTGTCCTCGGAAACGGAAGTATGCTCCTAATTCATAGTCCCGTTCCATATATGTATCGGCTGCTGCTACAAGATGTCCAGAAGCATCGGTAGAGATGTCGGTAAAATGCATAGGGTAGGTGATACCATCGGGGTCGGTATAGTCATATGTGGCACTGCCTTTTATCTCGCAAGAGGGGAGTATCTCTATGTGTGCGTCATAAAGCCTGTGGTACATACTACTGGTGTCCAGTATAATGATTGCATCATCCAGTGGAGCTATATCTCCACCTGTAAGGATAGCTATGTGTGAGCTAGATGGAATGATATATGCATCGGCAAATGTGAGGCTGTCTATGCCTTCCACTCTTAAACTATCTCCACCCATGTCATAAACCGCACTCTGGCAAGGAATTGTAAGCATACATTCTCCATATAGTATGACATTGCCTCGTTTATTTTTACTATAAAAGTTTATGATGGGACTACCATCACTCCACTCTCCTTGGCAGATGTTTATGTGGGTGTTGAGGCTTTTGATATGTGCAGGATATGAGGCGTTTGTAGAGAAATATCCTGTGTTATATGGGAGAGAATATAAAAATTGGGCATTGTTTATGGATACCATATGGGAACTGTCTGTGCCTATTGCCAAGTTTGCATCGCGGGAAAAGATACTATCTCTATGAAATTCTAAACGATGACTATCTATCCTGCTGTTTTTCATCATAAAATGTCCATCTCCCGTAAGCGAATGAGGGGATAGATACATTGTCCCTGTGAAATTATAGTCGTAGATGTGGCATAAGGAACTATCGGTATAGATGGTGATGGTATCACTTTCTGTATCCCAATGTGTAGCTACATCATCAATTGAGGCTTGCGGAGTGTCATATTCTATGCTGTTCTCTATCTCTACACTAGATAGTGGACTGTCTATTCCATAGGGGTACATACGCAATGATGGAGAGGAAATAGTGGTACTCATGTATGTGTAACGCCCTTCGCCAGTGAGACCTTTACTGTCAAGGTCTAGAGTGCCATAATATGTGCCACGAGAATAAAGAGGTACTCCGATACTTAAATCGGCCTTCTCAAATCCCAATGTGAGGTCTTTCATAACGCTAACCCTTCGCTCAAAAGGAGGGACTATACCTCCTGTATGTAGTGTCCCGTCAAAGTATATACTGCTAGTAGAGCGAGAAGATAGGCTATCCAGTATGAATGGTTCTATCGTGAGAAAGAGATGTTCCCTGCCATATAGGCTATCTAGATGTGGATAAAATATATAAGACTGTGTGGTGGTGGATAGCATGGGGTATCTTTTATGTGAGCGTTTCATGGATTTGTCATCGGCATATCCTAGTGTTATCTCTCCGCAGAGGGAGTCAATGGTGTTTTTTATCTGCTCATGTTTCCCACTGTGTATAGGAACGTGCATCTTCATCTGCGAAGTGCCGCTTAATGTTATACTATTTTTATCATACTCATATTCTGCATGACCATCTATGGTAAATAGTCCCAATGTGATACTGCCTCCATAGGAAAAATTACCTCCCTTTTGGGCAATGACGCCTGTGCTATCGGGAGAGAGGTAGATGTTGCCGTCTATGGAGAGTTTTACCATCTCCATTCCCGATAGGTCTATATTACCTGTTTCACCGTCCATACGAGCTATGATATCCCTGTCTTTTATCCCATAGTAGGCTATGCCGTCATAGTCGCTCTTGCCATGAGCCGAACGTACCATATGTTCAAAACCCGGATACAAGGTAAGAGTATGGTGTAAATAGTCGTAGTATCCGTATCCTAGACGAGAAATCTCCATAGCTAGCAGAGTAGCGGTAGTAAACGATGAGGCAGTGGCACGAGCGACCTCCTTAATGGTGGTCGCTCGTGCCACCCCACATGCCGATAGTATATCATCTAGCGGATTATACTTTCCCACGCCGCGGAAATGACGATATATCTCTCCTTCAAAATACCTAGATGAAATCACCAGTGGCCTTACCCTACTATCAAATGCAAATGCTATATCTTTATCATTACAGTCTATCCTCACAGCACGAGAATACATTTTAAGTCCCGAAAACGAATTGTAAAATGGAGCAGATGATAGTTTGTCTTCGCTTTGGTATAGAGAGAGAGTGTTTTCTTTTCTATCATAGATGGATAGCAGGAGAGGGTGGGTAATGCTGTCATTGGCTATGTTTATAGTTACAGAAGAGCGAGGCATGCGTATGCTGCTGTCGCTTATATGTATGCTGTGGCTAAGTATGCTAGCAATAGGTTCATCTGCTTTGCTAGCAGTAAAGCGTGCGTGATTACTAGATGTTGAGTCCATGTAAATATCACTTCCCTGTATGTGCAGGCGACCACTGGCAGTAAAAGATAGGGTGCTGTCGTGTATGTTTATGAGAGATTCGTGGGAGTGAAATATGGGGGATTTGCCATTAGGGAGGAGGTATTCTATCCTTCCGCTTATATTTTTTATGTAATATCGAGGTACATCCACACTGGTGTAATTGCTTGAAAGAAGAGGTGTAGAGGGACTTAATCTAGCAGCAGATATGTGGTAGACAATGCTGTCGGTAAGAGAAAGAGGGTATGATAACCGTGCCGATTTTATATACATAGAGTCTTGTATAGGGTAGTATAGACCGTTTACAGAATCTATGTGTAAAGAACCTTTGGGGGTGGAGTGTGTTATGCGAGCATTGTTTATGGTGTATGATAAGTCTTGTGCATTGATGTGTATGGAATCTCCCTCTATAATCAGTGTATGGATATGGGATGTGTGAAGGCTGTGCTCTTTAAGAAATGACAGATTGCGGTATAGGGCAGATTCTACTTGCGAAAGAGTAGAACGATTGATAAGTCCCTCTATGGCTAGGCAGTAATCTACCAGTGTGCTGTCATTTCCACGACATAGCTCTCCTACATATCCTATACTCTCCATAAAGAGTCCCATATTGCTGCGGTCTTTGAGCCCCGTATTCCATACTTTTTCGCTGGTGGATTCTATCTGTGATATAGTGGTAGGGTGTAGTTTTTTGGGGTCAAAAACATACTCCCCTCTCTGTGCCGTGAGGCTCAAAGAGGGGAGTATTATGATGAAAAATAATAAAGTCTTTTTAACCAATGGAGTGTTGTATTACTCCTTTTTGCGTAGGTGCAGTGCCGTCCAATGGTCTTTTTCTATACTGTTTTCTAGAATAAATCCATAACGAGCAGCTTCCTCTATAAGAACTGGAGCATCGGGTACATAGAATCCGCTCAATAGCAGGTGTCCGCCCTCTCTTATGGCTGCACAGTAGGCTTGCATATAACGCAAAAGGATATTGCGGTTGATATTTGCTAGCAATATATCAAATTTTTCATCACCTAGAGCTTCGGCACCACCTAGTTTAACTGTTATATCTGGAGTGTCATTGGCAGTGATGTTATCCATAGCATTATCATAAGCCCATTGGTCTATGTCTATCCCCACAACGTGTGAAGCACCTAGTTTTTTGGCTAGTATGGCTAGTACAGCTGTGCCACAACCCATATCACATACGTCTAGGTCTCTTATGTCCATAGCGAGTAGGTGTTGCATCATCATGTAGGTCGTCTGATGGTGTCCTGTGCCAAATGACATACGAGGCTCTATGATTATGTCTATGCCACTAGTGGGAGCAGCGTGGAAAGGAGCTCGTACCATAGCTTTTCCATCCACGTCTATGGGTGTAAAATTGCTTTCCCATACAGCATTCCAATCCTGTTGGGGGATGATTTTCTTTTCATATGATATTTCCATATCTGGTAAGTCCCATAGGAACATATCATTAAAATCTTCCTCACAGAATAACTCTTCCTGTATGTATGCTTTAAGTACACCGTCCTCTATCGTGAAACTTTCAAAAGGCAGCTCTGAAAGAGCTGCCTCTGCTATTTCCAGTCCCGGTACAGAAGGCGTGACCGTAAAAGTGTATTCTATGTAATTCATACTAGTGTTCTATGAGAGATTCTCCACTCATAAGAGGTGATTTTTCTATTCCCATAAGTTCTAGTACGGTAGGAGCTACATCTCCTAGTTTGCCGTGGCGTAGAGCAGGGTGATAGTTGTTGTCTATGAGGAAGAATGGAACAGGGTTGGTAGTGTGGGCTGTGTTTGGAGAGCCGTCTGGGTTTGCCATCATTTCAGAGTTTCCGTGGTCGGCAGTGATAAGAACTGTATAGCCGTTGCGTAGAGCAGCTTCGGTAACAGCTCCTGCACACTGGTCAACTGTCTGGTCTGCTATGATAGCTGCTTCCATTATACCTGTATGACCTACCATGTCGCTATTGGCGAAGTTAAGACATATGAAGTCTGCACTCTGGGCATCTAGTTCTGGTATGATTTTGTCGCGTACATCCTGTGCACTCATCTCTGGTTTAAGGTCATATGTAGCTACCTTTGGTGAAGGGCATAGTATGCGTTTCTCTCCATCAAATTCCTTTTCACGACCTCCCGAAAAGAAGAAAGTAACGTGAGGATATTTTTCAGTCTCGGCTATACGTATCTGTTTTTTGCCTGCTGCAGCTACTAGTTCTCCTAGTGTGTCATTGAGGTCTTCGCTGTCATATACTACACTTACTCCGCGGAAGTTGTCATCATATTTGGTCATAGTGACGTATTTGAGAGGCATTTTATACATGCCGTAGTCTGGGTGGTCTTCCTGTGTGAGGACATTGGTTATCTCACGACCGCGGTCACTACGGAAGTTAAAGCATATAACTACATCACCTGCCTCTATGGTAGCAACAGGAGCTCCCGAAGGCTGACTCATGATGATAGGTTTGATGAATTCGTCTGTAACATCGGCGTCATAAGATGCTTGAACTGCAGCTACTGCATCGGTAGATTTTTCACCTACACCGTTTACCATAGCATCATAGGCTACTTTTACCCTCTCCCAACGATTGTCGCGGTCCATAGCGTAGTAACGGCCTATGATAGTGGCTAGATTTCCTCCAGATGTCTTCATAGCTTCTAGGAGTTGGCTTATGAAACCTTTACCGCTTTTGGGGTCGCAGTCTCGTCCGTCCATGAAAGCATGTACATATACTTCAGAAAGAGATGATGATTTGGCAGCACTCAACAGCCCTACCAAATGGTCTATGTGAGAGTGTACGCCACCGTCTGAAAGAAGCCCCATAAAGTGAACTTTTTTGCCTTCGCGACGTGCATATTCAAACGCATCTACCAGTACAGGGTTCTGTGCCAATGTGCCGTCCTGTGCAGCTAGAGAAATTTTTACTAGGTTCTGGTAAACGACACGTCCAGCACCTAGGTTCATATGCCCTACTTCTGAATTACCCATCTGCCCATCGGGAAGACCTACCGCTAGACCAGATGCGTCAAGCGTAGTGTATGAGTATTTTTCTTTAAGGGAATCCATAAAAGGAGTCTCGGCTATGTCTATGGCCGAAACACTACGGTCTGGAGCTATGCCCCAGCCATCTAGAATCATGAGAAGTACTTTCTTTTCCATTTTATATCTTGTTTTTAAAATTTTTCCTTGTGTTTTATGTTGGTTTATTCCTCGGAATCGGTTTTGTAGATAGGGTGATAGTAATAGTGTATAACGTCTGCCACTATATCATACCAATCTTCTGCAGTGTGTACTATATCCCATATAGGGGTAGTAGGCTCTTTAGGAGGGTGTGTAAAAGAGGATGGGTTCTGAAGATATAGGGTATAGAGAATTTGTTCTATTGAGTTGGTGGTATATTTATCGGTTGTCGTGCTTATGATAGCACGGTCAAAGTCTGTTTTTTCACAGAAAGACCTGAAATCATACCTCTCTTTAAGTGTCTGGTAGATGAGGTTGTCTATGTTTTTCTGGTCGTTTTCGGTAGCGTTGAGGTCATTAAAGAGTTGTGCATCGGGGGATATTTCATATGCATTTATCCCCAGAGAGTCTATGAGGATTTTATCTACTAATTTTACAGCTTCGTTATAAGATGTTTGTGATACCCAAGATTTTTTATGAAAAACAGCACCAGCATTCCTAATGGCAGACATGGTCTCTTCTGTCACACGAGGTGAAGGGCTTACATCTCCTACCTCTTTCCATGAATTAAACCAACTACTCATGTCTATGACTCCTTCAGATGAAGAGCTAGTCCCTTTTTTATGTCCAGAATTGTTAATGTTTGAACGACCGCCTAACTCTATGCTGTGTGTCTTTCCTATCTCATAGAGATATGGTATTATAAACATTATAACATATCCTACTAGGAATATAAGGCATTGGTATATAAAGCTTATGTGATATATCTCGCGTTGGTTAAGGAGCATACTTACAAGTATGAGAGTAACGGGGACAAGAGATAGAAGTATTACAACGAGAGATAAGACGGCATATGACACATCAGATTTATACTTGATGGTCTTTTTATGTGCAGTGTGTCTTTCAGAAGATTTGGCTAATGTATTGGCTTGGGATTTTGAAAAATAATCTTGTACAGCCATCCATATAGAAAAAGATACAGCATACAATGCTGCTGCACAGTAAAAGAAAATGTCATAATCTATAGGCTCAAAATAATAGTGAAAGCCAGCTATGTACACCACATAGATGATAAGTGCAGTAAAGATAACTTGTGATTTGGTTTTCAGCATATTATTTATGGCTTGTCTATGATATTTCCGTTTGTCATTCTCTACTTAAACAATAGGCAAAGTTACGCATTTTCTCTCTTACTTTTACAGCTGTAACCTTAAAATATAAATGTCATCATAGATTAAAACTATGAATAAAATTTCTTAAATTCAGATAGATGAAAAAAAGTTTATCCCTACTGGTGCTATGTGTGGCTCTCCCTGCATTTTCCCAATCTCGTGATTGGATACAGGTGCAGGATATAGACGTGATAGAGGCTGGCAAAAAACTCTCTATGCCGTGGGCAGGAGGAATGAATCTTCCCCAATTCTCATCTATGGATTTAGATGGAGATGGTAGAGAAGATATGGTGGTTTTTGAAAGAGATGGAGATGTGGTGCGTACGTTTATCTATAAGGATGGGGAGTATCGTTATGAGCCGCACCACGAGAGGTTTTTTCCTGTGATGCGTAATTGGGCTCTACTTGTTGACCACAATGGAGATGGACTTAAAGATATATATGCTTTCAATGTGTTGGGGATAGAATTATGGACTAGGGTAGGGCGAGATACCCTGCATTGGGAGAAGGAGTATTTTGATTATAGGACACCTACGGGAATAGTAAGACGTGATGCTATCAAGACCATAGGACAGAGTGGTTATGATATAAACATAAACGTCAACTACCAAGATATCCCCGCTATAAGTGATATAGACGGGGACGGACTACCCGATATACTGTGTTTTGGTCTTACAACGGCTCTGCCTCAAGGAGTTACATTGGAGTATTTCCGTCAAGTGGAACCACTGGTGTATGAGAGAGAGGATTATTGTTGGGGCGGTTTTGTCCAGTCATATACGTCCAATGATATATATCTTGACGTTTGTCATACTAGGGATTCCATAGTAGTGGATAGACCCGCCTTAAAGATGATGCATCTAGGCTCGGCACTTCTAGCGATGGATGTAAGCGGTAATGGACTCAAAGATATCATAATGGGTGAATTGTCCTTTCCAAATGCTACGGTGGTCTATAATACAGGTTCTAGAACGTATGCCCGTATGACATCCTGTGATGCACATTTTCCTAGTGGAGATATACCTATACATCTGGAAAATCTGCCAGCATTCTATGCTGTGGATATAGACGATGATGGTGACGAAGAACTTATAGCAGCACCAGCGGTTACGGGAAGTGAAAACTATAACAATGTGTTACTGTATGAGAATAAGAGCTCGACGTCTGATTGTCGTTTTGTAAGGGAAAAGAGTGATTTTATGGTGGGTGAGATGATAGATGTAGGCGAATGTTCGCGTGCTACATTTGCCGATGTAAACCGCGATGGTCGCAAGGATATGATAGTATCCACATATGGATACTATAACAAAGGAGGAGGATATACATCAAGACTATCTCTATATGAAAATACGAGCAATGCCGTAAAAAATACCTTTACATTGGTAGATGAGGATTATGCTGGGCTATCATCGTGGAAGAAAGTGGCTCTGCATCCAGCATTTGAAGATATAAACGGCGATGGACTGATGGATATGGTGGTAGGTGATGGCGAAGGATATGTACATCTACTCATAGGTAAAAAAGATGGTACTTATGTGGCAGAAAGGTATTATGTGTGTGGGGTAGATGTGGGGATGAATGCTATACCAGCCATATGGGACGTTAATGGAGATGGGCTTAAAGATATAGTGGTAGGAGGTAGCGATGGATATTTAAGACTGCTAGGCAATGTGGGTTCTCTTACCGATGCAAAATACAGCCTCCTCTCCCATAGGTGGGCAGATGTTGATTATTCACGGTATGCATCGCTGGGAAATACGCTCTCTGCGGCATTTTACAAGCAGGATAACAGGCAATATATGTTACTAGGTCTTCAAGATGGAAGGATAGCCCTTTATGAGCTGGATGCTGGAAATCTAAAACTATGTGATGAAGATGTATTGGGATTAAGGGTGGGTAAAAATGCTACGGCAGCTTATTATGTAGCACCCAGTGGAGATAACTATATCATAGCAGGGTGTATGGCTGGAGGTTTTTTGCTTTTTAAGGAAAAAGATACGGGTGATGATATCCCACATGATGCTTCCTCAAGAATCTCTCTCTACCCCAATCCTGTGAGTGATGTTCTCCATGTAGATATAAAGGGAGATAAATGTGTAAAATGGGAAGTGTATAACGTAACAGGTACTAAGTGTGAGGCAGGATATACTACTCCCATAGATGTAAAACACCTTCCAAACGGGGTTTATATCCTGCGTTTGGAAGGTGAGGGAGGGGATAGATATTTATCCCGTTTTATAGTCAAATGATACTATGGTGCCAGACGTTCTATCTTCCACTCATATGTGGTCTCATCCAGCGTATAACGCAAACGGTCGTGCATACGATTTGGGCGGCCTTGCCAGAATTCTATCACGCGAGGACGCACTATGTACATTCCACAGTGAGCAGGACGTGTAACTTCTTTCCCTTCAAAAAGAGTTTCATATCTATCTAGTTCGCTGTCTAGATATTCGCGTGAAGGGACTACGCTACTCTGGCATGAAGCCCAAGCACCTAGTCTAGACCCACGAGGACGTGTCATGAAATATCCATCAGATGCTTCGGCGGGGGCGATTTCGGCACGACCTTCTATAATGACGGCTCTCTCTTGTGCATCCCAAAAGAACGATAGACATACATCTGGGTGGAGCTCTATGGAACGACCTTTGCAGCTATTATAATTGGTATAAAAATAAAAGCCTTCCCATGAGAAACGTTTAAGCAGTACCACACGGGCACGAGGTGTACCCGATACAGATATTGTAGATAGTGTCATGGCATTGGCTTCTTCTATATCTGGACAAGAGTCGGCCTCGTGATACCAGTTCTGGAAAAGCTCCATAGGATTGTCTGTAACGTGGGATTCGTCCAGAGTGTATTTTTCATACACTCTACGCTCCATACTCAAATCCTCACTCAATTTTTCTTTTTCTTTCATCATGAGATATTTATTTTTTAAGCAATTCTCTTATAACGTGCGATGCGGCATACAGCCCAAATACTGCAGGCATGTATGATACAGTTCCATAGCAAGAGCGTTTGAACTCCTCGCCACTTACCAGTTCCATGCTGCTCTCATCGGCTAGTTCTTCTGAATAGACGGCAGTGAATCCTTTGGCATGGCGACCGGTTTCCTGACGTATGCGTTTGCGGATGTTACGAGCTAGTGGGCAGTTGCGGCTGCGGGATATATCGGCTACGCGTACCATAGATGGGTCTAGACGTCCGCCTGCTCCCATAGCACTTATAAGAGGCACGCCCTTTTCCTGTGCCGAATATATAAGAGCTAGTTTTGGAGATATGCTGTCTATACAGTCCACCACATAGTCGTATGATGTGTTTACTATATCGCGGGCGTCATCGGGACGTAAAAACTTTTCTATCACTTGCAGTTCCACGTCTGGATTTATATCCTTTATGCGTTCTGCCATAAGATGGGCTTTGCTCACACCAACGGTAGAATGTAGAGCCAGTAATTGGCGGTTGATATTGGTCGTGGAAACCACATCGGCATCAACTATTGTCATATGTCCTACTCCTGCTCTGGCTAGGAATTCGGCAGCAAATGCTCCTACTCCTCCTATTCCTACCACCAGAACGTTGGCAGATGATAGTTTCTCCATGCCACTTTCTTTAAGTAGCAGCAGCGAACGTTTATCCCATCTCTCTTTTTCTTTCATCTGGTAGTGTGATTATAAGGAGTATTTGTTAAGACAAGCACATAGACTAGCGTAATCATATAATGCCTGTACATATTCTTCGCTGGTGGCATACACCGTTTCCAGTTCTGTGAAATAGTCCAAAAGACTTATTTCTCCCCACTGAAGAGCCTTGCGTAAAAGGGTACTGTTCTTCTTGCCAAAGCTGTCGGCATGGTATGCGGCGAGAAGTCTTTGTAGGGTGAGAGCTTCTTTATACATGCTCTCTATCTCACTCTCTATCTCGTTTTCCATAAGAGCTATCTGGTGGCGGCTTTCCTCTATCTGTGCTTTGGCGGTAGAGATAGTATGGCGGCTCTCCCACACAGGTATAGAAACACCCAACATCACACCATTAAATTTAGCACCGTCACTGCTAGCGTGTTTATATCCAGCACTGAATTTGGGTAAGGCCATAGAGGTGGATAGGGATTTTTCTTTCTCGCTTACAGAAAGAGCTGTACGAGCTTCCATTAAACGAGGGTCTCGCTCTCTCATCATACTTTTAAGAGAGTCCAGCGAAGGTATCTCCATAGTAGATGGGGTGATGATACTGCTGATAGGAGTTATCTCTAGTCCGCTAATGTATGACAGACGAGTACAAGCCTTCTCTAGAGATGAGGTGTTGCGTGAGATGTGTTGCATAGCAGCAAGAGTCTGCATAGAGACTTTGTTTTCTTCCAGTGCCGATATGCTTCCTGCCTTACGACGTTTTTTATTAAAGCTTTCGGCTGCTAGTGCATCGGCATAACGCATACTATCTACCTCTAGCAATGCCTGCAGACGGTTTATCTCTATGATGAGCAGATGTGCCTCTAGCAGGATATTCATCCTTTCTGCCATATATTGCTGGTGAGCAGATGTTGACTTGAGAGTGGATATTTTATTGCGTTGAAAATATGCGGTAGGAAAATCAAATCCCTGTGCTATGGTAATCTCGTTTTGGTTGCCAGCAACACCAGCTCCCCATAGGTGTGTGTATCCTACTTCGGGGTTGGGTAGAGTATTGCCTATGCGGGAACTTTTTACCTGAACGTTTTCTGTGCTGCGGGCAGCAACTAGTGCTACACCTTGGTTTTCAACGGCACGCAATATACTTTCTGTGCTGTGTTGTCCCCATAGTGATATACACGCGGTAAGTATTATGATAGTTATATAGATTCTACGCATTTTTCTTTTCTGTTTTTCTGTGTCCAAATATAAACGATAGGAATGATAAAGCAGTTGAGCAGGGTAGAGGATAGGAGGCCTCCTAGTATTACTTTGGCCATAGGGCTTTGGATTTCATTACCCGGAAGGTCTCCACCTACAGCTAGTGGTATAAGTGCTAGAGCCGATGTAAGTGCCGTCATAAGTATAGGATTAAGACGGTCCAACGAACCATGTAGTACAGCATCATATAGACTCTCACCCTCTTTCTGGAGCTGTCCATAACGACTCACAAGCAGTATGCCGTTACGTGTGGCTATACCAAAAAGAGATATAAATCCTATGATGGCAGGTATGCTTATAATACCGCTGCTCATCCATATGGCCATCACTCCTCCTATGAGAGCAAATGGCATGTTGAGCATTATGATAGATGATATACGCATGTTCTTGAATTGCTGGTAGAGCATCATGAAGATTACCAGTAGAGAGAATATAGAGGTGAGCATAAGTGTACGAGAGGCTTGTTGTTCACTCTCAAATTGTCCTCCGTATTCTACATGATAGCCTTCGGGCATGGAAACCTGTGTCTTTACTATCTCTTGGATTTCTTTTACTGCTCCACCTAAATCCCCATCGGCTACATTGGCAGAAAGGACTATCTTACGGCGAACGTTTTCACGAGAGATAGTATTTGGCCCAGCAGTGCTACGCAATTCACATATCTGGTCTAGTGGTACTTTGCCACAAGGCGAGTCTATGTACATGGAAGCTATGCTTTCCATAGAGGCCCGCGAAGCGTCATCGGCTTTTACGGTAATGTCATATACTCGGCTGCCTTGATAAACATTTGAAACTACACGACCAGCTAATGCTATGTCTATGTACTCCTTGAACTGAGCCATAGTTATGCCATATTTTGCTAGCATATCACGACGTGGAACGAGTGTGAGTTGTGCACGTTCTATCTGTGGTTCTAGGTTTACGTCTGCTATACCTTCTACACCGCTTATCTTTTTCTGTATGTCTTGACCTATGCGATACATGGTATTGAGGTCATCCCCAAATATCTTGATGGCGATATTGGCACTGGTACCAGAAAGCATAGCGTCTATACGGTGGGAGATGGGTTGCCCTACTTCTATGGCTACCCCCGGAATGTCTGACAGCACATGGCGTACATGTGCAAAGAATTCTGCACGAGAGCGGTCTTTGAGTTCAAATGGGACTTCTAGTTCAGATGCGTTGGCACCCAGTGCGTGTTCGTCCAGCTCTCCACGACCTGTCTTACGGCTTACGGTCTTGACTTCGGGGATAGTGAGGAGTTTCTTTTCCACTATACGACCTATGCTGTCATTCTGGTGAATGTCTATACCCGGAAGTGTGCTGGTTCCTATACTCAAAGACCCTTCGTTAAAGGCAGGAAGGAAGCTACGCCCTAGTTGTGTCATGATACATACAGCTAGGATAAGTAATACAGACATAGAACCTATGCATATCCTCTTGTGGTGAAGAACCCATACCAATGCTTTCTCATACCACTTCCTTACAAATGCCGAAACAGGAGGTTCTTTTTCTGCTCGTTTCATGCTCTTTTCTCCCGAAAGCAGGAAGTAACACAGCACTGGAGTAATAGTCATGGCAACCACCATAGATGCAGCCAGTGATACTATAAATGCTATTCCTAGCGGTATGAGCATACGACCTTCCATTCCACTTAGGAAAAAGAGAGGGATAAAAGCGGTGATAGTGATAATAGTAGCACTCACTATGGAAGAACGTATCTCTACCGATGCATCAAACACCACATCAAGTATCGGTTTCCTTTCGGCCGATGGCAAGCTATGGTTTTCTTTGAGACGTTTATATACGTTTTCAACGTCTATAATAGCGTCGTCCACCAGCGAACCTATAGCTATGGCCATACCACCTAGACTCATGGTGTTTATCGTTAGCCCCATCATGTGCATCACAAGTATTGCAACGAGTAGAGATAGAGGCAGTGCTATAAGCGAAATGATAGTCGTGCGTCCGTTCATAAGGAAGAGGAAGAGTATCACCACCACAAATATAGCTCCCTCTATAAGGGCTCGCTGGATGTTGTTTATAGAGTGGTTGATAAAGTCTGCCTGACGGAAAATATCGGTAGAGACGTGAACACCCGAAGGCAGTTTGGTTGATATTTCCTCTACTGCTGCGTCTAGTCGTGAAGTGAGTTCTATGGTATTGGTTGCGGGTTGTTTGGTGATGGTAACAAGTACGGCAGGGATAGTCTTTTCCGATGCCAATCCCAATATAGGTGTCTTGCCTCCTGTTTTAACGGTAGCAACATCGGCTATGGTGATAGGGCGACCATCTACTGTTTTAACCACACAACGCTCCATTTCTTCTGTATGTGTGGTAGATACCATACCTCTTACTATGTATTCGTTGCCCCATTGGTATAATATTCCACCTGTAGAGTTTTCGTTGAATTCATTACAAGCCGAAAGTATATCGTCTAGTGTCACTCCATAGTAGTTCATTTTTTCGGGAGAGAAGAGTATCTGATACTCTTTTATGTCTCCACCTATGACTGTTGCTTGGGCAACACCCTGTACCGACATAAGTCTAGGACGGAATGTCCAGTCTCCCAATGTGCGTAATTCTTCCATAGAAACATCTCCTTTGGGAGAGGTGAGGGCTACGATATACATCTCTCCTAGTATGGATGATTGGGGGCCCATAGTGGGCGTTCCTACGCTGGCAGGAAAGGCATCTCCCAGTGTGGATAGTTTTTCTGATACTATCTGGCGGGCACGATATATGTCCATTCCCCAGTCAAACTCTACCCATACTACAGAAAATCCTGTAGTAGCACTGGAACGTACACGACGTACGCCTGTAGCTCCGTTAAGGGCAGTTTCTAGAGGAAAGTTTACTACGCGTTCTACTTCTTCGGGAGCAAGACCTTTGGCTTCGGTCATGACGGTGACGGTAGGAGCATTGAGGTCTGGGAACACATCTACGTCCATTCTCTGGGCGGTATATATACCTGCTAGTGTGAGCAGTGCCGATGTTATGAGAATGAATATACGGTTCTTAATGCTGAATTTTATGATATTGTTGAGCATTTCTTCTTTCTGTTAAAAGGTTGAAAGGAAAAATATCAGTGTTCGTGGCTGTGAGGGATAGCACCTGTGTTACCTGCCAATTTAACGCGGTATGTGCCTACCGTAACTACTGTCTCGCCTGCTTTAAGACCACTTTTTACCTCTACCTGTATGCCGTCTGTCATGCCTATCTGTACGGGTTGTTTTCGGTAGCTCTCGCTGCATGTCTGCACATAGACAAAATATTCGCCTTGTTCTTCTGTGATGGCACCGGTAGGTACACATATAGCGTCATGAGAAGAGTCTAGGCGTAGATATACATCGGTAAATGCACCTTCTGGAATATCTCCCGTAGAGTCATATTCTATGGTGAGTGATAGTAATCCAGATGCAGAAACGCTCTTGGAGTATGTGATGACTTTACCGCCTAGAGATGCAGTGTCATATTTTTTACCATCGGTAGTTATAAATACAGCCGATGTTACATGTGATAAATCATTAAAGTATTTCTGTGGAACATCTATTTCCAGACGTGCACGTGTGTTTTTCACTACTTCAAATAGTGTAGCTCCTCTTTCCACATAGTCCCCATTTCCTACCGATAATTCTTTTATAAAACCAGTGATAGGACTTTTTACAGTCATTTCGGTAGAGGATTTTTTATTTAATGCAATATATGCTTTGCGGGCTTTTTCCCACTGGGCACGAGTATCATCATAGCTGTCTTGGGAGATGATACGGTCTATGATAAGGCTATCGGCACGTTGCATGCGGGCGTTCCACAAGTGGTATTGGGCTTCTATTTCGGCAGCTGATGCTCCAGCGGTGTCATCGGTAGCTATACGCATGATAGAGTTTCCTGCCTTTACCATAGTACCGCGAGTGGTATTGCTGTTAAATTTAACTATGCCTGTGGTAGGTGCTGTAACGAGTGTAGCTCCTTGTGGAGTTGTGATGATTTTACCTGCTGTTTTTATTACTGGGTGGAAGTGTCCTTTGTTTACTTTTTGTGTGGCAAAACTACCTAGTGATGCTTCGTGGGCGGTAAAAGTTATCTCCCCTTCGTTATGTTCATGACCTTCGTGCGAATGGGCAGAGTGGTCGTGAGCCTCGTTGGAGTGAGCAGAGTGGTCGTGAGCCTCATGTGAATGAGTAGAATGGTCGTGAGCCTCGTTGGAGTGGGCAGAGTGGTCGTGAGCCTCATGCGAATGAGAGCTTGTATTGGTGCCTCCACAAGCTGCTACACATAGAGCTGTGATGGCTATTATAAGTTTTTTCATTGCTTTGTATAAAAATTGAATTATAAATATGATAAGTGCCCTCTATGTGATAGAGAGAATAAAATATGTGCTATGAAAAAACGGGAGGAGCTCTCAGGCTATGTACCTCGCCCGCAGGGGAGTGGTATGTATGAGGAGTGTCATCTGCAGGTATGGGAGAGTAGAAAGTAATAAAGCCCTCACGGTTACAGTGTTCCAAATAGCAGAACACCGTATGCAGATGGTGGCAGTCATCATCACTATCCTCTATGGTAATACTTTCTATGATTTTGTCCTTACGTTCTATGTCTGACGAATAATAGTTTATAGTCAGCGTGCAAGGAGCATCTGTATCGGTATGAGTGGAGTGGTTGTGGCTGTGAGAGTCACAGTCGTGAGAGTGAGGATTGGCACAGAAACATACTGCTGCACCATCGTGGTGATGAGGCAGAATAGTAGGTGCAAGCATTAGCAGAGTAGCAAATGCTAGTATGGATACAACACCTATGTGTAAAATCTTTCTGTGTATATTCATATGTCGCACAAAGATACAACAAAATATACTGATGTGAGAATGATAATTATGTTAATACCTATTTTTAGGTATCAAAAAAAGTGATAGGACAGGGATTTATGGATTATCCCTGTTCTACCCATATAAGTCGCGAAGTGTCATATCCTTTGCTGTGGGCGGTATCTAGGATTTTTTTCTTGACATCGTCAGAAATGGAGGGTGTGCGAGAGAGTATCCATAGGTATTTGTCGCTGGATGAACCAATGAGGGCATATCGATATTCGGGGTCTATGTACAGGATGTCATAGTCTGAATAGAACCACAGGAAGAACGATACTCTCAAGTGATGTGGGCGTGATGGGTCTGGCATTTTGGCACGGCCTGTTGCTGTTTTGGGCTTGCCATCTGGACGAATGCCTCTGTTTTCTACTTTTACCGTCCCGTCGTCATTGAGTGTGTATGTGGTCTTAACGTGGGATAGTCCTTTCTCAAAAGAGTGGTCATAACGGGCTATTTCATACCAATCTCCCATGTATTTTTCTATGTCAAATATCTCTTTACCAGCCTCTTTATCATCTCCCGAGGCAAAAAAACAAAGTAGTATCATAGCGAGTGTTTTCATAGGTTAAACGTGTTTTATGTAGTTTACTTAAAGGTAAGCAAATGGGAAAAGATGTGAAATAAAAAAAATATTATATTTTTTTAAGAGAAGGGATACATTGTATAGATTTTTTTTCTAATTTAGTACCAGTGTTAGTAACACATTTATATAGTCAAGCAAAATCAATGTAATTATCTGTAAAAAAAAACTTACAAGGCAATGAAAGCACTTAAATTATTTTTCCTACTAGTGATAGCGGGGCTATCTCTAGGAGCAGCAGCACAGAACTATGAGGTGAAAGGAGTGGTCATAGACGCAAAGGGTGAGCCTGTGGTAGGTGCTACCGTACGCACCAACAAGAGCAAAAATTCTGCCATAACAAAAGATGGAGGAATATATACCCTTACCGCTACGCCAAAGGATACCGAGCTACGCCTCATCATGAATAAATGCACTGTGATAGAAAAAGAATTAAGTGCCACGATAGCCGCTATGCCCATAGCTTTTGAACTGGATGAAACAAATGACCCAGCCGTGGTAGGTTATATGGTAGGAGATACATACTATCCCGGGGAAGCAGATGATGATATTAGTAAAGTTTTGGTCATGCGTTTTCCTGGAGTAAAAATAATGCATGGAAACAATAGTGTGCGGATATCAGGATTTAAATCTGATGTGGAGTGTTATGTGATAGATGATGTCGTTCAACACGTTTATAGATCAGCGTTTGAAATACTACCACCTATTAAAAGTATTTATAGTATAGAGGTATTGAGAGATGGTTCTGCCTATGGTTATCCAGGAGCAAATGGAGCGGTTGTAATAGTAACTAAAGTCTACCACGAGGAAAATAAAAGCAGCTCAAAAGCAAATATTTCTGTGGGGAAAGATAGCATACGTGGTGTGGTAAAAGATGGCTGGGGACGTGTAGTCCCTGGGATGAAGATACGCACATCATCTGGAGAGGAAACGGTAAGTGATGAGAATGGTAACTATGCCATACATATCACCAAAAAAGATAAATACTTGCGTTGTGTGATGGACTACACTGAAGGTACTACCGTCCGCATAACTAAAGCCAACACTGCCAAGCCAGTAAACCTCATTGTAATGCTCCGCCAGAACGACCTACGCGGTTGGTTCAGTGATGATTTAAAGACATACTACCCTGGTGCTGCCGATGGAGATTGGTCGTCTATCATTTCCCGTTTTCCTGCTACAGTTCTTGTGGATGGAAGTGTGTATTTTGTTCGCCATCAGCTTGTTAGTTTTAATCAAGGTAATAATTCTATTTCAAGTGAAGAAGATGCAGAAGAAGACGCAACTAATGGACGTGAATTTAAAACACCTGCTCTTATCATTCTAGACGGTGTAGCGATGGAGGAGGCTACGATAGAATCTATAGAACCACATAGTGTTTACAGCATACAGATGGTAAAAGAGAATGCCGTCCCTATCTATGGAGGTAAAGCACAAGGTGGAGCTGTTGTTATCACCACACGAGGCATGCAGAAAGGTGTGGTTGCAAGGACAGACTTTGAGTCTGTGGCAGCTCGCCGTCGTGGAGATATGAAAGGCTTTATAGCAGCACAGGGTAAAAATCTAGAGTATGAAGATGGATACATAAAGGTAAATGGAGAACGTTGCCAGCTATACATCATCAACGACAGCGAATTCTCCCACATGCGTGGTATAGAGGTAGATATGATAGATGATATCATCATCTTAAATGATGACTACACCGCCTCATATGGCGAGAAAGCCAAACATGGAGTAGTTCTTATAAGTGCCTCCCAGAAAGAAAAGAAAG
>JAGAUI010000021.1 GCA_017620815.1 Flavobacteriales bacterium
CAGACGTGTGCTCTTCCGATCTACACAACCAGCTTTTATGCCTGCTCGTTCACATGTCCCACCGGGTAGTTCCAGAACATATTGAGCAGGAGCAAGTGATGGACGAGAGGTCTCGTCATAAGGCACTGCACTATGTATAATGCTCACTATACGTCCGTTTGAATTGATATAAATTATGTCTAGTGGCATACGGGTGTTCTTCATCCAGAATGACTGCATCTCTTCTGCTGGGAAGATAAAGAGCATTCCTTGATTATATTCTAGTGAATCACGATACATAAGACCTTGGGCTCTACGGCCTTCGTTATCGGCTATTTCTATATTTCCACTATAAAGGATACCCCCACCTGCTTGTGCTTCACGCACAGTCACCACACCCTGTGGACTGAATGGGATATTGATATGAGATACTTCGTTCTGGTTTTTATCACTACTCATAGAACTCATAGAGACAAATGAATCAACCACATAGCCTCCTAGAAAGATGATAATAAAACCAAATGCAACTACTTTCAACCAAGTACCTCTCGTAGAGGTGCTTTTACGTCTGTTTTTCTTATTACTCATTTTTTATTGATTTTTGAGGGATAAACACGTTTTGATGCTGTAAAAATAAGGATTATTCCAGCGATGATAAATGGTATTGAGAGGATTTGCCCCATATTGAGTATCATACCTTCCTCAAATGCACTTTGATTTTCTTTGAAGAACTCTATAATGATTCTCATACCAAAGAGCCACACCATAAATATACCAAATATAAGTCCTTCGGCCTTTACCCAACCACGCTTATATATATATGAGAGCAAGACAAATAGAGCCATGTATGCCACAGACTCATATAGTTGGGTGGGATGGCGAGGGATATTTTCTCCCAATGCACGGAATATGACACCATATGAACTACCACTAGGCAAGCCAACAATCTCGGAATTAAAGAAATTTCCTAGACGTATAAATGCCCCACCTAGAGCAACTACTATCACCAGACGGTCCATGAGCCATAGAAAATGGCGTTTGATACGACGAGATAGTATCCACACTGCTAGTGGTATGCCTATCGCTGCTCCATGACTCGCTAGACCTTGGTATCCGGTAAACTTAAACGGAGATATCTGGAAGGGCAATATCATCTCCAGTATATGATTGCTATAATAATCCCATTCGTAAAATATGCAATGACCTAGTCGTGAGCCTATAAGCGTTCCAAAGAAAACATAAAGCAACATCGTACCAACTTCTTCCTCGCTCATGGAATCTCTTCGTGCCATCTTATTAAACAGCCACAAGCCCACCGCAAATGCAGCAAGCCACATAAGCGAATAATATCTAAGCGTGATAAATCCTAAATCTATCCCCAATGGCGGGTCCCATACTATTGCTAGTGTTATCATATATCTTTTTTTTACTACCGTAACAAATGTACGGCATAAAATACACTCTACCGAAAAATATAGCCTATTTTTTTGAAAAGCTATGTATTTATTCCCTATCTTTACCCTCATAATAGATATCTCTTACATATAGATATGAAAAATTTACTAGAAAAAGAACTACGCCTTTTGGCACAAGAAATACTAGACATAAAAACAGATGAAGACTTATCTTTATGTCATGAAAAAACTCGTCTGCTGTATGAAAAACTCACAGTGATGATGTACACAGGTCATCATTTGGGAAGTCAAAACACTACCGATGTAAAAGAAGAAACGCCTGTTATTATCCCCACAGAAGAGATTAACCCTTCCAGTAACACAGAAACTTCAATTGTCGATGTAGAAGAAACAGATGAAAAGATAGAGGAAATACCTACCACAGAGGCAGCAAAAGTAGAGAAAGTAGAAGAGACTATTTCTGAACCTATCCAGAACGTATCTATAGAGGAAATAGTAGCCATAGATGAAGATGGTAGCGTTATAGAGGACATTAAAGTAGAAATAAACGAAGAGATAACCCTAGAAGAAGAACCACGCAATAGCGAAAAGAAAAAATCTCGCCGCATATCCAAAACCAGCGATATATTCCAGCAGTCTCTCTTTGACCAAGACCTTTTCTCAAACGAAATCATCGGCTTTGACCCAGATGACGACATATTTGAAAAAGCACCGTCTGTAAACACCGAAAAAGACAGCAGTGAAATCATAGAGCCTGTAGTTCCTATTGCAGATGCTCCACAAGAGGATAAAGAAACAGAAAACTCCATAGAGAAAGAAGAAGAGAAAGATACTTCAGAGACTCCTGTGGAAGAGGCCATCGCAAATGAAGAAAAAGAGGACAACACTGCCCGTCTTATAGATGAAATCATTGATAGTCCTATAAATATAGAACCAGCTTCATCCATCGAGAAAAAATCCTTCTTCTCTTTCCGCATAATGGAAACCGATGATTACGATATAGAAACACCTACCGAAAATCCTGCCCCATCTGCCATTACAGAAGAAACATCAGCAGAGGAGAGTGTAGAAGAAGAAATAGTAGGAAACACAGTAGAAGAAGCCCCCGAAGCACCAGAGGTCATTATTGAGGAGGAAAAAACAGAGGATGCTGCAATAGAAAACGCCCCTTTAACAGAAGGAGCAGCCGATGAATCTATAGAAGAAATAATCACAGAAGAAAAGACAGAAGAAAAAGTCATAGAAGATATAGCGGAAGAAACCTCACCTTCCCAAGAGGCTCCTATCACCATCAACGAAGCTCTTGCACAGAACACTTCTTCATCTAGAAAGCTATCTGTAAATGAGATGTTGGCATCCAGAAACATCGCCATAACTCTTAACGACCGTCTAGCCTTTATAAACAACCTATTTGACGGGGAAGTAGAAGATTTTGAAAACACCATACGTTATATCTTCTCCCAAAAAGAAGTAGATGTAGTCATAGAATACATCACCGAAATTATCAAACCTTACTACAATAACTGGATAGAGAAAGAAGAATACGAAAAACGATTTATGGATATAATCCTCAAGTATTTTTCTTAAGAAAGAAGAACATGACCATCATAGCGATGCGGCACCCTACGGGTGCCGCATCGCTATGATGGCTGTATCTATTCTTCTATGAGTCTTACCATATACATTTCATCAAATGCTTTTTCTATACGAGAAACCATAGAAAGCCTTACCGAAAAATGCAGACGACAACGTCCCGTAAAATCCTGCTGTCTTATCCTAAGTTCGTTATCTTTCATCACACGCATCACAGCACTCATTTGCGGATAATCAAATTCTGCTATAAAATCCTTCTCCACCACACATTCTTTCTTACTCACCTCATCTAGAGCCATCATAGCAGTGTTTTTATAAGCATTTATAAGCCCCGAAGTGCCCAATAAGATTCCACCAAAATAACGCACCACTACTACCAACACATTGGTAATGCCGCTGGAGAGTATCTGGTTATAGATAGGCACTCCTGCCGTACCCGAAGGCTCACCATCATCATTGGCACGATAAGAAACACTATCATACCCCATCTTCCAAGCATAACAATGATGACGGGCACTATAATGTTCCGCTTTAAGTGCTTGTACCAATGCTTTTACCTCATCTTCGTTTTCTATGTGATACACATAGCCATAGAATTTGCTACCCTTATCCTTAAACAGAACAGGTTCTTCCAACGGAATATCTACCGTCACATAAGAATCTTTTACCTCACTATCCATCATTTTATATTTTTCTGCATCACATAGTCATCCATCACATACCCATTGCCTATATCTGTTACCACATCATCTATCACCTCATATCCATTCTTTATGTAAATATCATAGGCTCTGGTATTGTATTTGTTTACAGTAAGATATATTGCTTGTAATTTTTCTTCACTACATTTTCTCTCTAGAGCATCTAGCACTATACGGGAGAGTCCCTTTCCTCTGTAGTCTTTTACTATATATAATTTGCTCAGAAAGAGTCTCTTTCCTTCTACTCTCACCCCTGCAAATCCTGCTTTCTTCCCCTCATACTCTATGAAAAAATACTCATATCGCCCCTCCAAGATTTGTTTTTTCAATGCGTCTATGGATAAAAACACATCCAACATATACTCTATCTGTTCACCAGAAAGTATAGAGGCATAACACTCCCTCCATATATCTGCTGCCATAGCCGATACACAGGCTAGTTCCTCAACTTTTACTGCTTTCATCATACATGTTTCCATAGACACAAATGTACAAAAAAAGGCTCTGCTTCGCAGAGCCTTTTTCAAATAGCATGAATTATTTACTCATCTTTTTTCTCAAATATCCCCTTTATCGCTCCCAACGAACCTAATGCTGCTGTAGCCTCATAAGGGATATAAATAGTCTTGTTATCCTCTCCAGAGGCTATATCTTTAAGACTATCTAGATAATGTACTGCTATAAGATACTGTGCTGGGTCTGTCTTACCAGCAGAAAGAGCAGCAGTTACTCGTTCTATGGCAGCAGCTTCGGCATTTGCGACAGCTATACGAGCCTCAGCTTGACCTTCTGCTTCAAGTATCTGTGAACGTTTACTACCTTCGGCACGTTTTATCTGAGCCTCCATTTCACCTTCGGCATATAGGATTTGGGACTGTTTAGCACCTTCTGCCTCTAGGATAGTGGCACGTTTATCTCGTTCTGCACGCATCTGTTTTTCCATCGCATCGCGTATATCGCGAGGAGGATTGATATCCTGTAGTTCCACACGGTTTACCTTTACACCCCATTTGTTGGTAGCCTCATCCAGTATCTCACGCAAACGACTGTTTATAGTATCACGAGATGTAAGTGTCTCATCTAGGTCTAGGTCTCCTATCACGTTACGCAATGATGTCTGTGTGAGTTTTTCTATCGCTTGAGGGAGATTGGATATCTCATACACAGAACGTACAGGGTCCATTATCTGGAAATAGATAAGGGCATTTATTTCTGTAACTATGTTATCTCTAGTTATCACGTTCTGTTTTGGGAAGTCATATACCGTCTCACGCAAGTCTATACGCTCTTTGGATATATGACGAACTATTACTCCACCACCAGGCACCTCTTGGCTGTAACGCCACAGTATGGCACGAGGTTGGTCTATGATGGGTATAATGACGTTAATACCAGAATGCAGAGTCTTGTGATAGCGACCCAGACGTTCTATAATCATCACTTCAGATTGTTGAATAATGCGAATTCCCTTGGCAAGTATTATTATGACAAATACCACCAACGCTACTAGCACTGTCGTGCCAAATGTAAGTCCATCCATTGTTTTATATCTGTTTAAGTTATTTTCTTACTCTACAGGTGTAACAACCATAACAATACTCTCTATACGCACCACACGCACTTCGACACCTACTGCTATAGGCATATCATCTACACTACGAGCAGGGAAAATATCCCCATCTATCCTCACCTCTCCTTTAAGGCTTGGCAAGTCAATAGATTTTGATAGACGTCCTACTCGTCCTATGAGTGCATCTTGATTGGTAGAAACGGCATCTTTACCTTTTTTAAGCAAGTATTTGACAGCAAAGGGACGTATCACCACAAATACCACCAATGACACCACAGCAAATGCTATGAGTTGTACGTTAAGACCAGCTCCACACGCTGAAAGCACAGCCGCCACTGCCGCCCCCACAGAAAAACATCCTATGGTAAAACTAGGTAGTAGAACTTCGGCTATAAGAGTGATTATGGCTATCACAGCCCATACCCACCATACAAAAATAGTTTCCATCGTCTATGAGTTTTAATATCTGTTATACGCCTATAAATTTAGACATTTTTTACACGTTTGCAATATAGTATCTTATATTTTTTTTCACCACAAGAAAAACCTATGACAAAATCATCATCACTACCGTCCTTTAACTTGAGATTCTTTTTAAGCACATCTGCTCTTTCTGGATAATTCCTGCATACTACATTGGCTTTAAGGGCAGGCAATAATGTTTTAACATTTTTACGATTCACCTCTCCCACTACCTCAAATACCCTTCCTGCAAATCCCTCTACATATTCCCTAGATGTATATAAAGCAGTTCCTCTACCCACTTTTTTCAATCCCAATTCCATCGCATAACCATCTCCCACTCCCGCCTTACGCATAGCAGCACTCACATCATAAAGATAATGATCCACATCTCCCATCTCACATTTTACGTCATCTATTTTTTTATAGACAAATGGTGCATCATTATCATTTTCTATATCTACCGAAAACACATCTGCTGCACCCTCATGACCTTTTTTCTGAATAACAAGTATTTCTTTTACTTCGCCTTTTAATGCCACCACATGTATCTGCTCCACACATTTCATATCCCTAGATATAACATTTATATCTACCATAGGAGATAGTTTGGTCATTATGACATTTGTTTTAGCCATAAGCGTGTCTTGCCATTCTATGACATTTGGCACACAGTCCTCTATGAGATATACTCTAGCACTTTTATCATCACGGCGTGCTGGGTCTAGATATATGAAATCATATTTTTTTTCATTTGCCAATATCTCTTGCAGGCCATCAGCAGCATGAACAGCAACATTGGTTTTTCCCATCACATCAAAATTATGTGCCGCCACGTGTGCCAATTCGCTATTTATCTCATAGTAATCAAGCCTACTACACACCTCACACAGAGCCATACTATCCACCCCAAATCCTCCGGTGAGGTCTGCTCCACTCTCCCCTGCCACAAGGCTGGACTTATATCTAGCAGTAGATAAAGTAGAGCACTGTTCTATGGATACTCCTGCGGGATAGACTATTTTATGATTTTTATATAGATGAGGAAGTTTTTTTTCGGCCTTTAACATACCTTTTATTTGGTTCATAAGCTCTATATATGGCACATTTGCAAAAGGATTTTTAACTACTCCTTTCACAAAATCGCGTCTGGTAGTATCCAGACGCATATATTTCTGAACTTCGTCATCCAAAAGGTTTTTATATCTATCCATAAATTTTTAACAGGAATATAACTTTTCATTCATACTTTTTCAGATTTCGGGAGAGTATCTTTGTAATGGAAAAAGGAAAGTGTTAGTTCTTTAGAAAGTGAAAAAGTAAAACGTTTTTAGTGTTAATTGTTAGATTTTGAGTAAAAGGGCATTTCGAGTGGTAAACGAGATGCCCTTTTACTATGTGGTTATTATAGAAATAATCTTAAAAAATAGCTCTTATCTCTTTTTTAATATAAGACAGAGCCTCTTCAGATGGTATAGGGTGAGTCTTGCAATATGACAATACAGCTTCTTTAACATCTGTTACAGTAGAGGCAGACGTTTGTTTTATAGCTTCTTCTATAATATACACAGAACCTATACGTGCAGCCTTCACCATCTGCCAAGCAGCGTCTGAAAGATACACCTGCTGGGATAGATTATACTCATACTCCTGTTCTATGTGGTCTATGAGCAGTCTCACATAATCCTCTACCACATCATTGTATGGTTGTACACGACACACAAGAGATACTGGAGATATACGTTCCAGTAGCAAAGCTATACGTTCATATGCCTGAAAACGGACGGGCATAGATACTTTTTGTGATTCATCTGCCTCACTACCTTTATTTTTTACGGCTTCGGTATATTTCTTAAAGGCATACCACATAAACACCCCCATAAGTATTACAGGCAGCATATATTTCACTAGGTCAAAGACCATAGATAGTGTTGTGTTTTCCATCTTTCCTATTTTTAACAAATGGAGAGCCCATAGAAAGAACTCTCCATTATCATTGTTACTATTTTTCTGCTACTTTTTCACGCACTTTGGCTTCTATCTCTTCTGCCAATTCTGGATTATCACGCAATATACCTACCACAGCATCACGACCTTGACCTAGTTTGGAATCGTTATAAGAGAACCAACTTCCACTCTTTTTAACTATATCCATATCTACTGCCATATCCAGCAATTCGCCCACACGAGAGATACCTTCGCCATATAGCACATCAAATTCTGCACTGCGGAAAGGAGGTGCAACCTTGTTTTTAACAACTTTGACGCGTGTACGGTTACCTATCACGTTATCTACCTTTCCATCACCACCCTTTATTTTCTCTCCACGGCGTATGTCTATACGTACCGACGCATAGAATTTAAGTGCATTACCACCTGTAGTCGTTTCTGGATTACCAAACATCACTCCTATCTTTTCACGCAGCTGGTTGATAAATATCGCTACACATTTGGTCTTGGAGATAGTACCTGTGATTTTACGCAATGCTTGGGACATAAGACGTGCGTGAAGTCCCATTTTGGAGTCACCCATATCTCCCTCTATTTCACTCTTTGGAGTAAGAGCGGCCACAGAATCCACCACTATAACATCTATCGCACCACTGCGTACTAGATTCTCCATTATCTCTAGAGCCTGTTCACCGTTGTCTGGCTGAGAGATGATAAGATTATCTACATCTACACCCAATTTTTCGGCATAGAAACGGTCAAATGCGTGTTCGGCATCTATAAATGCCGCTATACCACCTGCCTTCTGTGCTTCGGCTATGGCGTGCAGAGTAAGAGTTGTTTTACCAGATGATTCTGGACCATATATTTCTACTATACGTCCACGAGGATAACCTCCCACACCTAGTGCCAAATCCAGTCCCAAAGAACCCGTAGGGATAACCTCTACTTTTTCTACTTCGTGTTGTCCCATTATCATCACCGAACCTTTACCGTAAGCCTTGTCCATTTTTTCAAGCACCGTTTTAAGTGATGCTAGTTTGGCTTCACGTGTAGCGTCGGCAGTTGTATCTTGTTGTTTATTTTTACGTTTATCTTCTGCCATAATTTTTATGTTATTTATATTGGTCAAATATACATATAAAAACTCAATCTTCTACTATATGAACTTACATTTTTGGAAATAAAAAATAGACACATTTGGAACTCATTTGATGTATTGCAGATATTTTTTTTCACACCTCCATCAGGTACTTTTGCTATCTCTAAAAAATCAGAAATGAAAATAATCATAAACCCTAAATATAACCATCTTACACCTCACATTAAAAAATGGTGTTCACCCACATACTTTTCCTCCCACGGGGAATGCATCCACAGTGGGAGAAACATTTTAAAAATTTTTGAACCTGAGGGAAGGAAATATGTAGTGAAAAGCTACTCTCAAATGACAACCTTTAACCGTATCATCTATGGAAGATTAAGGAAAAGCAAAGCCCATCGTGCATATATTCATGCTATACGTCTTAAAAACATAGGCATAGATACGCCAGAACATATAGCCGTAGTAGATATAAGAAAAGGTCTTAAATTATACCACAGCTATTTTATATCTCTATACACAGATTATCTACCGTCTTCACAACTTACAGAAAACTTCACAAAAGACACATCTCTAGTTGACGCACTAGATGATTTGAGCAAATTCCTGTCATCATTACACCGCAAAGGCATCATACACAAAGACCTTAACATCAACAATATACTTTATCATACCTCAGCAAGCGGAGAATATCTATTTTCTCTCATAGATACCAATAGAATGAGTTTCCATTCCTCTCTTTCAGAAAGAGAACGCATACATAACCTCAAACGTCTATCTTGCTCTACTGTAGCATATACTTACATACTAGAACGATATGCCTATCACACCAAAGGCGACAGCTTAAAAATACAGTTTATAGGATTCATTTCTCGTGCTGCATTTGAAGTGAGAGTATGGTATAAACAACGCATTAAAAAAAACATAAAAAAACTACTCAATCTTCACATGATGTGAAGAGAGCGACTCTAGGTAATCTATAATAGACTGGTCTAGCTCTATCTTCCCATTACTTACAGGCAGAGACACAGATACTCCCGTAGGTTTATCTATCACTCTTATTTCTAGAGTATTGTGGCCTTTATGCTTTTTTATAAGTTCGTCTATTTTTTCTATCATTCTATAGTTTATATCCTCTATATCTATAGTTACAGATATTTTCTTGGGAAAATCATGAGGCACTTCAGAAAGCAGACGTACGTCATTTATCTGAAATCTAGGACGACCCAATGCTCCTGTTTCCTTATTTACCCAACCCGGCTGCACTCTAGACCTTATATAGACAAATGTATTCACTTGAAGAAATGCACGGAATTTAAGGTAGTCTGTCCTATATAACGAGAAAGAATAACTGCTAGATGTATCCTCTATGGTATAAAAACCACAAGGGTCGCCTTTGGAAGTAGAGGACTCTTCGGCTTTGGTCACCATACCTCCCAACGACACTTCTCTACCCACCAGTCTGTCTAGCCCTGCAGATATTTCTTCCAGCGTCACCGTACAATACTTTTCAAGCACAAAACGATGTTCGTCTAGAGGATGAGATGATATGTAAAGACCTACTACTTCGCGTTCTTTTTCCAGTTTGTGCATTGGGAGCCATTCTTGGCATACGGGCATAAGTGGTTCTGGGATATCGGTTCCTCCCCCACCAAACATATCGGCAAAAAGAGATACCTGTGAGCTATTTTTCTGTTCGCGTACAGCCTCACCATATTTTATAGCCTTATCCAGCATATCACTCTTGCCGTCTGGCATCAAGTACGTAGCACGAGGATAACCAAAACAGTCAAATGCCCCCGAATATATAAAGTTCTCTATAGAACGTCGCGAACATGCACTCTTATCTATCCTCACCACAAAATCAAATATGGATTTATAATGACCGTTTTTCTTTCTATCCTCCAGAATATATGCTATCGTGTTTTCTCCCACGTTCTTAACCGCTCCTAGTCCAAAGCGAATATCACCTTCTTTGGTTACCGAGAATTTATTTTCAGACTCGTTGATATCGGGACACAGGATACGCACACCCATACGGCGAGCTTCCTCCATATAGAAAGTAACGTCCTTGATATCGTTCATGTTATTGGATAGCACGGCAGCCATATATTCAGATGGAAAATGAGCCTTGAGATATGCCGTCTGGTATGCCACCCAAGCATAACACGTTGCGTGAGATTTATTAAACGCATATGCTGCAAATGCTTCCCAGTCTTTCCATATCTTTTCCAGTATTTCTTGTGGATGTCCTTTTTCTCCTGCTTGTTCTATAAATTTAGGTTTCATTTTGGCTAGAACGGCTATCTGTTTTTTACCCATAGCCTTACGCAACATATCGGCCTCGCCTTTTGTAAATCCAGCCAATTTCTGGGAGAGAAGCATCACCTGCTCTTGGTAAACCGTGATACCATATGTTTCTGATAGATATTCTTCCATTCCCGGCAAATCATAGCTTATCTCTTCCTCACCGTGTTTACGAAGTATAAAAGAAGGGATATATTCCATAGGCCCCGGACGATATAGAGCATTCATCGCTATGAGGTCTGAAAAAGCTTCAGGGCACAATTCTCGCATGTATTTCTGCATACCGGGAGACTCATACTGGAATACGCCTATGGTCTCTCCTCTCTGGAATAGTTTATATGTACGAGCATCATCTATAGGTATAGCATTCGGGTCTATCTCTATACCAAATCGTTTTTTTATAAGACGCACCGTATCATTTATAAGGGTCAATGTTTTAAGCCCCAGAAAGTCCATTTTAAGTAGTCCTGCATCCTCTACCACCTTGTTATCAAACTGAGTTACCATCATCGTAGAGTCTTTGGCAGTACCCATAGGGACGTGGTCTCGTATATCGGTAGGAGTGATTATCACTCCACAAGCATGCACACCCAGAGATTTAATAGAGCCTTCTATCTTACGAGCTTGTTCTATGACATTGGCATCGCTGGACTCACTTTCAGAGAGAGCCTTAAAGGCATTTGCCTTGTCTATTTCCTCCTGACGGTTTTTGAGTTTATCTTTAAGGTCAGCATCTGAAAGTTTGAATAGTTTTGACAGGCTTACTTCAGGCACTTTTTTACCCAAATCATTGACCTCACTTGGACTATAACCCAATGCACGAGCTGTGTCTCGTATAGAGTTTTTGGCAGCCAGAGTACCATAGGTAATGATTTGAGAAACTTGGTTTTTGCCATATTTCTCCACCACCCAGTCTATGATACGTCCACGCCCCTCATCATCAAAGTCTGTATCTATATCGGGGAGAGATACACGGTCTGGATTAAGAAAACGCTCAAAAAGCAAGTCGTATTTTATAGGGTCAATAGATGTTATACCTATGCAGTATGCCACAGCACTACCTGCCGCCGAACCACGCCCTGGTCCTACCAGTACCCCCATCTCTCGTGCCGCACGTATAAAGTCCTGTACTATAAGAAAATACCCCGGATAACCCGTTTTGGCTATGATATCCAGCTCAAAATCTATACGTTCACGTGTTTCATCATCCATGTCTGGATATACGCGTTTGGCACCTTCATATGTAAGATACCTCAAGTATGCGTTTTCACCACGTTTACCACCGTCTTTTTCATCTTCTGCATCCTTGAAACGCTCTGGTATATCAAACTTGGGTAGGAGTACAGGTTTTTTGAGTTTGAAATTCTCCACCTTATCCACCAGATGTGATATATTGCGTATAGCATCTGGAAGGTCATAAAAGAGACGTTTCATCTCCTCCTGACTCTTGAAATAGAATTCGTTATTGGGGAAACCATAACGATAACCTCTACCCTCTCCTATGGGCGTTGACTGTACCTCACCCTCCTTTATACACAAGAGGATATCGTGAGCATTTGAGTCCTTACGGGCTCCATAGAAAGTATTGTTCTGGGCTATGTACTTCACCCCATATTTACGGCAGAAAGACAACAACACTTCATTTACTCGGTCGTTTTCTGGAAGTCCATGACGCAATAACTCCACATAGAAATCATCTCCAAATGTCTCTACCCACCACTTAAATGCTTCTTCGGCACGGCGTTCACCCATCTGCAGTATGAGTTGTGGGACTTCTCCCTGCAAGCCTCCCGATAATGCTATCACATTATCCTTGTACTGCTCTATCATCTCTTTACCCACACGAGCATACTGTCCATACAGTCCAACGGTATTGGCCTCGGTAGAAAGACGGCATAGGTTGAGATAGCCTTCGCGGTTTTTGGCTAGTAGAACCTGCTGGAATCGTCTATCGGGTTGTTCTTTGGTGAATTTGGTACGTTTATAGTCTTCGGCTACATATATTTCTGTACCTATGATTACCTTACCTTCATAGTGTTCCCATAGTTCTCCTTTGCCTTCTTCTTCTACTTTTTTATTGTGTTTATCTATCTCTTCGTTGAGTTTTCCTATGGCTGTGGTCATATTAAACGCACCGTACATATTACCTATATCGGTAAGTCCCACAGCAGGCATATTATTCTGCCAAGCAAGACGCACAAGTGATGCGATATCGGTCGTTGCCTGCAATATAGAGTATTGTGTATGGTTATGTATATGGGAGTATGGAACATCTTGGAGTTCTTCCAGTACTTTCTGTATCTGGAGTTCCTTTTCGCTTATATCCAGACTCTCTTTTTCCTCTTCTACACCTTCTGGCACATAGGGCTTTACATTAAGACCTATCGCCTTGATAGGTTCTGGATTTTCCTTGACAAAACGGGATAGATAATCTTTCTCTACTCCTAGAGCCACAGTGGTAAAATGCCCCAGACGCACCAGTTCCAGAAAACAACGAGCCGTAGCTTCAACGTCTGCCGAAGCATTGTGTGCCGCATCAAATCCTTCGTTAAAGAGGAACTGATGCAGTTCCATAAGTTTTGGCAGTTTATAGCGTCGTCCTGCACCACCCCCTATCTTACATAGTTCGGCTGTATCTTCTGTACATGTATCCAGCACTCCCTTACTCTCCAGAGTATCTTCCATACCCTTGCGGTAGTACTCACAACGCACCACAGGAATGTCAAAATATATGTTATGCCCCACCGCAAAACGGGTCTGTTCTAGAGCCTTGGAAAACTCTCCCAAAACAAACGAAAGTTCTACACCTTCTCTCATAGCACGGGCAGTAGATATACCATGTACCTTTTCGGCGTTATATGGTATATCATATCCTTCGGGACGTACTATGTAGTTATGAGCCTCTATAAGACGTCCCATATCATCGTGCAGCTGCCAAGCGAGTTGTACCATTCGCGGCCAGTTATCTACTGCCTCTATAGGAGCGTTGCGGTCCTTGGGGAAACCTGTGGTTTCGGTGTCAAATATCAGATACATAGGTGTATGACTTGTATAATTTTTATCCTTTGCTTATAGGACAAATATATGATTTTCTATACCTAATTTTTACCTATCCCATTAAAAGTTATGAACATTTTATTTATCCCTTTTTGAAAAAAAATTAACATCAATTCATAAAAATTTACCGAACTCTCTCTAGTGGCTCTACAAGCAGTGTTTATGATAGCTTCCACTCAAACAATTGTCCTATTTTTCCACACAAATGATACATATTGTCATTTTTTCTCCAACGACATAACGATATATGCCAAAACATATATGTAAAACCAAAAAAAGTTCATAAATTTGCACAATTATGAAATTCACAGCTAGACAAATATCAGAAATACTTCACGGAAGTATAGAAGGTGATGCAGAAGTGTGTGTTAACCGCCTTTCCAAGATAGAAGAAGGAGGCGAAGGCAGCATATCATTTCTAGCCAATCCCAAATACACACATCATATATACAACACTACAGCATCTGTGGTGATAGTAAATGCAGATTTTGAACCTACAGCACCCATAGCAACTACTCTTATACGAGTAGAAAATGCTTATACGGCATTCACTCAGCTATTGGAATTTTATGACAACTACATGAAATCCCTCAAATGTGGCATAGAACAACCTTCCTTCCAGAGTCCAAAAGCTACTCTAGGAGAAGGACTATACTTGGGTGCCTTTTCATACATAGGCGATGGTGCTGTGATAGGAGACAACGTCAAGATATACCCACAAGTATATATAGGTGATGGAGTAAGCATAGGCAGTGGAACGGTCATCTATGCTGGTGCCAAGATTTATTCTGGTTGTAAGATAGGCCGTGATTGTGTTATTCACGCTGGAGTAGTGATAGGAGCAGATGGCTTTGGTTTTGCTCCACAGATGGACGGCACATATAAAAAGATACCACAGACAGGTGGTGTCATCATAGAAGACTGTGTAGAGGTAGGTGCCAATACAGCCATAGACCGTGCTACTATGGGAAATACTGTCATAGGTCGTGGAACAAAACTGGACAACCTTATACAGATAGCCCACAACGTAGCAGTAGGAGAAAACACCGTTATAGCCTCACAGACAGGCGTTGCAGGCTCTACCAAGATAGGTTCTAGCTGCATGATAGGAGGACAGGTAGGATTTGCAGGGCACATAACAGTGGGAGACCGCGTACAGATAGCTGCACAGAGCGGTATCATTTCAGATGTCAAGGATGACGCTGGCATTATGGGAGCTCCTGCATTTGACCATAAGGAATACGTCAAATCATATGTATATTTCCGCCGTCTGCCTCAACTATCCAAAAAAATAGACGAGATAAATAAAAAACTCAAAGAAATAAACAAATGAGCCAGAAACAAAAAACCATTGCCCGTGAAATAAAAATATCGGGCGTAGGTCTTCACACAGGACGCCAAGTGAGCCTCACTTTTAAACCAGCTCCTGTAGATAACGGATACACATTTGTGCGTACAGACCTCGAAGGTCGCCCTACGGTAGAAGCAGACCCAAACCTAGTATGCTCTACCTCTCGTGGTACAACTCTTGAAAAACGAGGAGTCAAAGTCCACACCACAGAACACACTCTAGCAGCGGCATACGGTTGTGATATAGACAACCTCATCATAGAAATGGACGCCCCAGAGCCTCCTATAATGGACGGAAGTGCCAAATACTTTATAGAAGCCCTCCAAGAAGCTGGAGTAGTAGAACAAGATGCACCTCGCCGCGAATATGTGATAAAAGACATCATTACATATTCAGACCCTGCTACAGGTAGCGAGATTATAGCTATGCCTGCCGATGATTTCCAGATAACTACAATGGTAGATTTCGGCACCAAGGTACTAGGAACACAGAACGCTTCTATAAAAGACATCTCACAGTTCCGCGAGGAGATAGCTCCTGCCCGCACATTCTGTTTCCTTCATGAACTAGAACAACTACTAGATAACGGTCTTATAAAAGGTGGTGACCTTACAAATGCCATAGTATATGAAGATAAAGAAATATCTGAAACTACTATGAACCACCTCAAAGCTGTATTTAACCGCGATACCGTATCGGTAAAACCAAACGGAGTACTTGACAACCTTACACTCCACTACCCCAACGAAGCTGCACGCCACAAACTGCTAGACGTTATGGGAGATATAGCTCTTGTAGGTCGTCGCATACGCGGTAAAATCATAGCCAATAAACCCGGACATTTTACCAATACTCAGTTTGCAAAAAAACTTGCCAAAATTATTCACGCCGAAGAGCGTTCTATGATACCAAAATTTGATATCTATCAGAAACCATTGATGGACATCAATGACATAATGAAGGTACTTCCTCATCGTCCTCCGTTTCTGCTTATAGACAAGATTTTGGAATTGTCTGACACCAACGTGGTAGGTCTTAAAAACGTAACGATGAACGAGCCATTTTTTGTAGGACACTTCCCCGGAGCTCCTGTTATGCCAGGCGTACTCCAGATAGAAGCCATGGCTCAATGCGGAGGTATCCTAGCTCTACGCAGTGTCCCAGACCCAGAAAATTACCTCACTTTCTTCATGAAGATAGAAAGTGCCAAATTCAAAACTCAAGTAAATCCTGGAGACACGCTTATATTTAGTTTGAAATTGGCAGCACCCATACGTCGTGGTATATGCCACATGGAGGGTATAATATATGCAAATAATAAAATAGTATGTGAAGCTGAACTCATGGCTATGCTTAAACGCAAAGACGATGCTCCAGCACTATAACATATAAAACACACAACATAAATGACACAACCATTAGCATACATTCATCCCGATGCCAAGATTGCAGAAGATGTTATAATTGAGCCTTTCACAACCATAGCTGGTGATGTGGAGATAGGTTCTGGCACATGGATAGGACCAAATGTTACTATTATGGACGGTGCCCGCATAGGCAAAAATTGTAAAATTTACCCGGGTGCTGTGATAGCAGGCGAACCTCAGGACTTAAAATTTGAGGGAGAGAAAACTACCTGTATTATAGGTGATAACACTACTATCCGCGAATGCGTTACCGTAAACCGTGGCACAAATGCTTCGGGTTCTACTGTAGTGGGTAATAACTGCCTGCTCATGGGTACGGTACACATAGCCCACGACTGCCGTCTAGGTGATAATATAGTCATCGCCAACGGATGTGGAATATCTGGTCACTGTGAAATAGATGACTATGCCGTGATAGGTGGCATGACTGGAATGCACCAGTTTGTAAAAGTAGGTGCCCACGCTATGGTAGCTGGCGGTTCTATGGTGAGAAAGGACGTTCCTCCATACGTTTTGGCGGGTAAAGAACCATTGTCATACATAGGTATAAACTCTACGGGGTTGCGTCGTAGAGGTTTCAGTTCAGACACGATACACACTATACAGGACATATACCGTATCATCTACCAGGGAGACATGAACATCACGCAGGCTATCAATCATATCGAGGCAGAATTTGAGCCTGGAGTTGAAAGAGATGCTATCATAGAATTTGTACGTTCTTCTTCTAGAGGCTTGATGAGAGGATTTCACGATTAAGAATTAAATAAACATTAACATAAAAATAAAAACAATATGGCAACATCCAACGATATCAAAAACGGATTGTGCATAAAATTTAACTACGACATATATAAAGTAGTAGAATTCCAGCACGTTAAACCAGGTAAAGGTGCAGCATTTGTACGTACAAAAATGAAAAGCCTTTCTACTGGTCGTATCCTAGAAAACACTTTCCCAGCAGGTCACAAGATTGAACCTGTACGTATAGAAAACCGTAAATATCAGTTCTTGTATAATGATGGTCAGGATTACCACTTCATGAACAACGAAGATTTTGATGAGCTTACACTTCAGAAAGAGATGATTAACGCTCCTCAATTCCTACGCGATGGAGATATGGTAGATGTTGTTTACAACGCCGAAGACCACACTCCTATGTCTTGTGAACTTCCTGCCAACGTAGTTCTTACTGTTACATTTACAGAACCGGGAGAAAAAGGTAACACCGCTACCAACACTCTTAAACCTGCAACAGTTGAAACTGGTGCCGAAGTACGTGTACCTCTATTCATCAACGAAGGTGATAAGATACGTGTAGATACAGAATCTGGTGCTTATCTAGAACGCGTTAATGTATATTAGACTTCACTATATAAAAAAGTCGTGCCTATGGCACGACTTTTTTTATGGAATCCGCCCAGCCTACGGCTGGGCGGATTTATTGCCATCGTCTTTATCTTTTTAATTCTTCTGCCAGAAAAGCAGCAGTATAACCTTCGTTCTTTTCCACCACCTGTGTAGGAGTACCTTCGGCAACTATATAACCACCTTCGCCACCACCTTCTGGCCCCATATCTATTATATAGTCAGCTAGCTTTATAACGTCCATATTATGTTCTATTATAAGAACGGTATTACCTCTGTCCACCAGACGCTGGAGTATCCCCATAAGCACTCTTATATCCTCAAAGTGCAATCCTGTGGTAGGTTCGTCCAGTATATAGAATGTATTTCCTGTATCTTTTTTGGATAGTTCGGTGGCCAGTTTTACACGTTGTGCCTCCCCTCCCGATAGAGTTGTACTGCTCTGTCCCAATGTAAGATATCCCAATCCTACGTCTTGAAGGGTCTTGATTTTACGATATATGGTAGGTATAGCCTCAAAAAAAACTACAGCTTCGTCTATACTCATATCCAGCACATCTGATATCGTTTTACCGCGATATCTCACCTCCAGTGTTTCTCTATTATAACGTCTGCCTGCACATACGGGGCACACCACATGTACATCCGGCAGGAATTTCATCTCTATGACCTTAACTCCCGCTCCCTGACATTCTTCACAACGCCCTCCCTTGACATTAAAGGAGAACCTACCCGCCTTGTAGCCTCTTATCTGTGCTTCTGGCAACGAAGCATACAGCGAACGAATATCTGAAAATACACCTATGTATGTAGCAGGGTTGGAACGAGGGGTACGCCCTATGGGGGATTGGTCTATGGCTATGACTTTGTCTATATGCTCTATTCCCTTTATTTCATCATATGCCAATGGTTTTTTGAGAGCATTGAAAAAATGAGCATTGAGTATAGGATATAGCGTATCATTTATAAGCGTACTCTTTCCACTACCCGACACCCCAGTTACACATATGAGTTTGCCCAATGGAAATTCTACCGTGATATCTTTAAGGTTATTACCTTTGGCTCCTACTATAGTGAGTGTATGACCGTTTCCTTCGCGTAATTTTTCTGGGATTTCTATACGTTTGATTCCGTTTATGTAGTCGGCTGTAAGGGTGTGAGCAGCTCTAAGTTCTTCTGGTGTACCACTCCACACTATCTGTCCTCCGCTATGTCCTGCCGCTGGGCCTATATCCACTATATGGTCGGCAGCCAACATCATATCCTTGTCATGTTCTACCACTATAACGCTATTTCCAGCATCTCGCAACCTAGATAGTGAATGTATAAGTTTCTGGTTATCACGCTGATGCAGCCCTATAGATGGTTCGTCAAGGATATAAAGTACATTGACCAGTTGTGAACCTATCTGTGTGGCGAGTCTTATACGTTGGCTCTCTCCTCCCGATAGTGTCTTGCTACCTCGCGAAAGCGAAAGATAACCTAGTCCCACATCAAGTAAGAACTGTGTACGAGTAGTTAGTTCCTTAAATATCTCTCCCGATATTTTTTTCTGCTTATCACTCATGGATTCATAGGCCTCTTTATACCATTCTGGCAGTTGGGATATAGACATATCTGCTACCTGTGTGATATCTTTTCCTGCTATATGAAAACAGCGAGCTTCTTCTTTAAGTCTGGTACCTCCACAGCTAGGGCATACAGTTTCGTTCATAAACTCACGAGCCCATCGCGATAGGGTCTTGCTTTCTGTGTCTTCGGCTTGATTGCGGATAAACTGTACTATCCCCTCAAAGTCTATCTCATAACTACGCGTTACACCTATCTCCTCTATGAGCATAGAAAAACTATCCTGTCCGCCATAGAGAATGACATTCATAGCTTCTTCCGGAATATCCTCTATAGGTGTATCTAGAGTAAAGTTATAACGGTGTGCTATGGCTTCTATCTGCTGGAATATCCAAGTCTTTTTATACACACCCAATGGTGCAATTCCCCCCGAACGAATGTTCTGCTTTTTATCTGGAATGACTTTGTCCATATCTATGAGCAATACTTCGCCCAATCCCGTACAAGCAGGACAAGCACCTTTGGGAGAATTAAAGGAAAAAGTATTGGGTTCTGGTAGAGGATATGATATTCCTGTGGTAGGACACATAAGAGAACGTGAAAAATAACGTACATCTCCCGTATCATTATCCTGTATCATCATAGTTCCATCACCTCTATACATAGCGGTCTTGACGGCTTCATTTAGGCGGGTAGTATCTTTTTCTGGAGAGGCTATACGGTCCACTACTATCTCTATATCGTGAGTCTTATAACGGTCTAGACGCATACCGTGTGTTATGTCCATTATCTCTCCATCTACCCTCACTTTAAGGAATCCCATCTTGGCTATACTTTCAAATAGTTCGCGATAGTGTCCTTTGCGTGAGCGTACCACAGGAGAGAGGACTATAATCTTACCTCCAGTATAATCGCGGACTATGATATCCTGTATCTGCTCATCGGTATAGTTTATCATCTTTTCTCCTGTGGCAGGAGAATAAGCATCGGCTGCACGAGCATATAGCAAGCGTAAAAAGTCATATATTTCTGTGATAGTACCTACCGTAGAACGAGGATTTTTACCAGTAGTCTTCTGCTCTATGGATATGACAGGTGATAGTCCTTCTACTTTGTCCACATCGGGACGCTGCATACCCCCTAGAAACTGACGTGCATATGAAGAAAAAGTCTCTACATATCTTCTCTGTCCTTCGGCATATATTGTGTCAAATGCCAACGAAGACTTCCCACTACCCGATAGTCCAGTTATAACCACCAGTTTATCTCGTGGTATGGATAGAGAGACATCTTTGAGGTTATGCTCTCTGGCTCCGTATATATCTATGGTAGGGATATTTTTTTTCATGGTTATAAGACAGGATAGGTTTTATTTGGTTTTCTTTTTTGAGAGGTCTGTGAGAATTACTATAGAGCGGTCTTTGGCCAGATAGTTTTTCTGGTCTATCAGATGGCTTATCTTAAAGTTTTCATCGGCACCCATGTATGTGTCTGCCACTAGATGCCACTTTCCAAATAGTGGTTTTGGCAGTTCAAAATCCAAATCCTCCCAATACATATTAAATATCACATATATGTGTTCTCCGCGTGTAGGATGAACCATTTCCATACCTAGGGTATGTGATGAAGGGCTCCAGTCTGCTCGGCTTTGATTTATACCGTGCCATAGTATATATGGTTGTTCCATATCTGCTCCTACCTTGATACGGTTTTTAAGAGCAAATAGTTGCATGGTATTGGTATATTTTATCAATTCACATAGATAATTCAACGTATCACTATGTCTATCCACATCCTGCCAATCAAACCATGATATGGTGTTATTCTGGCAATAGGCATTGTTATTACCCTTCTGGGTGCGGCATACCTCATCACCCATATTGAGCATAGGTGTTCCCTGTGTAAAGAACATCATAGTCATAAAGTTACGCACCTGACGGCTGCGTATAGCATTTATATGAGGGTCATCACTAGGGCCTTCTTCACCATAGTTATAACTGTAATTTTCATTAAGTCCATCGCGGTTATCTTCCCCGTTTTCTTCGTTGTGTTTATGGTCATAGCTCACTAGGTCGCCCATAGTAAAACCATCGTGGCAAGATATAAAATGTATGCTCTGGTTGATGTCTTGGTTGGGATTGGAGTAGATATCTGGAGAACCCAATACTCGTGCAGCAAGTTTTGGCACCATACCTTCATCTCCTCTTACAAAACGACGTATGTCATCGCGGTATGCTCCATTCCATTCTGCCCAACGTGTATCCCCATTGCGTCCCGCAAAAAATCCCAACTGATAAAGTCCTGCTGCATCCCAAGCCTCGGCTATGAGTTTGGTTTCTGCCAGATGTGGGTCAACCTCTATAGAACCTACGGCAGGAGAATTGACCAGAACATTACCATCGGTACCACGGGTGAGTATAGACGCAAGGTCAAAACGGAAACCATCTACGTGCATCTCCTGCACCCAATATCTCAATGACTGGCGTACCAGACGTCTTACTATAGGGTCTGAAACATTGATAGTATTACCACAGCCGGTATAGTTATGGAAAGCATTGTCATTGGAGCGGTCCAGCATATAGTATGTAGAAGCCTCTTGTCCTTTGAGAGATAACCATGGCCCTACCTGCCCCGATTCGGCAGTATGGTTATACACCACATCCAGTATCACCTCTATTCCTGCTCTATGGAGAGCCTTTACCATATCCTTAAATTCCCTGATGGTCTTAAGAGGGTCATCACTAGTTCCATAACCCCAGTGTGGAGCAAAAAAACTCACTGGAGAATACCCCCAGTAGTTCCTAAGTCCCAGCGGAGCGTCCTGCGGGTCAAATGCAAAAACAGGCATCAGTTCCACTGTTGTTATCCCTATTTTTTTAAGGTATGGGATTTTATCTATCACTCCTAGGAATTTACCACGCCGTGATTCCTCCACACCAGAATTGGGATTGGAAGTGAAACCTCCCACATGCATCTCATATATCACAGATGATGAGAGTGAATGTCCCAATGGTCTATCTCCCTCCCAGTCATAATTATCTCGCCCTACGACCATACTTTTAAGTGCTGTAGAGGTATTGTCTATACCGTACATAGAAGCATCTCCACGTTGGTATTTGGCTCCATACAGTCCTCTTGAAAAAGGGTCTGAAAGTAGTTTACTCCCATCAAAATAAAGTCCTCGTGATGGAGCATATTCCCCATATATCTTATATCCATAGTAAAGACCTTCTCCTGCTCCATGTACCATCACATGCCAATAATGATATGAACGGTTTTTCTCGGGGTCTAGACGTATTATTTGATAAGGAACAGCATCATCACCATGATGGAATAACCATAGTTCTACTGCCTGTGCGTTTTTTGAATAGATAGAAAAATTTACCCCATCCCCCGTGATAGTAGCTCCCAGTGGAGCAGCACTTCCTACGCTTGTTATGTGAGGAGAAGTTTTATCGGCTGTGGATGGTTGTAATATATTTTGAGTCATAAAAAGATTCTTGATATGATGGCTAATGTTTTACACTTGTTCTTCGGCATGATATGAAGAACGTACAAGTGGTCCACTCTGTACAAAGAGGAATCCCATCTTACGGGCAAGCGTTCCATAATACGCAAATTTATCTGGATGGACATATTCCTCTACCGGCAGATGTGAGCGTGTAGGCTGGAGGTATTGACCTATGGTTATTACATCTACTCCTACCCCACGCATATCCTCCATAGTAGTGATAATCTCTTCTTCGCTTTCTCCTAGCCCCAACATTATACCAGATTTGGTGCGGCGACTACCCATCTGCTTCATAAGGCGTAGCACCTCCAGTGAACGGCGATATTTGGCCTGTACTCTCACATGAGGAGTAAGTCGTTCTACTGTCTCCATGTTATGGGATATGATATCTGGCGAAGCTTCCACTACTGTTCTGATGTCTTTTTCCACGCCCTTAAAGTCTGGGACTAGGACTTCGATAGTGGTAGATGGACATACACGGCGTATGGTGCGTATGACATCTGCCCACACAGCAGCACCACCGTCTGGAAGGTCATCTCTATCTACCGATGTTATTACAGCATGACGCAATCCCATTTCTTTTATAGAAAGAGCTACTTTTTCTCCCTCCAAAGGGTCAACAGGTAACGGACGTCCTGTTTTCACATTACAGAAACGACACGAACGCGTACATATATCTCCCAGTATCATAAATGTTGCCGTTCCTGCTCTGAAACATTCGCCTATATTTGGGCATGAACCACTACGGCATATAGTATGCAGTCCTCTCTCCCCTAACGTCTGACTTACAGCAGCATATGACTCTCCTCCGCTCATGCGTACCTTGAGCCATTCTGGTTTTCTCAACCGTCCTGTGGACGTTCTGGATTCTTTATTTTCTTTATCTATCATTATATTTATTTTGCAGTTTCAAATGTATGAAAAATTATGCTTTAATTCCATTTCTTCCCAAAAAACATTGATATATAAAAAGCATTGTAAAGGCTATAGTTTTTGGCGGGGAATTTCATTATTTTGACATCGGTAAAATAGTAGTCTATGACCGTTCCCACCTCTAGGGTAAGTATGTTTTTTTCTTTAATGGAATAGTCAAAATTTATAGCTGCTTTAAGATATATCCCAGGATGGAAATTACTACGTTCCAGTCCATTAAAAAACCAAGTTCCACCCATAATAGCACTCTGCGGATATTTTTCTGGGTCATAACGGCGTTTGACTATACCTTCTTCGTCTGCCACATATAGATACACTGGTTTTAGCACTGCCAACGATAGTCCTCCCGCCACATAAGCATTTATCTCCACTGCTCCCATATCCACTCTACTTGCTATTTCTTTATTAAGACCATAGCCAGCACGTAAGTTTATATGTGTATTGACCTTGCCATAACAGTAAGGTTTACTACCTAGATAAGCTCCGCTACGCACACTCACTTCCTTGGGATGGCGTATAAGAGAGAGATCTATCTCATACCCATGTTCATAAAACGCACTTCGCGTATGCTGACGCCGGAACGAAGCCTGATACCCATGTGTAAGAAAAGAAAGACCTCCGCTAGCATATTTGGTATAGATGATTTCGCGATTATCTACTCCTGCATCTATGGGGAGGAGAACATCATCATCTAGGCTCTGAGGATAGAGAAAACAAGAGGATATCACCAGAAAGAGAGAAACACAAAAAATCTTCATAATCGTAATTTTTAGGCAGGGTAAAAAGCACGATTATAAATATATCAAAAGACAGCGGTAAATTATTATGAGTGAAAAAGATATAACTTTACTCTACATCTCTATAAAGCATCTTACGGGCACGCATGAGTATGACTTTGACGTTTGAAGAGGAGATGTTTAATTTTTCTGAAATTTCATTTATGGAGAGTTCTTCTATGTAGTGCAGTCTCATAACCTCACGATAACGTGGCGATAGTCGTTCCAATGACTGCCTCACCTGTTCCAACGACTGACGCTCTATCATACGGCTTTCAGGTGTTTCATCTCCCACCATCTCATGCTCATACTCCAAATCTTCCAATATCTTTTCTGAAAAAAGAGAGAACATATGTGCATTTCTACGCATAAAATCCACATAGTTATTACGAGCTATGTACAGCAGCCACGTCTTGAAAACATACCTATGGTCATAAGTAGATAGCTTCTCAAATGCCTTGGAAAAAGTCTCTATACATAGGTCTTCGGCGTCTTCATCACATATATTCTTGCTGGATAGAAACGTATATACATCCACCCAATACAGCCCCAAGAGCCTCGCAAATGCCCCCTGCTCCCCCTTCAGAGCTTTTTCTATAAGATGTTTTTCATTTATTTCCATCTCGTAGGAATTTTTATAAACGCCACAATACGCATCAATATATATACTGGAAGTAAAATCACATCGGTTACAGGAGATATGGCAACTAGAGGATTTATATGGAGAAGTCGCGATGTAAAATAATATATCACACTCATTATCATCATTGGCATGAGTAACATGAGCCACACATACCACTTGTCATACATCATAGTCACACCCCATAGTGCCACCATCATAAACGCAAGTCTTACAGCTGGGTTAATAATCACCGCCATACGATACCACGAGGATGATATACGCCACATGGCAACACGTCTTACACTCTTTTTCCACAGTTCTTTCATACTGGCATTTTCTGCTCTCTCCATCATAGATTCTGAATCCATCACCACACATACGCTAGCCTCTCGCTTATCTTGCAATAAAAACGAAGCCTCTCCGCTAGGAACACGCATATTATTCATATATGCTCCTCCCGAAAGAAAATCACTCTTGAGGAAAGAAAAATTGGACGATTGAGCAGCAAATGGACGTCCTATCACAGCACATGTTATAGCCCACAGCCTACCAGAATACCCCACCAGCATATCCCACCAAGCACCTACACCATTTATCATTCGTGTCTTGCACAGACCTATGATATAATTTTTATTCTCACCGCCTTTCATAAGTGATGACAACCATACGTTGGAAGAAGGGCGGTCATTTACATCAACTATCACTATACGCTCATAACTGGCTGCCTTGACACCCATAGAAATAGAGAACTTCCTCCCCGGCCAAGGATACGGAGTATCCTCCCTCACATACACCGTCTTTATAAGCGAGGAATAATTCTTCTGCACAGTAGATAGAAAATGTGCCGTACCATCACTACTGCGGTCATCTACCACTATCACCTCATATCTAGGATGGTCCTGTGCTATAAGAGCAGGTATGATATTACGTAGTTCTACTATATTGTTACGAGCCACCATTATTACAGAGACTGCATCTGTAGGTTTTTCACAAATAGAAGATTTCTTTTTACGACATATAACCACCAGCATAAAAATCCCCATAGCTATCATAAAGACAGCCATACTTACATATAACACATAGAAAACTATATCTACTATCATACTATTTCACCTTTCCTCCCACAGCACAACGTTCCACAAATGCAGCATCTATTATATTTACTTCTGGATATATCTCTACTCCATATTTTTCTCTCACATCTCGACATATGTCATTACACAGTTCCAATACATCTCTACCATTTCCCCCTCCATAGTGTACCAGCACCAGAGCTTGGTTATGGTGAACGCCCACGTTACCACGGCGGTATCCTTTCCATCCAGCACGGTCTATAAGGAATGCAGCAGGCACTTTCTTCCAATGATTATCATCGGCACCTTCTACATCATAGGATGGCATATCTGGAAGTATCTCTATGAGTTTTTCATATAGAGAACGAGATATGACAGGGTTCTTAAAGAAAGAGCCACTGTTACCTATCTGTGATGGTTCGGGGAGTTTGGACTGGCGTATGCAAGTGACTACGTCGGCCACATCGGCTACCGTAGGATTTTCTATACCCCTTTTTTCCAATTCTGTTTTTATATTCCCATAGTCCAGACGCAAGCTATATCCTTCAGCACTATGCAAACGGAAAAGAACAGATGTTATCACATAACGACCTCTCGCTTCGTTCTTAAATATACTCTCGCGGTATGCAAAACGGCATTCTCCAGCCATAAAAGTACTTTTCTTCCCAGTGCAGATGTCTATCACATCTACACTTTCTATCACATCACGAGCTTCAACTCCATAAGCACCTATGTTCTGCACTGGTGACGAACCAACTCTTCCGGGGATATATGCCAAATTTTCCATGCCAGCATATCCATTTTCTATGCTCCACATCACCGTCTTGTGCCAATCCTCTCCTGCTGCAACCCTCACTAGTGTATCACTCCCATCACTCCCCTCTACCGTTATCCCGCGAGTATCCATATGAAGTACTACAGCATGAATATCCTCCACTATAAGCATATTACTACCTCCCGATAGCACTAGCAGTGGCAGGTTAAGTTCACTGGATAATTCTATGGCTTTCATTACATCATCATCACTAGCAGCTTTTATGTAATAGTCTGCTACAGCACTCATTCCAAATGTGTTGAGCCCATATAAATTTTTGTTTCTCTCTATCATATCTTCACCTTCTTTTAACAGTCTGGATGGTTCACAGGCACCTGTGCTGCCAATCCCCCCAGAGCAGTTTCTTTATATTTGGTATTCATATCCAGAGCTGTCTCCCACATAGTCTTTATCACATTGTCTAGGGACACCACAGGTACACTAGGGTCGTTATTAAGAGCCCAAGTAGCAGCAGTTATAGCCTTGATAGCACCCATAGAGTTACGTTCTATACATGGCACCTGCACAAGCCCTCCTACAGGGTCACAAGTAAGCCCCAGATGATGTTCCATAGTGATTTCGGCTGCTGCTAGACACTGCTGCGGAAGTCCTCCCATAAGATGACATAATCCCGCTGCCGCCATAGCCGATGACACACCTATTTCTGCTTGACAACCACCCTGTGCTGCCGATATAGTAGCCTCTTTCTTAAATATAGAGCCTATCTCTCCACATACCATCAGATACTCTACTATATGGTCTTCGCTGGCCTTTGGATTTACAAATGACAGGTAATAAAGCAGTACAGCAGGTATCACACCAGACGAACCATTGGTAGGAGCGGTAACTATACGCCCTAGCGAAGCATTGACTTCGTTTACCGCTATAGCAAATGTACTCACCCATGTAAAGACGTTTTTGGCATCGGCTTGTACTTGGCGTAACACCCTCGCCCACTCGCGATGGTCGTTGTAAATGAGATATGGTTTGATACGGCCATATACATATGCTGCACGGCGTTTAACCCTTAATCCTCCGGGTAGTTCTCCCAGTGTATGACAACCCGTATATATACTCTGCAACATCACATCCCATATACCCAGCAGTTTCTCTCTTACTTCATTCTCACTACGCAATGTCTTTTCATTCTCTAGAACTATATCTGCTATGCTGCATTTGTGAGTCTTGGTGTATGAGAGGAGCTGGTCGGCTTTCTGTATGGGGAAAGGAAATTTTTTGGCATCTATACCATCTCCTACCCTCGGTATCTCTCCTTCCTGCACTACAAATCCTCCTCCTATAGAGTAATACGTCTGGCTGTCTAGCTCATTTCCGTCTTTATCATTAGCCTCAAATTTTATACCATTTGAGTGGAAAGTGAGGAACTTCTTTTCAAATACTATATCCTGCAATGGAAGGAAAGTAATCTCCCTCTCTCCTCCCAATTTCAAGCTACACTTATCCTCTATACTGGATATAGTAGGACGTATATCATCTGGAGGGATTAACTCTGGGTCTTCTCCAGACAGTCCCAACATCACAGCAAGGTCTGTATAGTGCCCTCTTCCTGTAAGAGAAAGCGAACCATAGAGAGTAACACGTACTCTTTCCACAGCATCAAAAACTCCCTTTTCTTTCAGCGACAGTATAAAACGCCCTGCTGCCTTCCATGGGCCCAATGTATGAGATGAAGATGGGCCAATACCCACCTTGAGTATGTCAAAAACACTTATCTGTTCCATCGTTTTATAGTTTAAGTTATTATTCTGCATCTTTTTCTCCCAATGCCTCCCATAGTGATGCATCACACTGAGGATAAGGAGCTGTTATACTCAATTTTTCTCCACTTACAGGATGGACAAACTCCACACGGCGAGCGTGGAGAGATATGCCTCCGTCCTGATTGCTACGAGGTGAGCCATATTTAAGGTCTCCCTTGATAGGTAATCCCAAAGTCGCAAAATGACATCTTATTTGGTGATGTCGTCCTGTCTCCAATGTTACATCTAGAGCCATATAATTATCTCCGCGAGCTATTATCCTGTAATGTGTTACGGCTCGTTTGGCGGTAGCATTGGGTGGTGTGGCATAGCACCTAGAACGATTAAGGCGTCCGTCTTTAATCATATATCCCACCAGTGTATCACTCTCTTTTATATCTCCTAATGGCACTAACGCATGATATGTCTTATGCACTCCTCCATTACGGAATAGTTCTGCCATACGGGACAGACCTTTGGATGTCTTGGCAAATATGACTGCTCCTGTAGTAGGGCGGTCTATACGATGCACCAATCCACAGAACACATTGCCGGGTTTGGAGTATTTTTCTTTGAGGTAATCCTTCACTATATCCACCAGAGGAATATCGCCAGTTTTATCTCCCTGCACTATATCACCTGCTCGTTTGTTTACCACTATGATGTGGTTGTCCTCATAGATGACCTGTAAGTTATCCTTGGTGCTACGCATAGACTACAACTGATTAAAATACTTCTTTCTGAACATAAAATGTGAGAACACTATGCTTTCTGTATGATAGTAAGAACGTGTCTTGACAGGAGTCTGTTTTCTCTTCTTCCACATCTTGCCAAAGCCTGCATAGAAAGACCAGTGAGCCCTCACCAATGCCCATGTATGACGTGGACGCTTCTCTCCCAAAAATCTTACACCCTGTACTCCATCCAGCAATAGCCTTACCAGTATCACATACCACATGCGGCGTGTAGGCATATTTTTCACTATTGCAAATAGACTATTGCGGAAATTGAGGAAGGTCTTGCGAGCGTCATATTTTTTAAGGGTCGCTCCTCCCACGTGATACACTCGCGAGCCTGCTACATAACGTACCTTTTTGCCGCTATTGTGTATCCTCCAGCATAGGTCTATCTCTTCCAGATGAGCAAAGAAATCATCATCAAATCCTCCCAATGTTTCAAACATCTCTCTCCTTACAAACAGACAAGCTCCCGTAGCCCAGAATATATCTGAATTTTCACTATACTGTCCCTTATCTTCTTCTAGTACGGTAAATATACGCCCTCTGCAATACGGATACCCAAAACGGTCTATAAATCCTCCTGCCGCACCTGCATATTCAAACATCTTTTTATCCTTGTAGTCCAAAAGACGTGGCTGGGCGGCGGCAGTGTCCTCTCTGGTTTCAAACTCCTCCACCATAGCATCCATCCAACCTTCCTCCACCTCTATATCACTGTTCACCAATGCAAATACATCTTCCTTCAGTCCTTTTAATGCTTCGTTATACCCTTTGGCAAAACCGTAATTATCATCATTGAGTATGATACCCACCTGAGGAAAATTTTCTTTCACATAATCCAGAGAAGTATCACTTGACGCATTATCGGCTACATATATCTTGCTTTGCGGGTGTGCATAACGCACTACATCTGGAAGGAACTTCTCCAATAATTCACGACCATTCCAGTTAAGTATCACTACCGCAAAGGTAAGTTTCTCCCTTTCCTTTATCATTTTTTATCCTTTTCCTTTTTTTCTATTACTTTCTGGTACTCTCCTTCATACTTCCATCGTCTATGTGTCCATAGCCAACATGTAGGATTTTCTTCTATCTGTCTTTCTAGTCGTGTGTAGAATTTATCTATGATATCATATTTTTCTACCTCATCTCCCGGGGTGTATATTTTTTCGGCACATACCGTATAGTGTCCACGAGACACGCGTTTCATGTAAAGGAACACCACTCCAAATTTAAGTCTGGTAGCTATATCATGAGCTCCTATGTGAGCAGGTGTTATCTGTCCAAAGAGTTTTACCCAGTGTTTTATAAGCGTGCGTGCGGGGGATTGGTCGGCGACAAATGCTATCATCGTGTTACCTGAATTGGGCAGGCGAGATAGTTCCAGTAGCGACACTCTAGATTCTACCACTCGCATACCAAATCTCTGGCGTGTCTTTTTCATGAATTCGTTCACTTCATGGTTTTCTATACGTTGGTATAGTGCTAGAGCCTCCATATCTGGCATAAGGACTTTGAGGAACATCAACCATTCCCAGTTAAAGCAGTGTCCAAATATCATTATGTTATCGTGTCCATCCTTGAAATAAGACCTTAACTGCTCTTCGTTTTCTATTGAGAATCTTTTCTCTATCTCCTCCCTAGAGATAGTAAATGATTTTACTATTTCTAGAATAACATCTGTAAAGCTTACATAGAACTCTTTTTCTATCTTTTTTATCTCTTTAAGAGAACGTGAGGGGAAACACCTCATGAGATTATTTCTCACCACAGCTCTACGGTAACGCACTATATGATAAAGTATAAAAGCAGCCACGTCTGAAAGGACACACATCACCGCAAATGGCATTCGCGAGATAAACGTAACTATAAATAAGCCTATCTTTTCCATATTTTTTTCACTCTATATATAAAAGGCAAATTTAAACATTTTTAGCCACTAGAGCCACATCTATTTATTTTTATTTTGTCCTATACAATATTTTGATTTTTTACAAAAAAAACTATATTTGCACATATAATCCTTACTTATTTCCTTGATGAAAAGCAGCGAACGTATCAAATCTTTACTAGGGATAATGATAAAATTTGTCCTATTACCACTTTTGGCACTAGGACTACTTTTTTACGCATTCCGCGACATGGACCTACGCGAGATATGGAACATCATCAAAGGAGCAGATTATTTATATGTAGCACTCTCATTTTTAACAGGATATATAGCTTTTGTCCTCATAGGATTAAGATGGATAATACCTCTAGAATCCATGGGATATAAAAACATTTCCCGTCTTAACTCCATCAATGCCGTAACGGTTACCTACATCGTAAACCTAATGATACCGCGTGCAGGAGAGGTTGCACGTTGCACCGCAATGAACCAAGCCGAAGGCATACCCGTAAGCCGACTTTTGGGAACGGTGATACTTGAAAGAGCGATAGACGTTATAATGCTGGGAGGAAGCATCCTTCTTACCATCGCATTACAATATGACCAAATGGAGGCATTTGCATATAAGCTACTCACACTACGCCAAGACACCCCCGCCGAACGTGCCATAAGCTTTAAGATGATTATAGTCATCATCATAGTGGCAGGCATTATCATCACATATATATTCCGTCGTCGTTTGCGTCATACCATCCTCTATCACAAGATAGAAGACTTCATAAAAGGCATGATAACTGGTATAGCCTCTATAGCCCGTATGCCTCACAAATGGGCATTTGTAGGATATACCATAGCTATATGGGTGATGTATTACCTCATGATATATTTTATGTCATACGCATTTGAACAGACACATGCTCTTTCTGCCGCCAATATCCTTTACCTGATGACCGTAGGAGGGTTAGCACAGTTGGTACCAGTACAGGGAGGCATAGGAGCATATCATTCGGCCATGAAGATAGGTATTCCCATACTTGGCATAGCAGCCATCACACCAGATGTCGCCATGGCATTTGCTACGCTTAACCACGCCACACAGACTATCATGCAGCTATCCACAGGTGCCATAGCCCTAATCTTGATAAGCCGTGCCCACAAGAGAAGAATAAACCATATCACAAAACAGAAATCATAAAAAATAATTATCAGCTCTATTAAACATTAACCCATAAAAAACTCCCCTACCCACACTATAATATATTAAAAACAATCCTTCCTGCTATATTTATAACATTACTCTTCATAGTATCTTACACACGTGATAACATCATAACTGCCATAGCCCTTATGAAGGGAGATAAAAACAACGATGGAGATGATGATGACGTTATCATAGGCTCTACTGGCGGCTCTGAACTTAAAAGAAACTGCACACAGGAAGAAGAGAACGCATGAAAAAAATTCTAGAAAGATTATAAATAGACCAAAAAAGACTATTGGAATCATGGTGGAGCCACATCCCACCCCAAACAGTTCTATCCCATATTCTCTACCAAGACTATACCCATAGAACGCGTATCTGATACTACAGTATGCCACCCATATAAATGGTGATGAGATAAAACGATATAAGACCTTCAAAATTTAACATTATAGACTATTGCAGGAATGAATAAAAGTCGTATCTTTGCCCCGTTAAAAAAGAAAGTAGTAGTTTCATAGTTATAGTTTTGAGTTTAGGTTAGTTTTTAGGACTTGTCAAATCTTCTTTGGCAAGTTCTTTTTTTATAAGTAAATTTGTAGAACTATTTACATCACACTTATACACTCATAAAAATGGACATACGTCAATATCTAGATTCCACTTATCTGGAAACCGCACAAAGCAAAGGTATCTCACAGGAAGAAAACCTTGCTATAGCTTCTTTATACATAAAAGAAGCCATAGAACACAATTTCAAACTCATAATGATACGCCCAGATGTCGTCTCTACTGCTCGCAAGATGATAGACGAGGCTGGCAGCAATGTACTAGTGGGGACAGTCATCGCTTTTCCTGAAGGCACAGCGTCTATAGATGAAAAATTGGCAGAGGCTAGAGAAGTAATAGAAAACGGTGCCGACGAATTGGATTTTGTGGTGAACTACCCTATGTATAAACGCGGCAAGGTAGAGACTATAAGCGAGGAAGTACGCCGTTGCACAGAACTGGTTCTCAATGCTGGCAAGACAGCCAAATGGATAATAGAGACAGCAGCCCTACGCGAAGACGAGATAGAAGGAATCTGTGAACTTATCAAGGACACCGTGATAGACAACTTTGGAGAAGAAAATGCTCACCGCGTATTCCTTAAAACATCTACCGGTTTCTACAAGACAGAAAACGGCAAACCAGCAGGTGCCACTATAGAAGCCCTTGAAGTGATGAAAGAATGGGGAAGCCCTCTACCTCTTAAAGCAGCAGGTGGCGTACGAGATATGGCAACAGCTATAAAAATGATAGAGATGGGCGTTACCCGTATAGGCACATCATCGGCTCTTAAACTTTACAGCGAAGGCAGTACATCTTCTTCATACTAAACCATGAACACCCATAACGACATATTACTATCTATGATAAATGCTGCCATAGCGGCAGGAGAAGCTATTGAAGAGGTTAAAAGACGTTCCTCATATGCCATACACTGCAAGAGCGACTCCTCTCCTGTTACCGATGCCGACTATGCTTCGCAGCATACCATAAGTGCTATGCTCTCTCTCTATGGTATTCCCATGATAAGCGAAGAGGAAGATGCTCAACCATATATCATCCGTAAAGGCTGGGAGGAACTATTTATCATAGACCCTCTAGACGGCACTGGAGAGTTCATAAACGGAACAAACGAATACGGTGTGAACATCGCTCTATGCCATGGCGAAACCCCTACAATAGGAGTTATCTATCTCCCCTCATCACGCGAACTCTACTATGGCAGCAAAAACATCCCTGCTCGCAAAGCTATAATAGGAGATAATCATGATGGTTTTTCTAGTATAGAAGAGATAGAAAGCACTGCTCTACCTATGACATATGAAAGAGAGAGAGGATATATATGCCTTGCTAGTAAGTCTCGCCGTAGCGAAGAGACAATAGCTTACTACGAGAGTCTTAAAAAAGAAAAGGAAGACCTCACCATACTTCCAGTAGGCAGCTGTGTCAAATACTGTAAGATAGCAAGTGGACTGGCAGATGAATACACTCGTTTTGGCAGCGTGAAAGAGTGGGATACCGCTGCGGGGGATGCTCTATTGCGTTCTATGGGAATGCCTCTTATGGACATACACACAGGACACCCCCTTAAATACAACAAAGAGATTCTCAACAGCAGTGATTTCACCGTAAAACGTAAATAATGTTTATCCCTCATAAAAAAAGGTCGGGCAAAGCCCGACCTTTTTTTATGATTACCACCTTCTACCACACTAGGATAGATTTTACTGGATAGTGGTCTGAAATATATGGGACTCCATCATACTCCTTTACCACCGTTTCAAATTCTTCACAGCTATTGAAATCGCTGTAATACACATAGTCTAGGATGTCTGCTCTTTTACCCCATCCAGTAAAAGATGCCAATGTATCACTCACCGTAGCCGTAGAACGAGAATCCTGCATATATCCCACCAGCGACACGAGAGCCTCGGCACCGGGCTTCACATTGAAATCTCCTGTAAGCACCATAGGCACAGCATTTGGATTTATGTCTCGGATACGGGAAACTATAAGTGCCAGTCCGTTTTTTTGAGCCTCTGCTCCACGATGGTCTAGATGGGTATTTACATAGTAGAATTCACGACCATTGCGTTTATCTTTCATAAGTGCCCAAGTAGCTGTACGAGGATATGCTGCATCCCAACCTTTGGAAGGGACATCTGGAGTTTCAGAAAGCCAGAACGTACCCCAGTCTTTCATCTCTATATTCTCTTTATTCCAGAATATAGACATGTATTCGCCTTTTTTATCTCCATCATCACGTCCTACACCCACACTAGCATATTCGGGACAGTTTTCCATTATATAATCCACTTGAAATGCAAGAGCCTCCTGCACGCCAAATACATCTGGTTTTTTATCTCTCAACATAAGCGGAGTGGCACGCTTTCTATTCTCCCAAGAGTTATCCCCATCATCGGTCGTACCTACACGCATATTATAAGATATAACCGTAAGAGTGTGTTTTTCTTCTTTACATGAAATAAACGCCAGCACTGCTCCAAGCAATAATCCAGCACTTAAAATTATCTTTTTCATTTCTTTATATATTAGAATTACTTTTATCAGAACAATGACACCTGCCCATCGTCATTTACCACTCCCTGTGGAATATCTTCCTCTACGGCAGCGGGAGTTACATCTGTAGGTTCTTCATCTGGATTTTCATCCATGGTAGTAGTCTCTACATCTGCATCTTCTATCTCCTCGTCAATGATTTCATCGTCATCATCATCTTCATCTACCTCTTCATATGGCAGAGGTTCCATAGCAGTTATAGTTTTTACCTTATCGCTTGAGAGCTGATTACCCATAGCCTTAAATCCTTTCACAGCTATAAATTCGGCGAGGTTTATGATTTCATCTTCGCGTTTTTCCTTGCCTTTTTCACGAGCAAAAGACACTTTTATCTGTGGCAGGTAATCCACCGATACATATGCAAGGAACGAGCCCTTAGCTTGAGAGATAAACACATCTGGACGTTGGGTTTTTTCTGGGCAGAAACGTTTTACATAATAACGTTTTCTCTCTCCGTCATAGTAAACAGCCGTTACCACCATACCCTTCTTCCAACGACATATAACAGGGCTATCTGCTTCAAAATGTGTCGTGAAGTCATATGAAAGCATTCTCAACTCTCCACCTGTCGTTATCTCTACTATGCGGTCATCACCATGAAAACGTCCTAGAGAGCGTCCACGACCTTCGTCATTAAGACGCATAATAGTCTCATCCAGCCATATCTCACGAGCCGATAGCGTAGAAACACCCTTTTCTGCCAGTTCTACCTTACGCACAGGGAATTTGGTTACCAGATTACCTTTTACCAGCTGACCTTTCACTGCCAACGAAGCAAAATCTATCTCCAGTTTATGTTTACGCAATTTGGCTTGACTACGTAGATATACATTTACTTTTTCGGCCTCACCATTGGCATTAGCGGTAAGATATAGCAATTGCGAACCTTTTTTACCCTGTTCATATCGTTTATCACGCGTTACTGCCGTAACCGCAAATCTCTTCATATAAGACCAACCCGATGCTCCGTCTTTATATATCAAGTTATAAATCGTACGTTTGTCTTTCTTTTTCCATACTCCTGCATAAACTATTCCCTTACCCACAAAACTCTTGGTAGAGATTTTAGTTACCATAAACGAACCATCATCATAGAAGACTATGATGTCATCTAGGTCTGAACAGTCGCACACATATTCGCCTTCGCCCTTTTTCATATTGTAGCCCATAAAACCACTCTCTTTATCCACATAGAGTTTGGTATTTTGGATAGCTACTTTGGCTGCTTCTATATTGTCAAATGCACGCAGTTCTGTACGGCGTTCGCGTCCCTGACCATATTTCTTTTTAAGTGAGCGGAAATACTCTATCGTCGTACGCACCATATGAGCCAATTTGTCTTCCACGACAGCTATCTGGTCTTCTAGTTCGGCTATAAGACGGTCGGCAGCATCGGCATCGTGGCGTGTGATGCGACGCATCTTTATCTCCATGAGATATTCCAAATCCTCCTGTGTGATAGGCAGTAGCAGTCTCTCTTCAAACGGACGCAATCTTTCACGGGTAAGCTCTATCGCCTCCTCATATGTAAGCCCATCAAACGCTTTATATATACCCTCCTCTATAAATATCTTTTCTAGAGTCGTGGTATGCCATCTGGATTGTAATTCATCTAGTTTTACTTGGAGTTCGGCACGCAACATCTCCTGTGTACGGGCAGTAGAATAACGCAATATATCTGAAACACCTATAAACACAGGTTTTTCATCCTTTATCACACAGGTAAGTGGGGATATAGACACCTCACAGTCTGTAAAAGCATAGAGAGCGTCTATAGTTTTGTCTGGCGAGATACCCGCCGCCAGATGTATGACTATCTCGACCTTTTGGGCGGTGTTATCATCTACACGTTTTATCTTGATTTTGCCTTTATCATTGGCTTTGAGGATAGACTCTATAAGCGAAGACGAAGTAGTACCATATGGTATTTCGTCTATTATGAGCGTGGATTTATCGGCTACACGTATGCGAGAACGAACTCTTACCTTTCCTCCACGCATACCATCGGCATAGGCCGAAACATCGGCTATACCGCCCTGTGGAAAATCTGGATACAGTTCAAATGGACGTTCTTCCAGTATCGCAACTGAAGCATCTAGAAGTTCGTTGAAGTTATGAGGAAGTATCTTGGTAGAAAGACCTACAGCTATACCTTCTGCACCTTGAAACAGGAGCAAAGGAAACTTCATAGGCAGATGTATAGGTTCTTGGTTACGACCATCATATGATGTCTGCCATTTGGTTATTTTGGGATTATATACAGTCTCCAGAGCAAATTTTGAAAGACGAGCCTCTATGTAACGTCCTGCCGCTGCTCCATCTCCAGTGAGTATATTACCCCAGTTACCCTGAGTATCTATGAGCAGTTCCTTCTGTCCTAGCTGCGTAAGAGCATCCTTTATAGAAGCATCACCATGAGGGTGATATTTCATAGTATTACCCACTATATTGGCGACCTTGTTATAACGTCCATCTTCCATCTCACGCATAGAGTGCATGATACGGCGTTGTACAGGTTTAAGACCGTCATTTATATCGGGAACAGCACGTTCCAATATAACGTATGAGGCATAGTCCAAAAACCAATCCTCAAACATAGAATCCACCTTTATAATGCGGTCTGGTTTGACAGAAGCAGCAGGGTTGTTATTATGTAAAATTTCCTCGCTCATTATTATGATTGTCTTACTTTCTATCCTTAAACTATTACTCTATTCATCTATCGTAATACCGTCCTGCTGTACACGCAGATTACTAACTATAAAATCTTTACGCTGTGGAGTATTGGCTCCTGAATAAAATTCAAGCAGTGCAGGAATACGAGACTCTTTATCTATCATCACTGGGTCCAGACGTATATCACGACCTATGAATCCCGCAAACTCATCGGGAGAAATCTCACCCAGACCTTTGAATCGGGTGATTTCTGGACTACCCTTCAATTTTTTAACAGCAGCCATTTTTTCCTCCTCGCTATAACAATATATCGTTTCCTTTTTATTACGCACACGGAATAGCGGCGTCTGGAGAATATACACATGTCCTTCCTTGATAAGTTCTGGATAGAACTGGAGGAAGAACGTCATAAGCAACAGACGTATGTGCATACCATCTACATCGGCATCGGTAGCGATGATGATATTGTTATAACGCAGGTTTTCTGTTCCTTCTTCCACATCTAGTGCGGCCTGTAACAGGTTAAACTCTTCGTTTTCATATACCACCTTTTTACTCATTCCGTAGCAGTTAAGCGGTTTACCTCGCAACGAGAACACCGCTTGTGTATTGGCATCGCGAGCTTTTGTAATAGACCCACTCGCACTATCACCCTCGGTAATAAATATCGATGAATCCAGACGGCGTTCGTTTTTCATATCGGTACGGTGCACACGGCAGTCGCGTAACTTGCGGTTGTTAAGACTCGTGCGTTTGATACGTTCTTTGGCTGCCTTGCGTATGCCCGAAAGTTCCTTGCGTTCACGTTCAGCCTCCTGTATCTTTTTAAGCAGCACCGCTGCCGTATCGGGATTTTTGTGCAGGTAGTTATCCATCTCACGAGAGATGAAATCCACTATATAGCTACGTATAGAAGGTTTACTACCGCCCATTTCGTTGGAGGTAAGGCGGGTTTTGGTCTGGTCACCAAATGCTGGTTCCATCACCTTAATACTTATAGCTGCCACGATAGATTTACGCACATCGGCAGGGTCAAAAGGTTTGTTCCAGAAATCACGAGCCACCTTTACCACCGCCTCACGGAAGGCAGCCAGATGTGTTCCTCCCAGCGGAGTATATTGTCCGTTCACAAACGAATAAACATCTTCGCTGTAATGAGACGTAGAGTGAGTTATAGCCACTTCTATATCATCGCCTTTAAGATGTATGATAGGATATGCTACTCCACCATCTATCTTATCTTCTATCAAGTCTTTAAGACCATTCTCACTACGGAAAGGTGTACCGTTACAGTATAGCGTAAGCCCTGGGTTAAGGTACGAATAGTTACGCAACATTCTCTCCACATATTCCATACGATAACGGAACGGAGGGAAAACACTAGTATCGGGAGTAAAGGTTATACGAGTACCGTTCTTTTCATTTGTATCTACTATAGGAGCATCTTCTACTATCTCCCCCGAAGCAAAGACTGCACGCTTACACTTTTTATCACGGCAAGACACCACCTCAAATGAGCTGGAAAGGAAATTGACAGCCTTGGTACCTACACCGTTAAGTCCCACAGCTTTCTTAAAGGCTTCGGTATTATATTTACCACCGGTATTCATTATAGACACACAGTCCACTGCCTTTTCCAATGGGATACCACGGCCATAATCTCTCACACTTACCTGTCCTTCATCACTTATCGTGATATCTATACGGTTACCCTCTCCCTGCACAAACTCGTCTATTGAGTTATCCACCACTTCTTTAAGAAGGATATAGATACCATCATCGGCCGATGAACCATCGCCTAGTTTTCCTATGTACATACCAGGACGCAAACGCACGTGTTCACGAGGAGTAAGCGTCTTGATACTGTCTTCTGTATAAATACTTTGTATGTTCTCTTCCATCTAGAAAATTATTCTATGCTATTGAGCTCTATATACGACAATGTGCAAAAATAAGAATTTTGGAGTGTAAAAATAAGTCACACCCTTAAAAGTTATGAACAAAAAAAAAGCCTTCGCTTCGCGAAGGCTTTCCAGTGATCCAACTGGGACTCGAACCCAGGACCCTTTCATTAAAAGTGAAATGCTCTACCGGCTGAGCTATTGGATCTCCATATTTTTATCAACTTAAAGAACTGTGCCCGAAACAGGACTTGAACCTGCACGTCCCTAATTGGACACAAGCCCCTCAAGCTTGCGTGTCTACCAATTCCACCATCCGGGCTCTCTTGGTGAGCCGCCCTTTCGGAACAGCGATGCAAAGGTACGTCTTTTTTTTATTCCTGCAAGTGTTTTTTAATAATTTTTTGAAAAAATTATCCTCATCAGGGCATAAAATACACCAAAAGGATTAAAATAAAGTGGATAAAATTTTATTCACTGATTATAAATGCCTAACTTTGCCAAGCTATACAGTATGTGTACCTACTACACGCATATATGCAGCAAAAATGAAATTTATATTCTAAACTTCATATAATAACAACGATGAGTAGTAAAAAATTATTCAGTGAATTTGCACCCGTATCCAAAGAAGAATGGGTAAAAAAGGCCACAGAAGACCTTAAAGGTGCGGATTTTGAGAAAAAACTCGTTTGGAAAACAGACGACGGTTTTTCTATCCAGCCGTTCTATACTGCCGAAGATATGGACGGAAAAGAAACAGTAACATCTCTGAGCAAAGCATTTGCTCACGACTGCAACGCTACAGGAGCACGCTCTTGGGTTAACTATGCTACAGTAGTAGTAAAAGATGAGGCTAGTGCCAATGCCGAAGCACTATCTTATCTAGAAGAACGCGGTGCAGATGGTCTGCTATTTGACCTTAAAGAAAAAGAAACGGTAGATTTTGCCGTTCTTCTTAAAGGTATAGCAGTAGAGTGCATAGCTGTTTCATTTAAAAATGCCAAATGCCATGGTAAACTTACAGTGGCTTACATGGAATACCTTGCTGCCGCTGGTGTTGACCTAGGAAAAGTAAGTGGTTATGTGTATAACGACCCTATCGCACGTTGGAACACTACAGGTGAAGAGCCATGCTACAAATGCCTAGCCAAAGCTATCAAGGCTACAGCAGCTGCTCCTTCATTCTATGCTCTTACTATACAGGGCGTTCCATTTGTAAATGCAGGTGCATCTTACACACAGGAAATAGCATTTACATTTGCCAAACTTACAGACTACATAGAAAAACTAGAAAAAGAAGGCGTAAGTGCAGCCGAAGTATTTGCTAGTGCTATGCCTATAATGGGTATGAACACAGACTATTTCTTTGAAATAGCCAAATACCGTGCAGTACGTGCATTGTGGATAGAATTTGCAGCTCTATATGAGTCTGGAATGGACGCCAAAGCAGTTAAAATAGGTGCAGAATCTTCTGTATGGGCTGTTGCCAAATATGACCCATATGTAAATATGTTGCGTGCCACAACAGAAGGTATGTCTGCTATCCTAGGTGGTGTAGATGCTCTTTCTATAGCTCCATACAACGCTACATTTGAAGAACCAACATCATTCTCTTCTCGTATAGCTCTTAACATCTCTCACCTTCTTAAAGAAGAGAGCTATTTTGACAAGGTTGTTGACCCAGCTGGTGGTTCATACTACATAGAAAACCTTACTACCACACTTATAGAAAAAGCTCTTGAGCTATTCAAATCTACAGAGGCTGCTGGTGGTTATGTAGCACAGTTTGCAGCAGGAGAAATCCAGAAACAGATAGAAGCTACTCGCAATGCCAAACGCAAAGACATAGCTTCTCGTAAACGCAACTATGTAGGTGTAAACCGCTACCCAAATATCAAAGAAGAACTTGCAGACCCACAGTGCTGTGGAGGTTCAAAATGTAAAGAAAAAGGCGAAGGTCTAGAACTTCTACCATGCCAGCACGCTGCCAAACCATATGAATGCCTACGTCAGCGTACAGAAATGTATGCCAAAGCAAATGGCCGCCGTCCACGCGTATTCTTGGCAGGATTTGGAAACCCAGCTATGCGTACAGCACGTTGTATGTTTGCGGGAGACTTCTTTGGTGCAGCATCATTTGAAATTCTTCCAGAAGTAACATATAAAGACGCTGTTACTGCAGCCAACGAAAGTGCAAAAGTAGATGCAGAAATAGTAGTTATCTGCTCTTCAGATGACGACTACGCTGCTAGTGCCCTTGATTTTGTAAAAGCATTCCGTGCTGTAAATACAGAAAAACAACTAGTTCTAGCTGGTAACCCTGTAGAAATAGCCGAAGAGCTTAAAGCTGCTGGTCTTAACGACTTCATTCACGTACGTGTCAACACTCTTGAAGCCCTTAACGGTTATCAGGAAAAACTTGGCATCAAATAAGATAAATAGCTCTCATAAAAAAAGAATAAAAGATGAAACCAGATTTCTCCAAAATAAAAGTCGAAACCTTAGGGGTTAAAGACATGGCAGAATGTAAATGTGACGTTGCTGGTGTTCCTGTATGGGAAACAGCCGAACACATAGACGTTAAACCATGTTTCTCAAAAGAAGATATTAAAGACGCAGAACATCTACAGTATGCTGCTGGTCTTCCACCTTTCTTGCGTGGTCCTTACTCTACCATGTATGTACAGCGTCCATGGACAGTACGTCAGTATGCAGGATTCTCTACTGCGGCAGAAAGTAACGCTTTCTATCGTCGTAACCTAGCAGCTGGACAGAAAGGTCTTTCTGTAGCATTTGACCTTGCTACTCACCGCGGTTATGATGCCGACCACCCACGTGTAGTAGGTGACGTAGGTAAAGCCGGTGTATCTATCTGTTCTGTAGAAGATATGAAAGTCCTATTTGACGGCATACCACTAGACAAGATGTCTGTGTCTATGACTATGAACGGTGCAGTACTTCCAGTGCTAGCATTCTACATAGTTGCTGCCGAAGAACAGGGCGTTACCAAAGAACAGCTTTCTGGTACTATCCAGAACGACATTCTTAAAGAATTCATGGTGCGTAACACATACATCTATCCTCCGCTACCTTCTATGCGTATCATAGGTGATATCTTCCGTTACACATCACAGTATATGCCTAAATTCAACTCTATCTCTATATCTGGTTACCACATGCAGGAAGCGGGTGCTACATCGGCTATTGAGATGGCATACACACTAGCAGACGGTATGGAATACATACGTACAGGTATCAAGGCTGGTCTTACTGTTGACCAGTTTGCACCTCGTCTATCATTCTTCTGGGCTATAGGTATGAACCACTTCATGGAAATAGCCAAGATGCGTGCTGCTCGTATGTTGTGGGCAAAAATCGTCAAATCATTTGACCCAAAGAACCCAAAATCAATGGCATTGCGTACACACAGCCAGACATCTGGTTGGTCACTATCAGAACAAGACCCATTCAACAACGTAGCTCGTACAGCTATCGAAGCTATGGGTGCTGCTCTAGGACACACTCAGTCTCTACACACCAATGCTCTTGACGAGGCTATCGCTCTTCCTACAGACTTTTCTGCACGTATCGCTCGTAACACTCAGCTTTACATTCAGGACGAGACTAACGTATGCCGCGTAGTTGACCCATGGGCTGGTTCTTACTATGTAGAATATCTTACAGAAAAGATAGCTCAGGAAGCATGGAAACTTATAGAGGAAGTAGAAGAACTAGGTGGTATGGCCAAAGCTATCGAGACAGGTGTACCTAAGATGCGTATCGAGGAAGCAGCTGCTCGCAAACAGGCTCGTATAGACTCTGGTAAGGAAACACTGGTAGGTGTAAACAAATACCTTACAGATGAACCTTCAAATATCGAAATCCTTGAAGTAGATAACACAGCAGTACGTAAAGAACAGATAGAACGTCTTAACGACATGCGTTCAAAACGCGACAACGAAGCTGTTAAAGCTGCTCTTGACGCACTTACAGAATGTGCCAAAACTGGTGAGGGCAACCTACTAGAATTGGCTGTAAACGCTGCTCGTGTACGTGCATCATTGGGTGAAATATCAGATGCTCTTGAAGTAGTATTTGGTCGTCATAAAGCTGTAATTAAAACTATATCTGGCGTGTATTCAAAAGAAGCTCAGAACAACGCTGTCTTCCAGGAAGCTAAAGCTATGGCAGACAAATTTGAAGAAATAGAAGGTCGCCGTCCTCGTGTGATGGTTGCCAAAATGGGTCAAGACGGTCACGACCGTGGTGCAAAAGTAGTTGCTACTTCTCTTGCCGACATAGGTTTTGACGTTGACATGGGACCTCTTTTCCAGACTCCAGAAGAAACTGCACGTCAGGCTGCCGAAGCAGACGTTGATATGGTAGGTGCTTCTTCTCTTGCTGCTGGTCACAAGACTCTTATCCCACAACTCATAGAAGAACTTAAGAAACTAGGTCGTGAGGACATCGTGGTATTTGCCGGCGGTGTAATCCCAGCCCAAGACTACCAGTATCTATATGACCGTGGTGTAGCAGCTGTATTTGGCCCTGGTACCAAAATCCCAGAATGTGCCAAAAAGATGTTGGGCATACTGCTAGACGCTCGTAAATAATATGATATAATCATACTTTTACATAGACTCGCCCCCTTTCGGGGGCGAGTTTTTTTATAGAAGATATATTGATAAAACATTATATATGTAGGTAAATCATTTTTTGTATATTAGCAGGGACTTTTAACCATAAAGATACTAGCTATGAGTTCAAAAGAAAAAGACATAAAGAAACCTGATGCCAACGAAATAGAAAAATACAGCTCCAACTATACCGAAAAAGGATTTTGGAGTAAGATAAAACATTTCCCTCGCTGGGCAGGACGCAAGGTTCTCTACTATGCTCTCACTCTACATTACACCCTGCAAAGCCCCGCCATATCCTCCAAGGACAAAGTTCTTATATATGGAGCATTGGCATATTTTATACTTCCTACCGACCTAGTAAGCGATTTTCTACCCGTAGTAGGTTTTACCGATGATATGGCAGCCCTTGCTCTGGCAGCATCACGCGTTATACGTAACATAACACCCGATATAAAAGCTAAAGCCCGTCATAAACTCAACAAATGGTGGGGTGATAATAATACCCAAAGCAATGACAACTACCTACCAGATTCTGAAGACATATAAAAATTTAATCTCTTATAGTTTTTATAAACAGTGAGGCATTACCCGAAAGTTCGCCTCTTAACGATACTTGGTAGAATTTACGTTTAAGTTCTAGACCTTTTATAGAGAGTATTTCCAGATTTTTGAGTTCCCATTCGTGTTTGAGGGCTTGTTTTGAGATGAAAGCCACACAGTCTGTCTCACACACAAATGCCTTGATACTTTCTGTACTACCTAGTTTGATGATGATATTTAGTCCTGTTTCTCTAGATGACAGTCCCTCTCCCAAAAGTTTTTTCTGCACTATATCCAGTGTTCCCGACCCATCCTCTCGCATGACCAGTGGGAGTTCCCTTATATCCTCCAACGAATACTTTTTAAGAGTATAGAGCCCACCCTTACGCGTTATGGGCAGAAGTTCATCATCCATGTATTCGGTATAGTGCAGCAGATGATTGGAAGGAAGTCCCTCCACAAATCCCAAATCTATACGTTTTTCCAGCAGTGCTTCTTCTATTTGTTCTGTGTTACCACTTATAAGTGAAAGATTTATAGATGGATATCGATTATAAAAACGTGCTATAACCCCCGGCAATACATACTGGGCGATAGAGGTAGATGCCCCTAGACGCAACTCCCCTTTATGTTCAGACTTAAGCGATGATATGCGATAGTCTATCTCACGATATATGGAGTCTATGTTTTTGGCTTGGTCATAAAGTACACGACCTGCCTCGGTGAGTACCACACTACTCCCCTTACGTTCAAAGAGTGTTATCCCATATATACGTTCCAGTTCCTGTATATGTTTGGATACAGCGGGCTGAGTGATATGGTGACGTGCAGCAGCTTTGGTAAAACTTTTTTCTGTTGCTACAGAAAAAAACACCTTAAGACGGAAATCCAACATTATTTATTCTCCTTCTTACAATGAAAAACGCCTCGGCTGTGGCCGAGGCGTACATATTTACAAATTTGTTTTTTCTTCGTCTTTATACATTTCGGCTATCTCTTTTGCATATAGCTCCATGAGATTTTTACGTTTCAGTTTAAGAGTAGGTGTTATGAGTTTATTTTCCACTGTCCATACATCTGTTACCACATGGAAGCGTTTCATCTTCTCCCAACCCGAAAGCGTTTTATTGACTTCGTTTATCTCGCTACGATATAGTTTCTGTACCTTTTGATGAGTTACCATCGCCTTGAGGTCACTAGTGTCTATACCTTCCTTTTCACACCAAGCCTTAAGTTCTACCATATCTGGCTCAATGATAACACCTGGATGCTGACGTCCATCCCCTATCACCATAGCCTGTTCTATAAATTTAGAACGACCTAGACGTGTTTCCATTGGTTGAGGGGTGATATACTTACCTCCCGAAGTCTTGAACATCTCTTTCTTACGGTCTGTGATATAGAGGAATCCGTCTTTAAGATATCCTACATCTCCTGTATGGAGGTATCCGTCTTCATCTATCGCTTCGGCAGTACGTTCTGGGTCTTTGTAATAACCTTTCATCACACAAGGGCCTTTTACCAGTATCTCACCGTCCTCGGCTATTTTCACATCATTACATGGCAATGGACGACCTATGGAGCCTATACGCAATCCGCGATTGTTATATATATTGGTAGATATGATAGGCGAAGATTCTGTAAGACCATAACCTTCGTTAAGCATCATGCCAGTAGCACAGAATAGACGTGAAAGACGTGGGTCTAGAGCAGAAGAACCACTTATGATAAGATTAAGGTTTCCTCCCAATGCTTCACGCCATTTATTGAACACCAGTTTACGAGCCACCCATAACTGAGCATTGTAAAATATGTTTTTGCTATATGGTTTATACCTACGACCTACGCCTACTGCCCAGAAGAAAATAGCCTTTTTAATACCTTTAAGAGCTTCTCCTTTGGCTATTACTTTGGCATACACACGTTCTATCACACGAGGCACCACCATCATCACCACAGGATGTACTGCTTGGGCATCGGTGGCAATGGTTTCGGTACTTTTGGCGTAGTATATAGAGCAGCCCAAGAGCTGATACGCCACGTCCACCGTGCGTTGGAATATATGACACAATGGCAGAAAGCTCAATGCTACTTTTTCTTCCACCTCCTTAACCAGAGGAAGAGCCACAATGGCATTGGTAAGGATATTACGGTGTGTAAGCTGAACGCCTTTTGGGGTACCTGTAGTGCCACTAGTATATATAAGAGTAGCTACATCATCTTCATCTACACTAGCTGCCACTTCTTCTAGTTTACTTTGGAGGGAAGCATCGTCATATTTCTTTACAAATTCCTCCCAGTATGGAAGAGATTCGCCTTTATCAAAAGTATATATACCCTCTAGAGCAGGAGTATCTTCTTTTACTTTTAATATCTTGTTATATAGAGATTTATCTGATGTAAAACAAAGTCTCAATCCAGAATGATTGAACATATATTTGTAATCATCTATAGATATAGTAGGATAAACAGGAACTGTTATAGCTCCGGCCTTTAAGATAGCATGGTCTAGCAGAGTCCATTCTATACGGTTTCCAGATATAAGACCTATGCGGTCGCCTTTCTTAATACCATAGCCCACCAATGCACGAGCTACAGTATTTACCCCATCTAGCCACTCCTGTGATGAAATAGTCTTCCATGGGCCATTTACTCTATGACCAAAAGCTACTGGACGATTATATCTATCTCTTTGGAATTGACTTACATCAAATAATCTTTTAACCTGTGATAATTCTTTCATATAAAGTTTTTATTTCATAAATTATAACACGTCTTGCATTAGTATAGGTTCTTTACAGTATAGCAAGACGGCACCTAATATAATTGAACAAATTTATAATTTTTTGTTATAATCCCCAACTTTATTTCATAAAAATATAGACACTGACAGTGGATTATATCGGGATAATTTCTCTATATATAGAACCTTTACATACAGAGTTCCCACATTGTAGCCCCCCAAAAAAAACCTCCACAACACAAGTTATGAAGGTTTTTTACATACTACACATTGTGTCCTGAGAGGGACTCGAACCCTCGACCCATTGATTAAGAGTCAATTGCTCTACCAACTGAGCTATCAAGACGCATTACGGGTGCAAAAATACTATTTTATCTATCCATGGCAAAATTTTTAAGACATATTTTTTAATTAAAGGCTAAAAAAATATCACATATAATTTATGATTTAACAAAAAATTTTTAGATTTGTAGCACACTTAAACAATACTTGTAACACGATGGAAGAACGCGATTTTATGGAGAACGAAGAAATTTTTTCCAAAGCCCTAAGAGCTGGCCGTAGAACTTATTTCTTTGACGTAAGAACCACCAAGGCAGGAGATTACTATCTTACTATTACTGAAAGTAAAAAATTCTCAACCGATGGCGGTGAAGGAGAATATAAAAAACACAAAATCTACCTCTATAAAGAGGACTTCACTGCATTTAAGAGTTTTCTAGAAGAAACTACTAGTTTCATTCTGCGTGAAAAAGGCGAAGAGGTTATATCTGAACGCCACATAAAGGACTTCAAAAAACCTATCTATCACACAGAAGAAAAATCTGTTGAAAAAGTAGAGGATGACAACTCTCTTTCCAGCAGATTTACAAACATTGAATTTGAAGATATTTAATCTGCCACGCCCCGCACTAGTGCGGGACGTTTTTCATTTTACTTTTCTATCACACTGCATCTTTCCAGCAGAGCCTTATAGAACTTATCACTACATAATGGCTCTCTTTCTCCCAACAGTATAAAACGTTCGCGGGAGCGGGACACCATTACGTTGAGTTTTCTATCTACACTCTCTTGTCTATTTACAGAACGTATCATCTTCATCTGTCCTTCGCTAGAGACTGCCATAGAGGCTATGATAATATCTCTTTCTCCTCCTTGGAATCTTTCCACGGTATCTATTATCACTTTTTCCTTTAGCTCTTCATCTTTTATCATATCTCTTATGACCGCTATCTGAGCTCTGAAAGGCGTTACCACTCCCACCGTACTACCTGTGAAGTTTTCTTTATACTCTGCCTTTATTTCAGACAATAGAGATACTACCTTTTTGGCTTCGCTTATATGTTTTTTATATGAGTCCTCATGGGAAGAAGGACAATACACCAGTCTAGGCTTGTCTATTACCTTTTTCTGTCTTTCGCTACCGCTACGCAATTCCCCGTTATAGAAACCATTTACCGCTGCGGCTATATCTTCGTGCATCCTGAAATGAGTATCTAGCATAGCACTATGACTCTCTATTCCTTTTGATACCAACATTGATTGCAGACGTTCAAAAAGCGATACTCTCATATCCTCTAGACATATCCCTTTCAAATTCTCATCATCTACCTTAGAGAAAGTTTCGCTCTGTGCCACTACCGATGGCAGTTGCATCTGGTCACCTACCAGTACCCATTTTTTGAAATATCCCAATACCCCTACCAGTTGTATTTCTGTAAGCTGCGAAGCCTCATCTACTATCACCTGCTCTAGTCTTACCACACTAGACAAATCATTTGCTCTCACTGCAAATGCACTCACGGTAGATAGAAATACCCTCTGTGATGAGACTATGTTTTTTACCTCGTTTATCTTACGATTGGCAGAAATCACACTCAGAGTCTTCTCTCCTGCCGATGCGTTTTCGTGTCCTATCCTTAGATAATCTATACCCGCTGCTCGTAATTTGACTCCCAGTTCATCTACCGCCCTATTGGTATAAGCCAGCAGGGTGAGCGTATCACTGGTAGATGAGAGGATATGAGATACCATTGCCATTATAGCTCCCGATGTCTTACCTGTACCCGGAGGCCCTTGCAGGAGAAAGAAATCTTCGGTTTTGAGGGCTTTCTCCACACATTGGTTTTGGTTACTGGTGAGGTTATCTCTCCAACTATAATTACTAGAAGAAACCTTTGGCTCTCTTTCACCAAATATCACCCTAGATGAGACACTATCTCCTCCCACAAAATCCTTCAACGAAGCCATCGCACTCCAATATCCCTTCTCCATAACATCGTGTTCCATCGCCCAATTATCACACATAGACATATATCTCTCATACACCTTCCCTCTCAATTCTACCACTACTCTGCTATCATCTACATCTCTTAAAACTCCTTTGAGCACCTGTGAAAGGTGCGCATCTCGTAACCCCTCTTTATGAGGGTAGAGAATGACAACATCGCCTATGCGGAAACTATGTTCTACCTCTCGGCATATTTCAAATTCTACACGTGAGTTTTCTTTATCACTCTTTACATATCTAAGTGATGGCAATATGGCAAAATTGCGTATTTTTTCTTCATCTCCCGCTCGCCATAGTCGGCTGTACGCATCTCTTCTATCTCTGTCGGCATCTCCCATAGCTCCCGTCTTCACACATATCATCTCCCTTATGTAAAAGGAGAGAAATGTGTGGTAATAAGCACGACGCGTGGGAGATATAGAGGTATAAAACTTGGCAAAATCTTCTATACGGGCTCGCACATAGGGCTGATAATCACCTATCTGTTCTATATTTATCTTTTCAAGCAAACTAAAGTCTCCGCATGCCATATCATACACATTTCTCACTATATGATTACGCAATGCACACACCAGTATTTTATCTTCTAGTGTAGATAGATAGTTCCTAAGCGGCGAAGTAGCACTCATAGAATACAGCACCGCCGAAGTTCCCCTCCTGTCCTTTCCATATGTAGATTCCAGCAGCATATTATAACAAGCCACCTGCATGGCATTTGCTCTCCATAGGCTTCCTCCAGATGGAGCTTTACCGCTTTTAAGTTCATACACGTCTTTACGCAACGGGTAATTATCATACTCTACCATCACGTCTAGACGCCCCTGTATGCCATAAAGCGGTGATATGAACGAAGGCTCTACCGTTACACGTCTATTTCTCAAAGTAGATGAGAAACGCTCTATATTTGCCCAATGATATCGTCCCACCTCCTGCCAGATGTTTTTCACCACTTCTCCGCCATATCTTATAGACTTAAGGATATTTTTGGAAAGAGCATTACGGAACACTTTATCCAATTCTACCTCTTCTCCTTCAAGACTCGCATCTAGGACATCATTGACAAGTGTTCCTTTGAGCATGGACTCACTATCGTTATCGGTAGATAATTTGGAGAGGAAAAAGAGATTTTCGTTGTATCCGTTAGAGGTAAAACACGCCGCCAAATCTGTTACATCCACTAGATAATCTGGTTCCAGTATTATGAGTGAGGATTGTGTAGTAGAGTATCTATCCTTCCCGTCACACATTATAGATGTAACATTTATACAGTCATACTCTCGTATCAATTCCCTTACGTCAAAAAGGTCATCGCGAGGAGAAAGAGCCGCATTTTCTCTTACTTGTAACTCTATCTTGTGCTTCAAGGAATAGTTTTCTTTATCTCTGTCTTCCAGTAGCAATCCCAGTGTATAATACCTGCCATTTTCATCATACTCTACCCCCGATATACTATCCACAACAGCCATTGTGCTTATAAGACCGCTTTCCATAGAGGCATTCCTCAACTCATAGATAGGATAATTTTCTATAAGGAGCATTAGCTCATGAGGTATTTTACTATGACTTATAGCCTCTATGATATGACATAGTGTGGATAGAGCTGTCATAAACTCATCCTTACCACACTCACTCTCACCTATATGACGCACACGCCTGTGGAATTCGCCACATAGACGCTCTATAGAAGCATCTACATTTGAGTTGCGGCAAGCATATATAACTCTAGAATACGACGAACCAAACACCCTCATCTCTCCGTCCAGCATCACCGCTACCAATTCCTCATATACACCCACCACGTCCATTAAAGCATCGTGATAATTATCGCCACATGCCTTTATTATAGACGTCAGCCTCTTATACAGAGCCTCATATGTATCCACAGAGAGTGTTTTCATGTCGCAAAATTAGAAAGTAAATTTACTACACTAGAGCTACATAGACAAATATTTTTATACACTATCATCACCCATAAAAAGAGGCCGCCCACTTGGGCGGCCGTCTATAAACATATATCGTTTTTTACTCTATGATGGTTAATGATTTATTTTACTTGAGCAACGACTGCTTTAAACGCTTCTGGGTTATTAAGAGCTAGGTCGGCTAGAACTTTACGGTTAAGCTCGATACCAGCTTTTTTAAGTTTACCCATAAGTACAGAATAAGACATACCTTCCATGCGGGCAGCTGCACTTATACGTACTATCCACAATGAGCGGAAATTGCGTTTTTTCTGCTTACGGTCGCGGTAAGCATAAACCAAACCTTTTTCGACAGTATTTTTGGCTACTGTCCATACATTTTTTCTCGCACCGTAGTTACCTTTTGCGAGTTTCAGGATTTTTTTTCTGCGAGCGCGTGAAGCGACTGCATTTACTGATCTTGGCATAATTAAAATTTTATTTTTTTGTGGCTGGCGACACTGTTTTTATATAGGGTACTTAGGAGCCAGACACATGGTTAATATTGTTAAACCCTTGCCGTATCCCTACGGCTATAATTGTTTTAAGAAAACTATTCTTCCCTAGTGGCAGAATACTAGATGCACAACTGTTTTCTTACGCTTGCAACGTCAGCAGAATCTACTAGACCTGGAAGAGTAAGGTTGTGTTTACGTTTAGTTTCTTTTTTAGTAAGAATGTGGCTTTTGTAAGCGTGTTTTCTTTTGATTTTACCAGTACCTGTAAGTTTGAAACGCTTTTTGGCACTAGATTTAGTTTTTAATTTTGGCATCTTTAAAAAATGTTTTTGAGAGTATAACGATATCTATGTTTTTATTTCTTCTTTTTGGGAGATAGGAACATTATCATCTGCTTACCTTCCAGTTTTGGCAGTTGGTCCACCTTTCCATATTCTTCTAGGTCTGTTGCAAGACGTAGAAGCAGAATTTCACCCTGTTCCTTAAATATTATAGAACGTCCCTTAAAGAACACATATGCTTTTACTTTTGCTCCTTCCTGAAGGAAACGTATAGCGTGGTTCTTTTTAAAATCATAGTCGTGGTCATCTGTCTGAGGCCCAAAACGTATCTCTTTTACCACTACTTTGGTAGCATTGGCTTTCATAGCCTTCTGACGTTTTTTCTGTTCGTATAGGAATTTACTATAATCCACTACACGGCACACAGGAGGCACGGCATTTGGGGAGATTTCCACTAGGTCTGCTTCCTGTTCTTCGGCTATACGCAAAGCCTCGGCGATGGGATATACACCCATTTCCACGTTTTCACCTACCAGACGCACTTCGCTGGCACGTATCTGACCATTTACTCGATGTTGGTCTTCTTCTTGTTTGCCCTTCTGCCCTACTTGACGTACGGGGCGTGGTTTGTTAATTAAAGCGATGGCTCTAAAAATTTAAATTAAACTTATTTGAATTGTTGAATAGATTCTTTGACTTCGCGGTTGATAGCCTCACACAGAGCATCCACTGTCATTACGCCCATATCTCCTACCTGATGGCGACGTACAGAGACAGTACCGTCTTTTTCTTCGTTTTCACCTACTATTACCATAAATGGCATCTTCTGCAATTCGGCTTCGCGTATTTTTTTACCTACCTTTTCATTGCGTAGGTCAACGCGGGCTCTCACATCGTTTTCTTCCATCATAGCGGCTACCTTCTGTGCATAAGCGTTGTACTTCTCACTTATAGGAAGCACCACCACCTGTTCTGGAGTAAGCCATAGAGGGAATATACCACCTGTAGATTCTATAAGGATAGCTATGAAACGTTCCATAGAACCAAATGGTGCACGGTGTATCATCACTGGACGGTGAGGTAGGTTATCGGCACCGGTATATGTAAGGTCAAAACGTTCTGGCAGGTTGTAGTCCACCTGTATGGTACCCAATTGCCATTTACGACCTATGGCATCTTTTACCATAAAGTCTAGTTTAGGGCCATAGAATGCAGCTTCACCATACTCTACCACTGTCTGAAGACCTTTTTCTGCAGCTGCCTGAATAATAGCATTTTCTGCTTTTTCCCAGTTTTCATCTGTACCTATGTATTTGTCTGGGTTTTCTGGGTCACGCAATGATATCTGAGCAGTGTATTCGCCAAATCCTAGCGATGAGAACACATACTTAACCAAGTCTATCACACCCTTGAACTCTTCTAGAAGTTGGTCTGGAGTACAGAAAAGGTGAGCATCATCCTGTGTAAAGCTACGCACACGAGTAAGACCGTGAAGTTCACCACTCTGTTCATAACGATACACCGTACCAAATTCGGCATAACGTTTAGGAAGGTCACGGTATGACCATTGGTGAGACTTGAATATCTCACAGTGGTGAGGGCAGTTCATAGGTTTAAGCAGATATTCTTCGCCTTCTTCTGGAGTGTTTATAGGCTGGAAGCTATCCTGTCCATATTTTGCAAAGTGACCAGATGTAACATAAAGGTCTTTTGCTCCTATGTGTGGAGTGATAACCATCTCATATCCTGCACGTTTCTGAGCTTTTACTAGGAAATCCTCTAGACGACGACGCAATGCAGCACCCTTTGGCAACCATAGAGGAAGACCCTGCCCTACACGAGTAGAGAATGTAAACAGTTCCAGTTCTTTACCTAGTTTGCGGTGGTCGCGTTTTTTGGCTTCCTCCATACGTTCTAGATATTCTGTAAGCAGTTTGGCCTGAGGGAAAGAGATAGCATAAACACGTGTAAGCTGTTTGTTTTTCTCATCTCCTCTCCAGTAAGCACCTGCTATAGAAGTGATTTTAACAGCCTTGATAAGACCTGTATGAGGGATATGACCTCCACGGCATAGGTCTGTAAAATCTCCATGGTCACAGAAAGTGATAGAACCATCTTCCAGAGCCTCTATAAGTTCTACTTTATATGGGTTTTCTTCCTTACGATAGTAATCCAGTGCAGCTTCCTTGCTCATCTCACGCAATGTGAATGCGTTTTTCTCACGAGCAAGTTCCATAAATTTATCTTCTACGCGTTTGAAATCGGCATCGGTAAATTTCTCACCACCGAAATCTATATCATAATAAAAACCGTTTTCTATCGCTGGGCCTATTGTCAGTTTGGCTTGTGGATAAAAACGCAATATAGCCTGTGCCAAAACGTGTGCAGACGAATGCCAGAATGCTTTTTTACCTTCTTCACTATCCCAAGTGTGGAGCGTAAGAGCGACATTGGTAGTAAGTGGCGTAGTTACCTCTATGGTAGTTCCGTCTGCCGTAGCAGATATAACATTACGTGCCAATCCTTCGCTTATGCTTTTGGCTACTTCTAGGGGAGTTATCCCTTCCTCATACTCTTTGACGTTCCCGTCGGGAAAAGTAACTTTTATCATGATAGACAATATATGTTTTAGTTATTTAATTTCAGTTTGATACAGCTTGCAAATTTAATCATTTTTGCAGACATATATACCTATTTGTAGCAAATTTTATCATCATTTTGTTTTACCTCATCTCTCTAGGCTCTTATCATCAAAAAAAGGCGGCCAAAGGCCGCCTTTTTTTGATGATATTGTCATTACATAAACTTGACATAGATACCAGCCCCTATCCTCAAGAAAGAAGGAGAAGACAACGTAGCATCTACCGTTTCAACTTCGCCAAAATACTGGCTATAAGTAACTGCAACGTTATATCCCACCGTCTGTCCTTTATCAAAGAAACCGCGTAATCCTACCTCTGGAGCAACTATAGGCATCCATTTTTTCCCCTGGAATTCATACTGGTCAGAAATCTCGGTAGATAGTTTCACACTACCCATACCTACTGCCAGTCCCACATAAGGTTTAAGGTACTGTGAGAAATCTTTAACACAGAACTCTCCACCTACCAATAGGTTATTTATGCTCACATCGTGTACTTTTTCTCCCGATACGGCTTCGTATTGGCTTATAATTATACGGTCATACCCCGTATCTTCCATCAAAGCTGCAGACTGATACATAAAGAATGCTTTCCATTTTTTGGAGAAAGAATAACCCAATCCCAGTTCAAATGATGGAGAAGGAGTCTGTGAAGCATAATCACTTATACCATTGAGAGCCATAGCATAGCCCATAGTAAAGTCTATAGTAAATCCTTTGTCTGGAGCATAATAGCTCTTAATATGTTCTGCACGTCCTTGACGTTCTACCATCACTGGCTGAGCTGTAGCACCTAGTGCCATACACACTACAAAAGCGAGTGTCAATATATATTTTTTACTCATCATCTTCATTTTTTAATGTGTTATACATTAGTGATTTACATCTAGATATGACGATTGTACAAAGGCAGATGGAAGATTTACCAATATACGAGTATTGTCATTCACGTTTTTATCTTCCAAATCTCCTATCACTTCTGCCACCCAAGGGATATTAACTTGGTATTCGGCTGGAACGTGTGCCTTGCCGGGAGTTTTACCGGGATTGGATGGCATCCAAGTATTTACATACCAATCACGATACTTACGCAATGATTCTGCCTCTATCATCTCTACACGCAATACATTGGTAGCCACCGTAATAGTATATATTGGAAGCCAAGGATAATAACCTCCCCAAAATGCCAGATATGGGTCTAGATATGCAGAACCCGGAACCCACGATATCAATGAGAAATACAGTTTGATATTTACAGCATTCATCACAAAATCGGCATCGTCTTCTACATCTACTATAGTATAGCCATAGTTTTTCATAGCCTTTGTTATCTCATCTGCTATACCTTTGCTATATGAGCTTACTACAGCATCATCATGACCTGTAACCACATACACACTAGGATTTACATAGACTTTGGTCTTACCCTGTGCTATCATTTGGTCAAACTGAGCCCCAGTGGCAAAAAAAGCCGGGTTACCCGCTGTATGCACTGCATAGGTCTTATCATAGGTGTCTATCAAACTCTTTTTCATACAAGAGGAAAACAGCAAAACACCCGCCATAACTATCACAACCAGAGTGCTTCTTTTCAAGATTTTCTTCATTTTTATATTATGATTTTGGTTTTTATTTCCTGTTTTTATTGTGAGGGACAAAATTGAGCATAATTTTTCACATACAGCACTTACTTGAGCATATTTAACTAAAACTTATGTTTTAGTTTTCAAAATACACTCTTTATACGCCCGCTTATAGTTTACTCATAAAAAATACTTTCTCTTTTTCCATATCCAAAGTTGGATACATATCACATATAGCTGCTATCTCATCAAGATTCTTTTTACAGAAGAGACGATACTGCTCACTATCTGGATTTTTGGGACGATGAGCAGCTGCACTCACGACCGATGTTACCCTTTGCAAAAAAGACACAGTACTTGCATTAAAAAATGCCCCTTGTATTTTTTCCCATATATAGTCCACTGCCACACCAGATGGATGAATCATATCCTCTCCATAGTAACGATAATCCCTCAATTCGTCCATAACTATCTCATATGAAGGGAAATAGTCTGCCATAGTAGAATCACTTACTATACGTTCTATGGCACAGAACAATTTTGATTTGATTACACTTGACCTCAATGCTCCATCACCCATATACCTCACAGGACTCACCGTATAATACAGCCTAGCACCCTTATTTATCTCTGCCAAAAGACGCTCCACTCTCATCGCTCCATCATATATTTCATCTATACTCATCTGTTCTATGGTGAAAAATTTTGATGGTATTTTATGGCAGTTTGAGCATAGGCGTCCGCTAGGGTTATAACGATAAACCTGTGATGTACCATATGTTATAAATATGTGAGTAGCCTTCCTCAATGACTCATGCAATTCATCTATAAGGCTATTTACCACCCTTAAAGCCTCACTCACACTACCATACGAATGCATGCTGTGTAATTCCATAGACATATACATCCCGTCCTTTTCAAAAAAATCATCGGCGGTGAAGTATCTCTTTTCTATCACTCTTATCATCGCCTCACTCACCGAATGTGGAGAAAACAACGTCCCAAATGGATTTACTACAGTAGGTATCTTTATAGCAGAAAACTTATCTCCCACATTACTTGCAAAACACGAACCTATAAACCATAGATGAGAATCATATGATATAGGGTTGTCATATACAGGTATGTGGATAGGTGTGGATAGTTTCATTTATAGTATTATTTTCTTATCTCTATGTTACTCATATCTTTAAGAGCCTCTTTCAAACTCTCCATATCCAACTCAAAATAATGGATAGGATACACTACTCTAGGTTCTATCATTCGCACGGCATCTACCCACATCTCATCACTCATAGTATAAGGCAGATTTTTGGGAAGGAATGCCACATCTACCTTACCTTTAAGGGCTGCCATTTCGGGGATATTTTCTGTATCTCCTGCTATATACAGCGTACAACCATCTACCGTAAGCAAATACCCGTTGCCTACTCCACGAGGATGAAAATGATTACCCTCATCATTGCGATGTTCTATATTATATGCTGGGACAGCCTCTATTTCAATACCCAAAACTTCTATCTTATCACCATAGGACATAACGTGTGCAACATCTGTAAGACGAGCCACATCGGCATTGGCAATGATGATGGTGTTTGGATTGAGTATATGACGTAATGCCTCTATGTCATAGTGGTCATAATGGTCATGGGTGATGAGTACTACATCGGCTATAGGCATACCTTTGTACTGGGCAGCCTCACTGTATGGGTCAAAATATATATTCTTTCCATCTACCGTAAGCAAGATTCCTGCATGTCCCAATGTATTGACCTCTATCTGCCCTTGAGCCGTTTTTATCATTGATTTCATATCTTTATGTATTTAATTTTTACACGGGATAAATATATAAATTTTTCATTTATCATAAATGACTTTTTACCACATCTCTACACCTTTAAAAAGGTATTTTTACGATATAGAAAATACAGAAACAGCCAACATACCACCATATATCCCCCCTGAAGAACCAACGCAGCCCAATCCTCTGGCAGGGCATTGGCTACTCCTCCCACAAAAAAGTTTGCTATTCCCTTAAAGCCTATTATGCGTTGGGCGAGGTATATGGTTATAGAATTCATCCCCACAACCCTCAACACCAATGTCCAACTCTTATATCCACGCACATCTATCACATAATAAAACACAGCCATCATCACCAACGAATATGCTCCCACAGCACACACAAAAGTACTAGACCACAACATCTTGTTTATAGGCACATAATTTTTACCTATGATAGCTACGATTGCTAGAGCCACAGCCCCCGCCAACATATACAAAGCCTTACGATTACCCGAAAGTCGGTTTTGAGGCAGACGTATAAGCTCTCCCGTAAAAATACCCAACATAGCCGTCACGACAGCAGGCAGTGCCGACAGCAAACCTTCTGGGTCAAAATGATTATTATATAATAGTCGGCCGGGTAAAAACAAACGGTCTATATATCCTACTATATTCCCTTCAAGGGAAAGCGGGGAGGCATTTACAACATCTGGAGCTGCTACATATTTGGTCAGCAGAGCATAACCCAGCAATATCACCACACATATAGCCGCACGCATTTTAATACCAAAATTCACATACAACAACGCTGCCACCATCCACGCAATGCCTATCCTAGCTAGAACACTAGCATAACGCATATTATCAAAATTAAGTTTTAGCAGGCCGTTATATATCATTCCCAAAAAAACAAGTATTACAGCACGTTTTACTATCTTTATCACTATAGATTTGGTAGAGGCTCCTTTTTCACGTTGGGAGGCATAGGAAAAAGGAAATGACACCCCAGCTAGAAATAGGAATAATGGAAATATGGTATCGTGATGATAAAGTCCATCCCACGCGACATGTTTCATGGATTGAGCGACAGCTTCACTCACATCTCCAGGGCACAAGGCACACAGAGCCGTTATAAACCCAGACAACCCCATGATGAAAAACATATCAAAACCTCGCAAAGCGTCAAGCGACATAAGACGATTACTCTTCATAACTATAAATATATTTTGATGTAGGATATAAATATAAACACATGTAGCATAACTACCCTTTCTCTACAAATATACGACAATTTGCATATCCCGTACTATTGCAGTAAAATTTTTATGACATATAGATTTTAATGGTATCAAGTGTTTTTTAGGCAAAACCATTTAAAATAAAAAAGCCACTCTACGAGTGGCTTTTATCGTGGGAGCAGAGGGACTTCACTCGCCCCAGGTGACTTGAAAAGCAAAACCATTTAAAACTAAAAAGCCACCTCTTGGCGGCTTGTGGGAGCAGAGGGACTTCATTCGCCCCAGGTGGCTTGAAAAGCAAAACTATTTAAAACTAAAAAGCCGCCTCTTGGCGGCTTGTGGGAGCAGAGGGATTCGAACCCCCGACCCTCTGCTTGTAAGGCAGATGCTCTGAACCAACTGAGCTATGCTCCCTTGTGTCTTAAAGACGAGTGCAAAGATACATAAAATTTATATCCCC
>JAGAUI010000022.1 GCA_017620815.1 Flavobacteriales bacterium
ATAAGGGTATTCAGATTGAAGGGAAAAATGAGAATCAGATTCGGTAGGACAAGAATAATCATAAGGCAAGAAACGCTTTACACTCTCCTTGTTTAAATCCAAATCCATAGACACCCATTTATGAGGAGCTCCATACATATCGGTTCTGAAATCCTCTATGAAAACAATCCCAAAATATATTCTATCCCCCAGTATAAAACTTCTTGCGGCACTTATCACATTTTGATACACGTGTTTGGTAGAAACGCGACGTATAAAATTACAATCCAAGTCATAATAAAGCACCTTTCTACTATATGTGTCAAATATACATATAAGACTGTCTGATAGAGTAACATTTTTTATTTTAAGATATTCATTAGGTCCTTCACCTTTGTCTGCTATTTTATCAATGAATTTACCATTCTCATCAAACATAAACACACTTTCTGTCTGTTCTTCCCATACATATATTCTACCATTACGATACCACACGTTCATGATGTCTTTCCCCACCAGACATTCTGCGGTGGTCTCCAGTGGAATAGCCTTGAAGAATGAGGTATCCAGATATTCAGACATATCCATGTGTTTTTCGGCTGTATTAACATCTACATGAATATGTGGGACATCTTGTGAAGATTTCTTATCTATATTTCCACAGCCCATGAGTATAGAAAGAGCTATCAAGATAAATAGTGTTTTTTTCATAGTAGTAGATATTTTTATTTATGTGGCTAATTTAGTGAAAAAAACATTATCCCGATAAAGAGGGATAAATCTTTTGTTAAACTTCGTTTGTAGGGAAAAGATAATAAAATGACTCGTGGGAGATAATAAAAATGTGGATTGCAGGAGAGAGGAAATATACGTATCTTTGTATAACTGAATGATTGCCCCCGTAGTTCAACGGATAGAACGATGGTTTCCGGTACCATTGATGTGGGTTCGATTCCCGCCGGGGGTGCTATTTACTGCTATTTTATTACACTCCACACTACTACATAACAGCCTCCAAATAAAAAATCTATATTTCTTGTTATAAAAATTTATTTATTGAAAAAAAATACCGAACTTTCACTGCCATTTTGTGCCTATACTCACACAGTGGCCTTAAAGGCTAGAAAATTGATTAATAACACTATATGATTAACTGCTATGAAGGATTTCAGAAAACTATTTGAAATATCCTGGGAAGTATGTAACCAAAACGGTGGTATATACACCGTCATACGTTCCAAAATGCCGTCCGTTACCGAATACTTCGGACAAAACTACTATGCCATAGGACCTTTCACGTCCAAATCACGCGGCGAATTTGAATATGAAGACCTACCCGATGATGCTGTAGGTGAAGTCATTCGCGAGATGTGGGCAGAAGGATTTGATATCCACTATGGTACTTGGCTTATAACAGGTAAACCTCGCACTATCCTTTTTAACTACACAGGTAAAGATACTTCCGATTTTAAATACCACCTATGGAGAGAAGCAGGTGTGGATTCTGGAAGTATATCTCCACTGGCCAATGACGTGGTATCATTCGGATATGCGGTATATGTATTCTTTAAAAAACTAGCCAGCAAAAAAGAATTCTTTGACAACGAAGTAATGCTGCAATTCCACGAATGGATGGCCGGTATCCCACTGCCTTTCATTCGCAATGAGAAAATGCCTTACAAGACCGTATTTACGACTCACGCTACACTGCTAGGTCGTTATCTGGCATTTAATGACCCTAGCTATTATTCACGTCTGCCATACGTGGATTGGCACAAGGAAGCAGTACATTTCAATATCCTAGCCGAATCACAGATAGAACGTGCAGCCGCCCACGCAGCCGACTCATTTACTACCGTGAGCCAAGTGATGTGTGACGAATGTAAGTTCCTGCTAGGTCGTGAACCAGACCACATCACTCCAAACGGTCTTAATATAAACAAATTCACCTCTTTCTATAAAGTAGAAATCCTCCACCAAGACCTTAAGAACAAGATACATCAGTTCATACGTGGACATTTCTTTGGCTCATACTCGTTTGATTTATCTCGTACGTTGTATTTCTTTACATCGGGACGTTATGAGTATAAGAACAAAGGTTTTGACATGACTCTGGAAGCATTGGCTCGTCTTAACCACAAACTAAAAATGATAGGTAGCGACGTTACAGTGGTGATGTTCTTCATTACCAATCGCCCTTGCCATAGCATCAACCCAAATGTCCTCAATACCCGCGGTATAATGGAAGAGCTGTATAAAAACAGCCAACAGATAGGTAAAGAAGTAGGTGATAAACTATTTGCCCACCTATCATCCAATGCTGGACACAGCCAGATGCCAGACCTTAACGCATTTATGAACGAAACTATGCGTTTCCGCGTTAAACGTACATTGCAGAGCTGGAATACCGATACTCTTCCACCTGTAGTTACACATAACATCATAGACGACCACAAGGACGACATCCTCAACTTTATACGCTCATCTGGTCTTATAAACAAAAAAGAAGACCGCGTGAAGATAGTTTATCACCCAGCGTTCATCTCTCCAGATAATCCACTATTTGGTATGGAGTATAGCGAATTTGTACGTGGTTGTCACCTAGGTGTATTCCCTTCATACTATGAACCATGGGGTTATACTCCTTGTGAGGCGCTAGCATCGGGAGTGCCTGCTGTAACGTCAGATTTGGCAGGTTTTGGTGACTATGTAGAAAACCTTACCAGTGGTGACGAAGACCGCGGCATCAAGGTTCTTCACCGCCGCGAATGCTCATTTGATGCAGCAGCAGAAGACTTGGCAAACTACATGCTCAAATACGCCACATCTACTTCCAGCGAACGTATCATGTTACGTACCCGTGCCGAAGACTACGCTATTGAGTTTGACTGGAAGAACCTCATACGCTACTATTTTGACGCATACGACCATATATGTGGCGTGAAAGAGAAAAAAACAGTGATATAAATAAAAAAGAAATAGATATGTTTACACCTCAAGATTTAGAACAAATGTCTGCTCACGGTATAAGCCGTGAAAAAGTAGAACAGCAGATAGAATACTTCAAAAGCGGTTTCCCTGCACTGGACATAGTACAGTGTGCTACGATAGGAAAAGGCATAGTACGTATGGATGATGAGCAGGTAGAAAAATACGTAAAACTATACCAAGACGCTTGCCACAGTAAAAAGATAGTAAAATTTGTCCCTGCAAGTGGTGCTGCCACTCGTATGTTCAAGGACCTATTTGTATTCATAGAAAAATTCCTCGCTTCAGAAATGGGATTTGAAGAGTTTACTGCTGCCAATAAACTAGGCAGTGTAAAATCTCTTATGGAAAAGATACGCAACATAGCCTTCTTCCCAGAACTTAAAGCCATCTATGAAGCTGCTGGTGATGATATAGAAAAACACATAGAGAGTGGAGATTACCTAGATATAGCCCGTAAAATCCTTCTAGAGGAGGGATTGGGATATGGTTCTCTACCCAAAGGGCTTATCTCTTTCCACTCATACCCACAGAAAGCTCGTAAAGCTGCCGAAGAACAATTGGCAGAAGGTGTACAGTATGCCATAGGTGCTCACCGCGAAGTAAACCTACACTTTACCGTTTCGGCAGAACACGAGGCTCTTTTTGAGGCATTGGTACGCAGCGTAAAACCTGCACTAGAGAAAGACGAACACATAACCCTTAACGCTTCCTTCTCACAACAAGCCAAAAGCACCGATACTATAGCCGTAGATATGGAAAACAAACCATTCCGCAAAGATGATGGTTCATTGGTTTTCCGCCCAGGTGGACACGGTGCCCTTATAGAGAACCTCAACACTATAGATGCAGACGTTATCTTTATTAAAAACATTGACAACGTCGTTCCAGACTCTCTTAAAAAACCTACTATCACATATAAAGAAGCTGTAGCAGGTCTTCTTCTAGAAATGCAGGAAACAGCACACCGCTACCGTCACATACTGGATATGGGTATAGATAAAGAGGCTATGGAATCTCTAGAAAAATATGTAGAAGACGTTCTATGCCACAGCCTGCCTACTGCATATTCTAGTTGGAATGATGATGAAAAGAAAGACTACATGAGAGCATTCCTTTCTCGTCCTATGCGTGTGTGCGGTATGGTTAAAAACGAAGGCGAACCCGGTGGTGGACCATTCTGGGTACGCGAAAAAGATGGCAGCGTTTCTCTACAAGTGGTAGAGTCTGCACAGATAGACATGAGCGACCCCGCCAAAAAAGCCATATTTGATGCTTCCACACACTTCAATCCAGTGGACCTAGTATGTGCCGTTAAGGACTATAAGGGAGAAAAGATAGACCTTACAGACTACATAGACCATATGGCTGGATTCATCTCTCACAAGAGTCTTTCTGGTCGCGACCTTAAAGCACTGGAACTACCGGGATTGTGGAATGGGGCGATGAGCCGTTGGATTACGGTCTTTGTAGAGGTGCCTATCGAGACATTTAACCCTGTCAAGACTGTAAACGACCTGTTGCGTGCAGCTCACCAAGGTTAAACAGATATGAAGAACAGATACCACCAAAAAATCCTCGCCCTGTGGGCGAGGATTTTTTATAGGTCATATCTTTTTACCTTAATTTTTTCTTCATAAAATATCCTTTGGCATATAGGAAATAGACAGCCACACCTATGGCATTTCCTATCCACATAGCCCAGAACGCTTGATGATAACCCCAATGCTCTACTATGTAGCCCCCTATGAGCATACCCAGCCCCATCCCCGTGTCCCATGAGACATAAAGAGTAGAATTGGCTGTGCCGCGTTGGGAGTTAGGTGCTAGATTGAGGAATATGGTCTGGTATGCAGGGAACATATGCCCATTACCTAGACCTATTATAAATGCTGCTCCGTAGTATGCCCACGCACTATGAAATGCCGCAAATGTGAAATACCCCACTAAAGATACCAGCATTCCTATCGATGCATTTTGTACTATCTTTCCCTCTCTTAATGTACGGCTACCCGTAAGACGAGAAAGGATAAGTCCTATGGATAGCAGCATAAAGAATAGCCCTGTACCGCCTGTTATGCCCAGTTCCTCTTTTCCATAGACCGCCACATATGTAGCTATCACTCCATATGAAAAACTCAGACACACCATAGATATGATAAACGGCCACGAACGGAGCAATATAAACCTATCCAACGATAGTTTCTGAACGGTTTTCTTTTCACGGGGAGAAAGACGCAATGTATAATTACAATAAAGCCCAGCACCCGATACTATGATAGCCATTATAAACAAAAGTTCATAGTTGCCAGTATATCCATATATAAACAGGGCTATAGTAGGAGCTATGGCTGTGGCTACGTTATTACTCAATCCATAGTAACCTATACCTTCGGCTCGGCGGGAAGAAGGTAGCACGTCTATTGCCACAGTGCTATTGGATATAGTTGCAAGTCCAAACGGAGCTCCGTGCAATGTACGCACCACAGCAAAAAGCCACAGACTTCCTGCCAATGGGTAACCTATAAACAATACAAAAAACAGGAAGAAACTGGAAAGCAAGACCGTCTTTCTAGGCAGACTATCTACCAGATATCCCCCAAATGGACGCACCAGTAGAGCCGTAAGAGTATAACCAGAAAGCACCAGTCCTATCGTCTGTTTGCTAGCTCCAAATACTTCTGAAAGATAAAGTGGAAAGAGAGGTGTGAGGAGCATAAAGGAAAAAAACAGCATAAAGTTTGCTGTCCACACGCGTACATAATTTCTATTCCATAATTTTTCTGATACCATTTCCATTTTACCCAATGTTTTTATTTACTCTATGAGTCTTTGTGGTAGCAGATAGTTATAATTAAGTTATTATAGATAAGTCTTAAAACTAGAACAATTCATGTTCTTTTTTATGTTCTAGCATCTTCTCACGATAGATAGAGAGGACTTTGCTCTTGGAGATGAATCCCACATAACGATTGTGATAACCTACCACAGGAAGATTCCATGCCGATGTCTTTTGGAATTTGTGCATAATGTCTGTTATGCTATCCTCTCCATGCACTACAACAGATGGGGCCTGTACCATCACATCCTCTACCTTTACTTTATTATAGAGATGGCTTTGGAACATTATCTGTCTTATATCATCCAGCAGTATCACTCCACGCAAATGATTATGGCGAGATACTACAGGGAATATATTACGAGAAGAAATAGATATAGCATCACGGACTATATCTCCCAGTGTAGCATCTACTGGCACTTTGACAAAATCTCGTTCTATGATACGTTCTACATCTATATCATCCAGTATTGTCTTGTCTTTATCGTGGGTAGGCAGGTCGCCTTTTTTTATGAGTTCTTCGGTATAGACGCTGTAACGCACATAGAAACGCGTGATAACATATGACATAGCCGATACTATCATCAGCGGAGCTATAAGCGAATACCCTCCTGTAGTCTCTACTATGAGAAAGACAGCTGTAAGCGGTGCCTGCATCACTCCCGCCATAAGTCCTGTCATTCCCACCAGAGCAAAAAGATGCACAGGCAGTGCAGCCGCAGGATAGACGAGATTCACCGCCATAGCAAATGTAGCTCCCGCCACAGCACCCATAAATAGTGTAGGTGCAAACGTTCCTCCTATACCCCCAGCTCCAAATGTAATAGTCGTTGCCAACATCTTAAGGTACAACATCACCAGCATTAACACCACTACCACCACAGGACTCTCCCAACCTTTTGCCCACATAAAATCTGTGATAGACTCTTCGGCTAGCAAAGCATTTATAGTTCCATATCCCTCACCATAGAGTGTAGGCATAAAAAACAGCAATACTCCCAGCGATAGAGAACCTACAAGCAGTCTGGTGTATGTACTACTTAACTTCCGCTCAAAAAAATGACCTACACGGGAATATATCTTGGTAAAATGTATAGATGCCATAGCAGTAAAAAACGCTAGTGCCACATAATACATTATGTTTTTTAACTGGAATGAAGTCGTAGCGTCAAAATCAAGGGTAAGTGTCTGTCCCATAAAGAAATATGACACCAGTACCCCCGTAGCCGATGATAGCATTAGCGGGATAAGCGATGCCATAGTAAGGTCTAGAGAAAACACCTCTATCACAAATATGATACCCGTTATAGGCACCTTAAATATAGCCGAAAGTGCTGCTGCTGTACCACAAGCCAAAAGCAACTGTCTGGCACGGGAATCCAGATGTACCATTCGCGAGAAATTGGAACCTAGAGCTGCTCCCGTTGCCACCGCTGGGCCTTCCAGACCCGCACTACCACCAAAACCTACAGTAAGAGGAGCCGTTATGAGTGCCGAATATGTACTCTTGAATGGCAAGACAGATTTTTTACGGGAGATAGCATATAGGACATTTGGTATTCCATGACCTATCTTTTTGCGTATGATATACTTTACCACCAGCAATGTGAGTGATATACCTATGATAGGAAAGGCAAAATAAAAACCATTTATCCCCCATTTTTCCACCAATATATCCTCTACAAAATACTGTATGTAGTGCGTCATATTTTTAAGGATAACAGATGACACACCTCCCGCTATACCTATCACTATACTGCATAGTATGAGAAACTGACGCATAGACATATGACGATACCGCCATAGTATAAACCTACGCAAAGCCCCTCCGCTTACCACAAGACGGAAGAGATAACTACACATTCTACTCACACTATGTATAATGCGTTTATGCATCCTGATAGGTATATTTTATGATATGGGTTCAAAAAGACCTCTGCCTGCGGCAGAGGTCTATGATATTACTCTTGTACTATTTTTATAGAGAGTTCATCTAGTTGTTCATCTGCCAATGCTGATGGAGCGTCTATCATCACATCGCGTCCCGAATTATTTTTAGGGAATGCTATAAAGTCGCGTATGATTTCATTTCCTCCCAATATGGCTACCAGACGGTCTAGTCCAAATGCCAGACCTCCATGAGGAGGTGCTCCATAACGGAATGCGTCCATCAAAAAGCCAAACTGCTCGTGAGCTGCCTCGGGTGTAAAACCTAGATGGTCAAACATCATCATCTGTGTCTTGGGGTCGTGGATACGTATGCTACCACCACCTATCTCGTTACCATTTAGGACTATGTCATAGGCATTGGCATGAACAGCTCCTGGGTCGGTATCCAACAGGTGCATATCTTCTGCCTTGGGGGAAGTGAATGGGTGGTGCATAGCATAGTAACGCTGTGTTTCCTCATCCCATTCAAATAATGGAAAGTCAACTACCCATAGCGGTGCAAATACATCTGGATTACGCAATCCTAGACGTGTAGCCATCTCTAGACGCAATGCTCCTAGAGCCTTACGTACCTTGGCGTCTTCACCACATAGTATAAGTATAAGCGAGCCAGCTTTTGCTTCACATGCTTCGGCTATCTTTTTAAGGTCTTCGCTGCTGTAGAACTTATCTACCGATGATTTATAAGTACCGTCCTCGTTACATTTTATCCATACGAGTCCTGCCGCTCCTATCTGTGGACGTTTTACCCAGTCTGTAAGTTCGTCTGTCTGCTTACGAGAATATCCACTGCAACCATCTACTGCTATACCAGCCACTAGATGTGCATTGTCAAACACTCCAAAACCATGACCTTTGGTAACTTCGTTAAGCTCGTGGATACGCATGTCAAAACGAATGTCTGGCTTATCGCTACCATAATAACGCATAGCGTCATCATACTGCATACGTGGGATAGAGTCCATCTCTATACCGCGTATCTCTTTAAGCAAGTGAAGGAACAGTCCCTCAAACGTGCGTATAACATCCTCCTGCTCTACAAATGACATCTCACAATCCACCTGTGTGAATTCTGGCTGACGGTCGGCACGTAGGTCTTCATCTCGGAAACATTTTACTATCTGGTAGTATTTATCCATACCAGCTACCATCAGCAGCTGTTTGAATGTCTGTGGAGACTGTGGCAGTGCATAGAACTGACCTTGGTTCATACGGGATGGCACCACAAAATCTCTCGCTCCCTCGGGAGTAGATTTTATAAGATATGGCGTTTCTATGTCTATAAATCCTTCCCCTGCTAGATAGTTACGTATGGCTATGTTTATACGGGCACGTAGAAGTAGATTTTCCTTGATAGGGTTACGGCGTATGTCTAGATAACGGTATTTCATACGTAGGTCATCACCTCCGTCAGACTCGTCTTCTATTGTGAATGGAGGGGTATCACTCACGTTAAGCACACGCAATTCCTCTACAAATATCTCTATCTCTCCAGTAGGGTTTTTGGGGTTTTTGGAGGCACGTTCTATGACCTGTCCTGTGGCTTGGATAACGTATTCACGTCCCAATGTCTTGGATTGTTCTAGAAGTCCTGCTGCCGATTTTTCATTAAATGACAGCTGTGTGATACCATAGCGGTCGCGTAGGTCTATAAACACCATTTGACCTAGGTCGCGGTTGTGTTGCACCCAACCTGCTAGTGTTACTTTTTCGCCTATGTTTGCGGCAGAAAGTTCACCGCAATTATGTGTTCTGTACATCTTTATCTATGTCTTTATTTTAAACTGCAAAATTAGCCAATAATTCCATCACTGCAATCACTGTACCTCAATTTTTTACCTGCATATCACAGTTTCTCTCCAAATGCCAAATCTCCTGCATCTCCTAGTCCTGGAACTATGTATTTGGCAGGGTTGAGAGCATCATCTACAGTTGCTACCCACAGGTCACAAGCAATAGTAGAAAAATACTCCTTTACCGTTTCTATAGCCTGTGTTGAGCCTATGACAGACATTATATGGATATGTGATGGTGTGCCTAGTTTCTTGAGAGCTTTGCTTACAGCTATGATAGATGAACCTGTGGCAAGCATTGGGTCGGCAAGGATGAGAACCTTACCCTCCAGTGATGGAGATGCCAGATACTCAACCTCTATGGTAAATTCCTCTTCGCTACCATCATGACGACGATATGCAGAAATAAATGTGTTTTCTGCATTATCATAAACATCCAGCAGAGCATTATGCAGTGGAAGACCTGCCCTTAATATAGAACACACCACCACCTCATCATCTATGACAGAACATTTTTTCACCCCCAGCGGAGTAGTTACATCTATCTTTTTATAGTTAAGGGTCTTGGATATCTCATAACCCAATATACGACCCACGCGTTCTATATTACGGCGGAAGTGATGACGGTCTTTCTGGGTATTGATATCTCTTAGGCGGGAGATGTATTCGCTCAATGTCGAAGATTCGGCACTATAATCGTGTATTTTCATAGCAAAAATATATTTCTGTTTTCTTCATAACAAAAATAAGGATTATTTTTGCACATAAAGAATAGTATAACATATAATTATAAAAACACTTTGTAAAATGGTAAAACACATCGTTATGTTTAAGCTCCGTAGCGACGCTCCTGCCGATGCTCCTGCTCGTGCCAAAGCAGAACTAGAAGCTATGGTGGGGGTTGCTCCCACTCTACGCTCTATGGAAGTAGGAATAGACTACACTGGAAATAACCCTACTGCAGACCTCGTTCTCACTTCTACATTTGATGACCGTGAAGGTCTTGCTGCATATGCGGTAAGTGAGGTACACGTCGCTTTTCTAGAATGGTTCCGTCCTCTTATCGCAACTAGAACAGTAGTAGATTACGAAAAATAGTTTCTTTTACTTTCTATCATCAACGATGGGCAGACCCTACGGGTCTGCCCATCGTTGATGAGGGCGGGTGGGTGGGTGAACCTTCCTATTTGTTAAAAATCATATTGTTTATTTATTTTAAGTAAAAAATCACTATCTTTACTTATATCAAGACCTAAAAACTAACACCTTTATTAAACATTTTATTATCTAGATGGCAGGAAAATATTTTTTCCTGCCTCTTTTTTTCTTACTGCTAGATATAAAACCGTACATTTGTAGGGTTAAAGAAATATGAACCATATAAACGATGAATATACTATTTATAGACACCACCGACCCATACCTATGGGACACCCTCACCTCTAGTGGACATAACTGCACACTGGACGATACTCGTTCGCGTGAGGAGATAATGCGTGACATGCACCTATATGATGGATTTATCATACGTTCACGATTTAAGATAGACAAGGAATTTATAGACAGCTGTACTAGATTGCGTTTTATAGCACGTGTAGGTGCAGGGCTTGAAAACATAGACTGTGAGTACGCTGCTTCACGTGGTATTAAACTCATATCTGCTCCCGAAGGCAACCGCCAGGCCGTAGGCGAACACGCTGTAGGTATGTTACTCTCCCTCATGCGTAGGATACTCATCGCCGACAGCGAAGTAAGACACGGACGTTGGATACGGGAAGGAAACCGAGGTTATGAGATACAAGGTCGCACCATAGGTATCATAGGATATGGCAATATGGGAGGTAGTTTTGCACGTTGTGTATCGGGATTCCGCCCTGCCGAAGTCTTGGCCTATGACATCAAGGAAGGTGATTATTCAGACTCTTATGCACGTTGTGCATCTATGGAGGAACTATATGAAAAAGCCGATGTGATAAGTCTTCACGTCCCTCTTACAGAACTTACTCGTGGTATGATAAATGAAGAGTTCTGGAAAGGATTTAAAAAACCCATCTATTTTATAAATACAGCTCGTGGAGCTTGCTGTGATACAGCTGCACTGGTAAATGCCATAGAAAAAGGTATAGTTACAGGTGCTGCACTAGACGTACTAGAATATGAAAAATCTTCGTTTGAGAACTTTTTTGATGGGGAGAAGATGCCTGCTGCATTTGAATATCTCATATCATCTCCTCGTGTGGTTCTCACTCCACACATAGGAGGTTGGACTCATGAAGCCAATCATAAAATGGCCTGTGCTATCATAGATAAGATAGCAGCATTGGAGGCTTAAAAAAAAGATGTATATTTGTACTGTGAGCCTAGATAAATAACAACTACAATCCTTCATAGACATGACTCATACCCGTGCCCAAGAATCCAGCCGAGCCCTTGAAAGGATATACGTCACCATGAGACACCTCTTTAACCGCGGTTTTTATAAACCGGGAGGAATATCTGGTGATGCACTATTAAAATCACTACTCACACTATCTCCCGAGATTTACGGTAGTATGACAGACATAGAAAAGGTAGAACTAGACGGAATGGTTTATGTTCTAGAGCGTCTGCCTATGGGCATAGAGGAATGTCGTTATATCCATTTTACGTCTGAAGAAGGGTATGAGAAATCATTTAATCCCATCATACCACAGCGTCGTCGCAACTACTGTTTCCGCATAGACGCCGAACAAATGAACATACAGATAACCCATGGACGCAGTGACCTGTATGACATGCTCTCCCACCTTACATTTCTTTTCAATGAGTCTGAAAAGATAATGCAGCACGCCATGCCAAAAGAAAACGTCTTTTCCCGCGAATGGAAAAAGATAGAAGAATTGGTCGTGGGAGGTGGCTCGCTGGACAAAAACAAAGAAGACATATACATATCATATCTAGCGGTACTGCTAGGACGTTCATATGAGGAGGTGATGGTAACCACTCGCAGGCTCGCCACCAAGGAGAACCCTTACCGTATATTCCACATTATCTACCATCTAGGACGTCTTTCCATAGAGGAATCTACATCTGGTACAGACCGTGAGATATCATTTTCTTCGCTTCTACGCGAACGCATAGGTCATCATGTCTATGGTTCTATGTGGGCTGCCGAAGTCAAAAAAATACTGGTAGAAAAATCCCTTGAAAAGAGACCTCTCCACATCATAAGTGCCAATATGCACAGCGTGATGAACACTTTCTATGCCGCCGATGCTCTTTCACACACAGAACCCTGTGATGGCTTATATGTCAATCTATCCCTAGACGAAAATAGTAATCTACGCTCTAGTGTTAAAGAATATGCCTTAAAACACGGCATGACATACATAAATGACTCCTCTGGTGCAAATGTCGATGTACAGATATTTGATTGCAGTCTTATCCCATCTATCAATGATAGATATAAAAACACTGCCATAGAAGATATTCCTGTCATACTGGTTATAGATTATGCATTTGGAGAGCAGGCTTATGAGATAATGGACGAACTCTTACGTCCCATAGAACCATATAATCACACCAAACTCTTTATGGATATAAAGTCTATATCCATCATGGGCAAAGCTGGCATACTATGTGGCAAGAAAGGTGAGATAATGATACCTACGGCACATATTTTTGAAGGCACTGCCGATAACTACCCTTTTGAGAATGCTCTTAAAGTAGATGATTTCAATGGTTGCGGTATCCCTGCATACCAAGGTCCCATGATTTCGGTTTTAGGCACTTCGCTTCAGAACAAGGACATACTGGAGTTCTTTATGCGTTCCTCGTGGAGGGTTATAGGTCTGGAAATGGAAGGGGCTCACTACCAGAAAGCCATCCAAGCACATTCGCGTATAAGGGGAAATATATCCAGTGATGTGGTATTGAGATATGCTTATTACGCATCAGACTGCCCGCTGGATACTTCCACCACCCTAGCACAAGGTCCTATGGGAGTAAGTGGTGTAAGCCCTACATACCTCATCACCCGTAAAATCATAGAACAGATAATATCACAATAGAATGATATCCAAAGATACCATAGAGAGAGTATTTTCCACCCTTCAGATAGAGGAGGTGATAGGTGATTTTGTTCAGCTCAAACGTTCGGGAGCCAACTACAAAGGTCTCTCACCCTTTTCAGATGAAAAGACACCTTCTTTTATGGTATCTCCTGCCAAAGGCATCTGGAAAGACTTTTCTTCTGGTAAGGGAGGTAATGCCGTTACATTTGTAATGGAGATAGAGCATTGCTCATACCCCGAAGCCATACGTTACATAGCTCGCAAGTATAATATAGACATAGAAGAAACCGAAGTCTCTCCACAGGTAAAAGAAGCCGCACAGGAACGTGATAGTCTATACATAGTTACAGAATATGCCGCCTCTTGGTTTAAGGAGCAGATGCACTCCACTTCGGCAGGACGCAATATAGCACTCTCATACTTCCGTTCTAGAGACATAAACGATGCTATGATAGAGCGTTTTGCATTGGGATATTGTCCAGATGCTTGGGACTCTTTCACACAGAATGCTATTGCAGCTGGATATAAGAAAGAATATCTGGAAAAGACAGGGCTTACCATATTCCGTGAGGATGGAAAGGCTATGGACCGTTTCCGCTCGCGTGTCATATTCCCTATACATACATTTTCGGGACGCATAGCTGGATTTGGTGGGCGTACGATGCAAAGCGAAAAAACCATCGCCAAATACCTCAACTCTCCAGAAAGCGATATCTACCATAAAAGCGACATACTCTATGGTATCTACCAAAGCAAAAACGCCATCATTAAACAAGACTCTTGTTATCTAGTAGAGGGTTATATGGACGTCATCTCACTGCATCAGAGTGGGATAGAAAACGTGGTGGCTTCATCGGGCACATCCCTCACCGAAGGACAGATACGCCAGATAAAACGCCTCACACAGAACATAACGGTACTCTATGACGGCGATGCTGCAGGCATACGTGCTTCATTCCGCGGTATAGACATGTTACTATCTGCCGGGATGAACGTGAGAGTGCTTTCATTCCCCGATGGAGATGACCCAGACTCATTTGCTCGTAAACACACAGCCACAGAACTTAAAGAATACCTCGAGGGTCAGAGAACAGATTTCATAGACTTCAAGGCCAGAATGCTACTAGACGAAGCACAAGGCGACCCCATACTTAAATCTCGTCTGGTACGCGATATAGTGGTATCTATATCCAAGATTTCCGACCATATAAAACGTGAGCTATACATCAAGCAGTGTTCTCGTATAATGGACGTGAGTGAGGCTTCGCTCTTCCGCGAACTATCACAGATAGACCACCACAATGCCCGCGAATACCAGCAGGCGGCACTACGTGCCGCTAATCGTGAAGCAGCCGCTGCACGACTCAAAGTAGCACGCGAGGGTGAAAACACACGGGAGGAAGACACCTACATTAGGAGGCTGGAAGAAGATATCATATCTATATTACTAAACCATACACATCTGCCTATACATATGGAAGAGGTGATAGATACAGTAGATGAAAATGGGAAACCTCAACAAGAGAAACATTCGTATGATACGACAGTAGTGGAAGAAGTGATAGACAGTCTTTCGGCCGATGGGATAAGTTTTACCGACAGCACCCTGTCAATAGTATATAACGGGATAAAGAGTGCCTATGATGCTGGCGAAGAGATATCACATCATCTTTTCCTAACGAGTGATAATACCGATGTTATAACTGCCGTATCAGATATTATGGCAGACCCTCCTGCTCTGCACAACTGGAACAAAGTAGGGGTAGATGTCATAGACTTCAAATACATAGCACACACATACACACGAGACCTCATATTAAGATATCGTGTAGTGATGGTGGATAAAATGATAAAAGAGACCGAGAAAGAAATATCTCAACTGCAAGGTGAAGGAAAACATGACGAAGAGCTAATAAAGAAACTAATGATGCTTAAAAACATCAGTACTAGACTTAATAAGGAATTGGGAGGAAGAGTAGTATGATACACTTTTTATATAACATAGCCATGTATGCCCTATGGGGAGCGATGAGACTTCACGCTCTCTTTAACCACAAGACACGTCTGGCAGTAAAAGGGCGTGAAAACTGGAGAAAGAATATAAAGGAAAAAATAAATGCTCTGCCTGCAGGCGGTAAAAGAGTATGGTTTCATGCTAGTTCGTTGGGAGAGTTTGAACAGGGACGACCTGTGATAGAGAGTCTTAAAAAATCACACCCAGACGTGAAGATAATACTCTCATTTTTCTCACCTTCGGGTTATGAGGTGCGATATGACTATGATGGTGCCGACGTCATAACTTACCTGCCAATAGATACTCCTAGTGCAGCACATGATTGGGTAAAGATTATAAAACCAGATGCCGCTGTGTTTATCAAGTATGAATTCTGGGCAAATTTCCTGTATGAGACAGCCAGAAAAAATATCCCTCTATACCTTATAAGTGCCCGTTTCTACAAGGAGAGTATATTCTTCCGTTCCTATGGAGGATTTATGAGAAAACTGCTCCATCTATTCACCCATATCTACACCCAAGACACCCGTAGTGAGATACTGCTGGATTCATTAGGATTAGAAAATCATTCTATGGCTGGTGACACTCGTTTTGACCGTGTACGCGACATCTTAAACCAAGACTGCTCCCTGCCATTTATGGATACATTCTGTAAGGATAAAAAAATAATAGTAGGAGGCTCCATGTGGAAAGACGACTACCGCGTGATGAAATCACTCATAAAAGAGTTATCTTCACATAGCGACATCCGTTACGTCATTGCTCCGCATATCATAGACAGGGAAGAGATAGAAGAATTCCGTAATTCTATCCCAGTGACATCTGTATGTTACAGCCAAATGACTCCATCTGCCCTGCAAGAGGCACGTGTACTTATACTGGATACCATAGGCATACTCACACGAGTTTATTCCTATGCACATATATCATATGTGGGAGGAGGTTGGACGCCTTCGGGAATACACAACGTACTGGAACCTGCTGTATTCTCACGTCCTGTGATATGTGGCCCTCTTTACAATCCATACATAGAGGCAGTAGGGATGTACAAATCAGGAGGTCTTATAGTGATAAATGACAGCTCATCACTTATTTCGGCTGTTAAAAACTGTATGTATGATCAGGAATTCTATAACACCACTGCACGTGCGGCAGGACTATATGTAGAGCAGAATGCAGGTGCTACCATGCGTATAATGAAAGCACTTAACTCCTCTCTCTATCCAGCTTATTAACCATCAAAATCTATCCCAAGATGAAAGACAACACAGCATCACAAGAGGCTTTTTACCGTAAATTCAAGACAGAACTGGAAACAAGCACACATTTTCCATCTACATACACATATAAATTCATAGTCCCCACTACGGGAGATGCGTCTAGTCGTATATCGGCTATATTTGACTCTATGGGGGCATTTATATCTACCAAACCATCATCACGTGGCACATACACATCCATAACCATAAAGGCCATGATGGAATCTGCCGATGATGTGATAGAAAAATATCGTGCTGTAAGCAGTATAGAAGGTGTGGTTATGCTTTAATCTTCCACATATACAGCAGTGCCTGCTGCTGTAACCATTAGCATACTACCGTTGGCACCTACTGTTTCATAGTCTAGGTCAACACTTATAACCGCATTGGCTCCCAGAGCGGCTGCTCTTTCTTGCATCTCTTGTAGTGCCGCATCTTTGGCTTTGCGTAACACGCCCTCATATGAGGAAGAACGTCCTCCTACTATATCTGTAATAGACGCAAAAAAGTCTTTAACGACATTGGCTCCTACTATGGATTCACCAGTTACTATACCGTAATAACGTGTGATACGGCGACCTTCGATGTTGGGTGTAGTGGTTGTGAGCATAATATGTTTTCTTAAAGTTATTACTATGAACAAATATAGAACTTTTTTCTATTCTATCTATATCATTTTATCACCCACTGATAGGTGAAGTTTTTATACATTAGACGAGAGAAACATCATAAAGGTTACAAGAATAGCAAAATTTAACATTTAAAATAAAAAAGGGCGTGCCATCACGCCCTTTTCCCAAATAGTATTTATGTTTTATCCTCTAGTCTGATACTGGGCGGATACTATATCCAGAATTACGTTTTCCTGCTGACATATAATATCTTTCTTCATATATACGGAAAAAATATGCATCATAATAATAACTATCTCTTTTGGGTGTAGAAGTCCAATATGAAGCTACACTATTGATATCATTAGCTCGCGGATAGACAGAATAACTACCTATAAATTCACCCGATGATGGCAAGAAAATATAGTTACCATTTATCTTGCTCGTTAACTTCATTCCATTACGTCGTCCTATGCTTGTCAATTCCACCGTACAATTACTCATCAGTTCTATGAATTCTTCTTCGGTAGGGAGTCTCCATGTTCCACCCCACAATGCTCTCGCTGCATCATAACGTGCATTGCCAGATATATCACCAATTTGTTTACCAGACATCTCATTTTTACCTGATGATTTATCTAGATATGGTATAGTCTCTCCCCAAGAATAGTAATCCCCATCTTGGTCAACATCATCTGTACCTAGGTTACAAGTAGCCCATTTAACCCCAGAAGGCAATCCCAAATCTACCCATTTGTGGCCATTTATTTCTCCAGACGATGGGATTTGGGTATTTACATCATAGTCTATAACAGGTCGTACAGAATAGCCATAATAACGTTCTGAAATTCCCATCTCACCCAAAGCACCACCGAAATGGTAGTCATGAGCTCCATTATTTACAGTGCTTTTATAAGGAGTAGAAGTCCAATACATTCCACAAGCATTGGGTTCATTATGTTTGGCTCCATCTTTGGCACCAGAGGCTGGAAGGAAAATAGAGTTTTTGGTCTTGGGGCTAGTGATTTCTGCTCCCCAACGTCCATTTTTCTGAACATATTTCCAATTGCAATAATGCACCAATTCGCTGAATTGCTCATAGGTAGGCGTTTTCCAACCTGCTCCCCATTTGGCTGTGGCCACATCACTTACTTTATCACCAGAAAAATCATCTACATCTTTTCTATAGTTTTTGGTATTTGATTCTGCATATGATGTTTTGGTAACCGTTTCTCCCCACGAATAATGTTTACCCGGTTGTTCAGGAGTAGAGGCATCTACATTACAAGTAGCCCATCTCGTTCCAGAAGGCAGCCCCATATCCACCCACTTGTGGCCGTTATGCTCCCCTGTGAGAGGGCCATATGGAATCACTGCTTCTGCCTGTGGAGCATATTTTACTGCATATGCTTCTTTTGAAGTGTTTGTAGATTTGGGAGCAGGCTGGGACTGTTTCTCTTCCCTAGACTGATTTTCATCTAGTTTATCAAATCCCTTACTTACCTGTTTCTCGACCTCTTTGGTAACTTGTTTTTCAACAGCTTTTTCTACTCCCCTTTCTACGGCATTGCCTATTCTTTTCAAGAAACTTTGAGCCGATGCATCTGTTGTAAAAACCGGCAGCAATACCGCCAGTGCTATATATACATATTTTTTCATTGTTAATACATAATTGTTTTATACAAAAGCAAATATATAATTTTTCCCCAGATAATTTCATAAATTTTCACTCTTATTAAAAATGGGCGTGTGTAGCACGCCCATTTGACAATGATGTTAATACTCAGGGTTCTGTGTAAGACTTCCTCCCGAAAGCTGGATTTGACGAGCAGGGATAGGGAACAGTGCATTACGAGGCCATGAGAAACGGGAATTTGGATTTTTCCCTTCTCCCAATGCCGATATAGGAATAAGAGGGTCATACAGCCTGCCTTGTCGTATAAGGTCAAAAAACCTATCATATTCCATAGCCATCTCTCGGCGTCTTTCCAGCAGTATAGCATCTAGAAGGTCTTGAGAAGTGGCATAGTCATCTGCCGTAACAGGCATAAGTCCTGCACGTTGTCTTATAGACGAAAGATATGTATATATCTCTTCATTCTGTGGGTCTATGTTCCATAGTGCCTCACATAGTATGAGCAGGACATCGGCATAACGCAAGACACGATAATTTTTATTACTCTGCCAAGAATCCTCTGTTGCCGATTCACTATGTTTAGATACATATGCTTTGTAGTTGTAATAAGTGTTTTCGGTAGGGGATATAACCTGCACCCCATCCCATAGAGTCTGACCTGCCTCTATAAATATAGCATCATCTCTCACATCGTTGGCATCATATATAGAACGTAAATCTTCGGTAGGAGTATTAAATCCCCAACCATACATACCTCTTATTCCCTGTGTTTCTGTAAATCCGCCTATAGCAGTAGCTGGTGTAAGCCCACGACACTGCACCTCAAATATAGACCCCGAAGTGTTTTCTCCCACCTCTTTCCATATATCTTCATAAGGTGTAGAGAGGTCATACACTCCCTGTGATATAACGCTACGGGCATCACGTGCTGCCTCCTCCCAATGTCCACCATAGAGATAGACCTTGGAGCGTAGGGCTAGTGCCGCTCCCGAAGTAGCTCTCCCCAGTTCCAATGCAGGGAGATAGGAGAGTGCAGGCAATGACTCCACCGCTACGTCAAGGTCTGAAAGTATATGATTATACACCTGCATGGAAGTGGCTCGGGTACGGGATAATTTCTGTTGTTCTTCATCACTAGGGTCTGGGACAAATGTTATAAGAGGTACTCCCCCGAAACAACGCCATAGATTCCAATAAAAATATGCCCTTAAAAAACTAGCTTCTCCCACCAGACGTTTTTCTTTTTCTTTATCTATCCCCAGAGTAGGGAGAGTAGATAAGGCATAGTTGGCTCGTATGATACCTATGTAGTTTGCCTCCCACACATTATCAAATGATATAGCATCGGCAGTGAATGTGAAATTATCCAAGTCCTGTTTATCGGTACCTGTATCCCCCGGGGAAGAGCCTTTTGATGCATCATCAGACGTGATGGAAGCTACTCCTATCCATGGGAAACCGTGCATATTGGTCTGTAAGAGTGCGTTATACACTGCATTGACCAGTGATGTGGGAGCATCAGAAGAAGATGAGAAATAATCATCTGGGCTCATCTGTGAATAAGGCGGTACGTCCAGAAACGAACTGGCACACCCTCCTATTCCAATTCCTAATGCCATACACATCATGATTTTCACTATATATCGTTTCATCTCACTAAAAATTTATGTTCATACCCAGTATATAAGACGCTACCTGTGGATATGAGTCTATATCCACTCCCGAATTAAGTGTACCCGCTGGTAGCTGTGGCGAATACCCCGTATATGCTTTAAGCACCAAAGGATTAAGTGCCGAAATATATATCCTCATACGTTTTACGTGCATACGGGACATAGCAGACTCTGGTATGGTAAATCCTACGGTAGCGGTATTTACCTTGAGATACTTGCCATCTGTGATATAGAAATCACTGGCTAGAGGTACTGCGTTTGATGCACGAGGGGTAGAGGTATCTGTATATCCATCTCTCCAACGATTTCTCAAACTATATTGTATGTTCTCATTACCAAATCTCTGTGCCATATTTCCATTAAATATCTTGTTACCAAAGACACCATATAACTCTATCCCAAAATCCCATGCCCCACACTCCATAGATAGATTAAGCCCCATAGTCCACGGCGTGGAATATGCTCCGGGAGAGTAACGGTCATCATCGTTGAGGATGCCGTCCCCCGTACGGTCTACATAACGCATATCTCCCACACGAGTACCTTCCCTTACAGGTTTTCCTGCAGCTTTCCATGCGTCCAATTCTTCCTGTGTACGGAATATGCCATCGGTTTCATATACCCAGAATGCTCCTACTGGGAGGCCTTCTTGTGTGCGGGTGGTTACCTGCCCATTACCCAGATATCCACTCACTATGGGTAGTCCTCCCTTTATGGCTGTTATCTGGTTGTCATTGTAGTTGAGGTTATATGATACATTATATGTACTGCGGGAAGATATTGCTTTATATCCTATGGTAAATTCTACACCTCGGTTGCGGATGTCGGCTTTATTGGTAAGGTATGCACCATCTGGGTCACCAAATACAGCATCTACTGGGGCATAGATAAGTGCATCACTCGTTTTTTTAATGTAATAGTCTATACTTCCCCATAGGCTTTGAGAGAAAAAACCAAAATCTATCCCGAAATCCCATTCGCTGGTCTTCTCCCAATTGAGGTCTGGGTCTTTGACATCGGTAACAGTAGCACCGGGGATGATGTATTGGTCACTGCCTTGCACATAGTTAAGTCCTGTGGCAATGGTATAAAGGAATGCATCACTACCTATGTTGTCATTACCCAGCATTCCCCACGATGCACGCAATTTAAAGTCTGAAATGACATTGCTCTTTCTCATAAAAGGTTCCTGTGATAATCTCCACGCCAACCCTACCGATGGAAACACCGCCCAACGATTACCCTTCGGGAAACGAGAAGACCCATCCAAACGTCCTGTGAGTGTAATAAGATACCTATCATCCCAACTATAAAAAAGACGTGCCATATATGATGTACGATTCATCTTGGAATGGGAGGAAGAATTGGTAGCGGTAGATATATCTCCCAAATCCAATGTCCAATAGTTATCATCTGGTGGGACATTCTGGCGAGAGGCAGAAAGAAAGGATGATGTCTGCTGTTCACTACTCATACCTATCATCACACTCATACGGTTTTTTCTCCACTCTTTCTCATAAGTAAAATAGTTATTCCATACCCACGATATGTTTTTATAACGTGACAGCGAAAGCAGAGAAACACTTCTGGACTGCATAGACGACACATAGTATTCTGGTTCATAGAGAGTAGCATTTTCTGAAAACCAATCCACTGCTATCTCGCTCTTATAAGACAGTCCCTTTATCCATGGTTTTATAGTGATGTATGCACTGGACTGTATGCGGGTACCACGAGAAGTATCATCACGATATTCCAGTAGTGCTACAGGATTGGCTACATTTGACTGGGGGAAATAAGCATATGAACCATCTGGATTTTTCACAGGTATAGTAGGAGCTGCTTTATATGCAGCTGTGAATGCCGCATACGGAGCATTACCACTGCGATATGTAGAAAGACCTATGTTTATCCCAGCGTCTATAGAACGGGATATGGTATAGTCGTTGGATAGGCGGATGGTCATTCTCTCATAGGAAGAAGTCTGCAATATACCATCATTCTTATAGTATGATGCCGATGCAAAATATCGTGCCGCTTTACCTCCCCCACTTACAGATATATTTTGTTCTTGAAGGATTCCTGTGCGGCTTATCTCGTCTATCCAGTGTGTGTCATATTCTATGGGTGAAGAAAGGTCAAATATAGGAGATTGGCCGCTGTATTGCAGAGCTTCGTTGGTGTACTGCATAAAAAGAGACGAAGATGCCATACGCACACGATTCTGTATGGCATTAAAACCCATATAGTTGGAATATGATATTTTCATCTCTCCAGTCTGTCCTCGAGATGTGGTGATGATTATCACTCCATTGGCTGCTCTTACTCCATAGATGGCAGCAGACGAAGCGTCTTTAAGCACCTCTACCGAAAGTATGTCTTGGGTATTGATGTTGCGTATATCACTAGTGAGAACACCGTCCACCACATAGAGAGGGTCTGCTCCCGACAATAGTGTACCAGTACCTCTTATACGCACCTGTGGAGCAGAACCCGGGGCTCCGCTAGATATGATATTAAGCCCTGCTACCTTGCCTTGGAGGGAGGCAGTAGCTGTGAGTGCTGGAGTAGAGGAGAGTGTTTCAAGATTTACAGTGGATATAGCTCCCGTAAGGTCTTTTTTCTCTTGTGTGCCATAACCCACCACAACTATCTCATCTAGCGATGAAGTATCTGTTTCAAGTATCACATCTATACTTTTCTCTCCAGCATATACTACATCACGTGTGAGGTATCCCACATAACTCACCCTGAGTGTATCGCCCATCTCTACTCCCGTTATAGTAAAAGTACCATAGGGAGAACTTACGACGCCTCGTGTGGGGGTAGAAGTGATATATACCGTTGCCCCTACGAGAGGCTCACCACTCTCGTCTCGTACCGTTCCCTCCAGTGTACTCTGGGCATTACATAAAGTAAGACTTACTACACATAAAAATGTGGTGATAATAGTTCTCATAGTCTTATATGTTTGGTTTTAAGGTCTATGAGAATTTACAAAGAATCACATATTTACCGTCTTATTTTATGGCATTTAACTTTTGAAAAAAGTTCCATCTCTTACCTATATTATCTCCTTATAAGGATGGCACACTGGAAGACATCCTTTTTTATCATAGTACATGTCGTGATATTCTTCCTCTTCGGCATAGAATATATCCAGTGGCAAAATATATGTAGCAGGATTATATCCTTTTGATTTCAGTTCTTCTATCATCATTTCTGCTATATTTTTCTGCTCCAATGTAGTGTAATAAATAGCACTGGTATAACGATAGCCTATATCTACGCCTTGCCCGTCGCACTGCTCTACATCGTGGGTATTAAAATACATACGCAATATATCCCGCACATCAACCCTAGAAGAGTCATATACTACCTCCACACATTCGCGGTGTCCTGTAGCATCTCCATAGACCTCTCTATATAGCGGATTCTTACGCCAACCGCCTATATATCCCACACGAGTAGCAATCACTCCGCCTACCTTTGATAGCCAATATTGCGTCCCCCAGAAACAACCCGATGCTAGAACTATGGTCTTAATACCTCCTGTTTCTGTATCCTTGACATCGGGAGCAAATGCCATAGAAATACTATTGACACAGTAACGCGTGTTCTTTTCTGTGAATCTCTCCCCACGGAATACATGTCCTAGATGTCCTCCACAGTGTGAGCATACTATCTCCACACGTACACCATCATCATCTGGGATTTCACGCACTGCCCCCTCTATACACTCATCAAACGAAGGCCAACCACAGTGTGATTCAAATTTATCCTTACTTTCAAATATCCTACTACCACACTTACGGCATAGATATGTACCATCTGCCTTAAAGTCTAGATACTTACCAGTAAATGGGCGTTCGGTCATCTTTTCTTCCAATACTCTCACTTCGGTAGGAGTAAGTGGCGGCATATTTCTTTCCACGAGACTATGATTTAATTTTCAACCATTAAATATATTAAAAACAATGATGATAAGTACTACCAGCGTTATAAACACATAGAGATAATCTCTCTCTATCATAAATGCCAGAATAGAAAATACAACCCTTAGGATAGGAGTGGCAAGAAGTATAAGCAATGCCAGCTGTATGACCGATACCGCATCCAGTACTAATACACCATTTATCACTTCGCCTATGCTCTCCACTGCCATAGCAGCAGTAAATTCAGAAAAATCTACACTATTTCCTCCATACTGCACCACATACATCACCCCTCCCAATACCGCAACTATGCAGGAAGTGAACACTCCCACGCGTAACATACGTCCTATGAACATTTCCATCTGTCTAGGTGTGATATTTATCTTAATCATAGTCTGCCTGTGTATCCGTTATAAATCATTTCTATAGCCAGTATGGTTATCACTATACTGAACAGTATTCTCAATGGGCGTACTCTCACCCTTACCAGTAGTTTTGACCCTACGAATGCTCCTATAAGCACTCCTACCACTATGGGCATAGCTATCACAGGGTCTATGTATCCGCGTTGGAGGTAAACCACAGCACTTGCCACGGCAGTTACTCCTATCATAAAGTTACTAGTGGTGGTAGATACCTTAAAAGGTACTTTCATAACTATATCCATAGCTAGCACCTTGAGGGCTCCACTTCCTATACCTAGCAGTCCCGATACCACTCCCGCCAATCCCATCAGTGAAAATCCTCCTGCTACATTACGCACTTGGTATGATTCCATCTTACCATCTACTGGGTATGTTCCATCTAGTTTAAGACGTTCGCCCCACCTGTCTTTTTTATGGGAAATACTGGTATGAATATCGTGTTTTCTTATGGACATCACAGCCGAAAATATAAGCACACACCCAAATATCATAGCCACTATACTGGTAGGCAACCACATAGCTATCATAGCACCACATACAGCACCTATGGTAGTGGCTATCTCTAGGAACATACCTATACGCACATTGGTAATACCCTCACGTATGTATGCCGCCGCTGCTCCCGACGAATTGGCGATAGAAGCAACAAGCGCTGCTCCCACAGCATACCTCATATCCACTCCCAGCCCTAGCGTGAGAAGCGGTATGACTACCACACCTCCACCCAGTCCAGTAAGTGAACCCAATAGTCCTGCTGCTACAGCACCTATGAACATCACCGCTATAAATAATTCGACTTCCATTATGCTTTGTTATTTAAACTGTCATCATCGGTAAGGAATAAATCGGCTTCTATACCATCTGATAGGAATACCCCCCGGCGAGTAAGACACAATCTATCCTTTTCCAATACCACAAGACCTTCATCTACATAACGTGCAGAAAGGCTTTTTATCCTCTCTACATACTCCTCTCCAAATCTTTCTCTTATATCGTCCAAATCCACTCCTTCTACACATCGTAGTGAGGTCATCACTATCTCGTTATGCACATCACGCCATGTAAGGCTCTCCTGTTCCCAATACTCAGCAGCATCATTCATACCCTTGATGTATCCACCCACACTGCTCACATTCCACCTCCTTTTATCCCCACAGAATGAGTGTGCCGAAGGCCCTATCCCTATATATGGTACACGTTTCCAGTAAGCACTATTGTGGATAGAACGATAACCCTCCAATGCAAAATTGGATACTTCATAGTGTGTGAATCCAGCTTTTTCCAGTTCATCACACACTATATGGTATTGGCTCTCCATCATCTCTTCGTCAAGTGGTGGGAAAGTACCTCGTTTTATCATCTTATCCATTACAGTACCTTCCTCACGGGTAAGAGCATAGGCCGATATGTGTTTTGCTCCCGATGTCACTGCTCTATGTATGTCCTCTATAAGATGTTCATCACTCCTTTCTGGAATACCATATATAATATCTACAGATACGTTTTCTATCCCTGATGTACGTATTATATCTATAGCCTCATATGCTCTTTTTCCCGTATGACGACGTCCTATCTTTTTAAGTGTTTCATCATAAAAACTCTGCACACCTATGGACACTCGGTTTATTCCTGCATCCATCCATTGGCGAGTTTTTATGGATGTTACATCATCGGGATTGGCTTCTATGGTGATTTCGGCATCTGGAGATACATTCATACATCCTCTCACACACTCCATCAAGGAACATATTTCTTCCCCTCCCAGGAGCGAAGGCGTACCTCCTCCTATGTAGATAGTCGCTACCCTATAATCTCTCCACTCTCCTGCACGGGAGGCTATCTCTTTATGCAAACAATCCAATAATTCCCTCTTTTTCCCTACCGATGAGAGCGAATAAAAATCACAATACACACACTTACTATGACAGAATGGTATGTGTATATATACTCCACAGGGAGAAAGTGGATTATTTTCGTTCATATAAGAGATGAAAAACGTTTATTCTTTTTTATCAAAATCACTGGAATAAGTATCATCAAAACTATTCCAACCACGGGCTTTGAGTTCCACCACACTGCCATCTCTCAATACCAACTGACGAGGAGTGCCTTCGGGTGTAATATGACCTATAGGGCTAAGGTCTGGATTCCCTTTTATAAGGTCATATTCAGAAAGAGGCATAGTAAAGAGAAGTTCATAGTCTTCACCTCCGCTTAATGCCACCATAGATGAATCTAGGGAGAATTCGTCGGCTGTGGTTATCATCTGGGGGTCTTTGGGAATTTTTTCCTCATAGAGCTGAACACCCACACCAGACTCCTTGCATAGATGCAACACTTCCGAAGAAAGTCCATCTGATATATCTATCATAGATGTAGGGTGTACTCCCAGTTTCTCAAGCAATGGACGTATATCGGCTCTGGCTTCGGGTTTAAGCTGACGTTCTATAATGTATTGGTATGGGCTAAGGTCTGGTTGGGATTGAGGATTTACCTTCCATACTTCTTTTTCTCTACGCAATACTTGCAGTCCCATATATGCCGCCCCCAAATCTCCTGTAACTACCAGCAAGTCTCCAGCTTTGGCTCCGCTACGACGCACCTCGCTACCTTTTTCTGCATATCCCACCACAGTAATGGATATCACCAGCCCTGTTGTAGATGACGTAGTATCTCCGCCTACTATATCTACCCCATAGACTTTTCCTGCCAGACGCATACCTTCATATAGTTCCTCTATCGCCTCTACAGTAAACCTAGACGAAACCGCTATCCCTACCAATATCTGTTCGGCAATACCGTTCATAGCACATATATCAGACACGTTCTCAACCACCGCCTTATAACCTACGTGTTTAAGCGGGGTATATGAAAGGTCAAAATGTACTCCCTCTATGAGCATATCGGTAGAGATGAGAGTATGGCGGTCTCCACTATCCAAAACTGCCGCATCATCTCCTATGCCTAGCACACTAGATGGGTTTTTAAGCTCCACATATCGGGAGATATGCTCTATAAGTCCAAATTCTCCCAATGTAGATATAGGGGTAAGGCTCTGGGGTTTCTTTTCATCAAACATCTCTATGTAAAATTTAAATGGGTGGGTGGGCGGGTTAAAATTCGTTCCTATTTTTCCGTGCCCAATCTTTGGAGCGGGCACGGTCATATTTTTTAAGATTACGAGATATATGCACACATCCTATGGGGCGTGTGTGAGATTCTATTTCTTCACGTCTTGACTCTCTTTTGAGAGCTTTGAGTAAGCGTATGTTTATGTTTCTCTTTCCTTTCAATTGTCTTTACAGACCTTTGAGTATTTCTATGGCTCGCGAAGGATTCTCATGACGGAACACATAGTTTCCTGCTACGAGCATATCGGCTCCTGCATCAAAGAGTTTTGAGGCATTATCTCCATTTACTCCTCCGTCTATTTCTATACGTGCCTTTGAGCCGCTTTTTTCTATCATCTCACGCAGTCTAGCTATCTTGGCATAGGTGTTTTCTATAAATTTCTGTCCACCAAATCCAGGGTTTACAGACATTATCAACACCCAATCCACATCACATATTATATCTTCCAGTACACTTACTGGTGTAGCAGGATTTATAGACACTCCTGCTTGTACTCCTTTTGCCTTAATCATTTGTACGGCACGGTGCAGGTGATGTGTCGCTTCGGCATGGATAGTAAGGATATCTGCTCCCAACTCTACAAAACGGTCTATGTAGCGTTCTGGTTCCACTATCATTAGGTGTACGTCTAGAGGTTTGCTAGCACATTTATTTATACTATCCAGCACTGGCATACCATATGATATATTGGGGACAAATACACCATCCATTATATCTATATGGAGATAATCTGCACCAGATGCATTCATAATCTCTACATCACGTCCTAGATGTGAGAAATCTGCCGAAAGCAGCGAAGGAGATATCAGTTTTTCTTTCATAATCATATAGTGAGTTACAATACTATTTCTGTGTGAGGAGCATTTTGGTCTGTGATATATGCAGGAGAAGTGATGATTACTTTTTTCACTCCTGCCTTAAGTGCTGCAAATGCGTTTTCCATCTTTGGCAGCATTCCACCAGAGATTACTCCACTTTCTTTAAGAGAGGCATATACAGCAGTATCTATATGAGGGATGACACTAGTATCATCATCGGGACAGGAGAGTACTCCGTCTTTTTCAAAACAGAATATAAGCTCCACGTCTTCCAGTGATGCCACGCCACACGCCACAGACGAAGCTACTGTATCGGCATTGGTATTGAGCAGAGTACCGTTTCCATCATGTGTTATAGCACAGAATACTGGTGTAAAACCAGCATCGGTAAGTTTTTTTATAGCAGCCGCATCTACTCTATCCACATCACCCACATATCCATAGTCTATGTCTTTATTTATACGTTTATGGGATGTGATAGAACCCGCATCGGCACCAGAAAGACCTATGGCATTACAACCATGAGACTGGAGGGCTGCCACCACGTTTTTATTTATAAGTCCAGCATAGACCATAGTTACCACATCTAGTGTAGGGCGGTCTGTAACGCGACGTCCTCCTACCATAACAGTCTCTATTCCTAGTTTTTGGGATATCTGTGTAGCTATTTTACCACCACCATGGATAAGGATTTTACTACCCTCCATACAGGCAAAATCTCTTTGGAAAGCTTCCAATGCGGTCGTGTTATCTATCACGTTACCGCCTATTTTTATAACCTTTATCATAATGTACAAATGTATGATTATCCTCTGTAAAAACCAATTAAAAAAACACTTATTCTCCCGTTGCCAGTGTGGCTACAGCTATTTGCTTCACACCTGCCTCTCTTAACACCTTCACTGCCGATGCCATGGTAGCCCCCGTTGTAAGCACATCATCCACTATGATTACCCTCTTACCCACTAGTGTATGACACGATTCTTTCAATGAAAAAATCCCCTCTGCATTCTCCCAACGCTCACTACGTCCTAGATGTGCTTGGGCAGTAGTGCGACTGCACCTTTCCAACGCTTCGTTTATCTCTATGGGATATTTATGTACTATTCCTTTGCACATCTGCATCGCTTGATTATACCCTCTTTCTTTTTCTCTAGATGGGTGCAATGGTATAGGTATGATATAATCATATCCTTTCCATCTTTCAGCCTTGGATAGTTCTTCTCCTACCAGCTCTCCTGCCCATAGTGCCAAATCGCAGCGATGATGATACTTAAAAGCCTCTACCACCCTTCCCGCAAATCCTTCGTGGGTATAGACACATAGAGCCATAGCCTGCAAAGGAGTTCCTGTGAGCCTATGCAGTTTCTGTTCTATGGGATTGGACGGCAAGAGAGCAAAATCTGTGTACATAACTTGGGATAAACACGACTCACACACTAGAGTTCTCCCGTCTATAACCTGCCCACATACAGCACATTTTCTAGGCATGAGGACATCCCATATAGAACATAAAAAGTCCCAAAAAGGAACGAAAAAGGCGTTTTTTGAAAAATTCATAAAAATTTCCATTATCAGATATGCAAATTTAGTTTTTTATATTACTTTTAAACCCTCAAAATAACATTTCAGAAAAAATATTATTATGGCTCTTAAAAACATCAATCCTACTACTACAGCGGCATGGGAAGCACTGGACGAACACATCTGCACACTAGATGAAACGTCTCTTTCAGAACTATTTGCAGCAGATGCTTCACGTTTTGACCGTTATCATATCACACACGGTGACATACTGGTTGACTTCTCCAAAAACCTAGTTACCGACGAAACCATGAAACTTCTTTATTCTCTGGCAGACGAGACAGAATTACGCGATGCCATAGAAAAGATGTTTACAGGAGATAAAATTAACCAGACCGAAGGTCGTGCTGTGCTACATACTGCTCTACGCAACCGTGCCAATACTCCTGTTATGGTGGACGGAGTGGACGTTATGCCAGCAGTAAATGCCGTACTGGGACAGATGAAAAACTTCTGTGAGAAAGTTATATCTGGACAGTGGAAAGGATACACAGGAAAAGAGATTACCGATGTCGTAAATATAGGTATAGGTGGTTCAGACCTAGGACCTCTTATGGTTACCGAAGCTCTTAAACACTACCGTACACGTCTTAATATGCACTTTGTGTCAAATGTAGATGGCACTCACATAGCCGAAACATTAAAAGGCCTAGACCCTGCCACTACACTGTTCATAATCGCCTCAAAGACTTTCACCACACAGGAGACTATGACCAATGCACACACCGCCAAAGACTGGTTCCTTTCTAGCGGTGCCACACAAGAAGATGTTGCCAAACATTTTGTAGCACTATCTACCAATGCTGACGAGGTTTCAAAATTTGGTATAGACACTGCCAATATGTTTGAATTCTGGGATTGGGTAGGTGGTCGTTACTCACTATGGAGTGCGATAGGTCTTTCTATAGCATTGGCTATAGGATTTGATAAATTTGAAGAACTGCTTTGTGGGGCTCACGATATGGACTGCCACTTCCGCAATACTGAATGGGATAAAAACATACCTGTTACTCTAGCCTTGCTAGGAATATGGTACACAAACTTCTTTGAAGCAGAAACAGAAGTAATACTACCATATGACCAATACCTACATCGTTTTTCTGCTTATTTCCAACAAGGAAATATGGAATCAAACGGTAAATCAATAGACCGCGATGGTCAGCCACTAGACTACCAGAGTGGGCCTATCATATGGGGTGAACCAGGAACCAATGGTCAGCATGCTTTCTATCAGCTCATACACCAAGGAACCAAACTTATCCCTGCCGATTTCCTTGCTCCAGCACAGACTCTTAACCCAGTAGGTGACCACCATATGAAACTTCTATCCAATTTCTTTGCACAGACAGAAGCATTGGCATTCGGTAAAGACGAGGAAACAGTAGTTGCAGAACTAGTAAAAGCAGGTAAGAGTGAAGAGGAGATAGCATTCCTTAAAGAATACAAGATATTTGACGGAAATCGCCCTACCAACTCTATCCTCTTCAAACGCCTCACCCCTTATGTTCTAGGACAGTTGGTAGCTATGTATGAACACAAGATTTTCACTCAGGGTGTTATATGGAACATATTCTCATTTGACCAGTGGGGTGTGGAACTAGGCAAACAGCTAGCAGGACGTATCCTTCCAGAACTAGCTGGCGATGAGCCTATAAGCTCTCACGATAGCTCTACAAATGGGCTTATCAATGCTTATAAACAGATGAGAAAATAATTTTAATCATAAAAATTCATATTTTACAAACAAATATCATATCACTATGCTTAAATCATTTATAAAGTATTTATGCCTGCTATGTGGAGTAGCACTTACCATTGTTTCCTGTTCCAAAGGCGACGGAAGCTATGAAGGAACCATAATCCTCAAAACTGCTCCAGTAGACTATATCCTAGTAGGTGAAAGTATGGCAGTAAAGGTAGAGTTAACCCCTGCCGACCTCAAAGTAAAATTCACTAGTGAAAACCCCAAAGTAGCTACAGTAAATGGCAACGGTATAGTAACCGCCGTAGGTGGTGGTGTTACCAATATCACTATATCGGCAGTGGACAATCCTCAGATATCCACTAGCTACAGACTAACCGTTAAACCTCTTTACACCGCTCCTGCCAATACAGGATTTAAACAAGTAGGCTACATACCTTACTATCGTACTGTCACTGCCAGCGGCATTCCAGACAGTAAACTCAAAATGATGGACGTAGTATGCTATGCTTTTGCTCATATAAATGAGACAACTCTTATGCCTGAAATACAGGAACCTTCCAAACTTAAAACACTAGCCTCACGTTGTAAGGCATTGGGAGTAAAATGTATGCTATCATTTGGTGTGAACTCCAAAAAATCTATGGTCAAAATGGCCTCAAGTAAAGAGACTCGCGACAAATTTGCAGATGAACTCATAAAAATGGTAAAACAGTATGACCTAGACGGACTAGATAACGACTGGGAATACCCTTCTACTTCTGATGGTAGTGCCCAGACCAATCTAGAGCTTATGAAACGTCTAAGCGCATACTGCCATGACCCTGCGGTTAATAAACTGCTTACTATGGCTATCACTCCTGCTATTTACATGGGTGGTTATGCCGAAGGTGTACTAGATGCTCTACACCAGTATGTGGATTGGTATAATGTGATGGTATATGGTTGGGCAGCAGGAGAAAGCGAGATAGGTATGTATCCTACCGTTATGTCAAAACTGGAAAAAAGTTACAATTACTACATCAATACTCGTAAGATGCCTACTTCCAAATATCTTACAGGTATAGGTTGTTATGGTAATCCATCTGGTATATCATCATCGGGTAGAACACTTACATATGCATCTATCGTTAACCAAGACCCTGCCAACTCTCAAAAGAACGAAGCCGTAGTGGTTTCTTCTTCACACCCTGGACAGCCTTTTACTATCTATTATGATGGTCAGCCTCTCGTTGCACAGAAGACCACTTGGAGTATGGATAGAAAGCTAGGAGGTATGATGTACTGGGAAGTAGCACAAGATAAACACGATGACCACTCACTCATCAAAGCATCAAACGATGCCCAAGGTCGCTCATACTAATTTTACATTCATATAAATCATTCACCCCCGCCACAGGCGGGGGTGTTTTTTTATCGGGAGAAAGTCCATACATTTGCTCATAATTATTTATCCATACTATGAATGATATAAATTTACTAGATACCCCTACCCTCCAGTGCCAATGGATACGCTCTACATTTATAGAACAGGTACCACAACTAGTAGCAGATGGTTATACTATGATAGCATACATGGTCATAGCACAGGGCATAGAAACTATGGGAGCATTTATAGATAAAAAACCTTTTAAAGCTCGCGGACAGGGAGCTGCACGTTTTGCTTTGGCACTGGAAAAATTATTTCCAGATAGATATTCGGCATTTAATAGACGAGACTTCCTCTACCAAAACCTACGCGGTAACCTCACGCATCTTTCTGTGGGCAGTCCCTACATAGTATTAGGAAGCAGAAAAGATAATGTAAAACACCTATGGGTGGAGAATAAAAAAACTTCGATAGTGATAGAAGATTTATTGGATGATTTTACATCGGCATGGGAGAGAGTGATTCAAATGATAGAGAGTGGAGTGTTAAAAACCAAACCACTGGTAAAAGGTTAGAAACTAGGCGACCTAAAAAGCGGCACCCTGCGGGTGCCGCTTTTTAGGTCGCCATCGTCATCACACGTCTAGTGGACTTGTTATCCTAGTCTGCTCATAGACTATCATCGCACGAATGATACCTCGTATGGTTGTTATAAGAGATTGGTTTACTTTATGACGTAGGCTGTCCTGCATATGTATAAGACTTATCTGTCGTGAAGGTGTAGGAGATATGAAATCTCGCAACATCTCACGGTCTGCCTCTGGAAGAGTAAGCGTGTTGAGATAAGGCAAGACTGTATTTCCAAAACCCTCCTTGGATAGCTCTACCAACGTCTGGAAATTACCAGTAGATAGTCCAAATTTCTGTTCTATAGCAGATGACTCACTACACAGGCTCAATACATTGTTACGGAAACAATGTCCTCTCTCTAGCAATAGCAGAGGTTCGCTAGTAATCATAGTAGGGTCTATCACCTTTTCTGTCCTCATCGCCGAATCACGATTGAGGAATACCAGCATAGGTTCGTCATAGAGCGGATGTTCTACTACTGCCTCTTCACGCAATGGAGTAGCTGCTATACCTGCATCTATCTGCCCAGCACGCAACGCCATAATCATAGATGAAGTCTGTAACTCCTCTATGTGTAGTTTTAATTTAGGATAGCGTTTGGTGTAGGTTCTTAAAAATAGAGGCAAAAGAGTTGGCATTACGCTAGGTATTATACCCAGACGATACTCACCTACCACGTCTTCTTTCTGTTCATCCACTATGTCCTTGATGCGGGTACTTTCACTTATCACACGTCCCACTTGTGATATGAGTTTCTCCCCTATAGGTGTAAGGGTGATAGGCTTACGAGTACGGTCAAATATCTGCACACCTAGTTCATCTTCTAGTTTCTGAACTTGCATAGAGAGTGTAGGTTGAGTAACATAGCACTTTTCGGCGGCAGTGGTAAAGCTACCATAACGTGCCACTGCCATAATGTATTGTAATTGTGTGATAGTCATAGTAACAACATTTGATATGGCTAATGTACGGCATTATTTTCACATTTGTTTCTTTTTTTCTTAAAATTTTGGGCAGTAGAGTATCCAATCTTTATCTTTAATTTAAGAACTACACCCAGCCTCTATGAAAGATTTTTTATTTATCTCCCTGTGCATAGTGTTCCTCTCCTGCTCAAACAACGTGCGTACCATCTACCTACGACCTCTTGGAACTCCTTCTCCCAACGTATGTATCAAGACCCATCATCTATCCAAAGATACCACCAGAGTTTACTATAAAATCCCATCTGAATTTATAGTATGCTCCCGCGACCCTCACAGCTCACGTTATAGAGGGCGTGCCTATATGCAATGTGCGTTTTATAGCTACCCCACAGCCTCCACTTTGCTTTTCTCAACATCCTCCACCATAGAAATAGATACCACACATATCCCATGTGAAGGTTTCTGCGGACAAATTGATTTGGCTATTCCACAGGGAGAGAAATACACTATTCGTATCACCATAAACGATGCAAACAGCCCACAAAAGAATTCGGCACTGTTTTTCTTGGATAAAAAAAGTGATTATAACCCTTCGCTTTTTCTACTAAAGGACAGCATAGGAAATATCATCTATGATAATTTTACCTCTCACCATGACAGTGTAAGCATACACATAGCACAAGGGTATGTCCCCTACATATATATCACACGTTACAACTCACAGACACGTCACGCTGCCCCATCATATGTCCTAGGCAGTGATGATAGCGAGAAATTCAAAACCGATACCACATTTGTGATAGAAAACGGAGAAAAAGTTGTACTTTCGCCACAGGGATTGTACCTATTGCGAATAGATAGTAGTCATAACCGAGGATACTGCCTACTGTCTCTATATGATGGATTCCCAGCTATCACACAGAAAGAAGCACTAATCCCCGCTATGCGTTATATATGTTCAGACGAAGAGTATAACCACATAAGGTATTCGCCAATGGGTAAAACAGCGGTAGAGAAACTATGGTTAAAAAGCGGAGGCTCTCTATCCAATGCCCAACGTATGATACGCGAATACTATAGCCGTGCAGAATATGCCAATAGGAATTTTTCGTCTTATAAAGAGGGAATACTCACAGACCGCGGTATGATATACATCATCTATGGCCCTCCTACCAAAGTATATCAAGCTACCACCTCACAGCGTTGGATATATGGAGATGAGGCATCGGGACTAGAGGTGAGTTATACATTTGACAAAGTGGACAACCCCTTTTCAGACGAAGTATATATCCTCCAGCGTAACCTAAATAAAAAGAGCATGTGGGAGACAGCTGTAAAATCATGGCGAGAAGGAAAGATATTTGATAACAACGAGATAAAAAAGATACAACAAGAATATGACAGACAGAGATATTACGACACTTACCACATTTGGTATTAGACCACTTATAGAGGCTATAAATAGTGGAAAGATACCAGATAGAGTATTTATACAGCGAGGACTCAAAGGAGATAATGTTCCCGAACTAATGGGATTACTCAAATCCCACGACATAGCATATAAAGTAGTCCCCGAAGAAAAACTCAACCGCCTTACACGCGAAAACCATCAGGGTGTTTTTGCTTTTTTGTCTCCTATAGAATTTGCATCGGTAGAGGGGATAGTAGAACAGGAATTGGAGGCTGGACGTGAGCCTATGGTTCTCATACTAGACCACATTACAGACGTGAGAAACCTAGGAGCAATAGTCCGCACTGCCGAATGCACTGGTGTATGTGCTGTGGTTATCCCATCGGAAGGGAATGCCCCCATAAGCGGCGAAGCTATAAAATCATCGGCAGGAGCACTATTCCGTGTGCCTATATGCAAGACTCGCAGCGTGATAGATACTGCATACTACCTCCAACAATGTGGATTGCGTATAATATGTGCCACAGAAAAAACACAGAACACTGTATATGAAACCGATATGACTGGCCCTATAGCCATAGTCATGGGCAACGAAGAAAAAGGAATATCCAAATCAATGCTTAAAATATGTGATAGCAGAGCCAAACTACCACTGGAAGGGGAGATAGGTTCACTTAACGTATCGGTAGCATGTGGTGCTGTACTATACGAAGCAGTAAGACAACGTCACTTAAATAAATAACTAGGCAATACACAAAAAAAGCGAGCCCTCGGGGGCTCGCTTTTTTTTGTATCATCGTTATGTTATCTGGATTCTACTTTTATTACCTCACCTATGAACATAGTCATATTTCCAGCTACATCACTTGAGGACATCTTACTGCACTCTATAACGTGATATTTTATACCACCTACTGTGATAGTGAATTTATCATCGGAAGAAAGCATAGTATGTGCTGGACGTGATTTAGGGACAAATAGTGTGATTACCATCTTATCATTAAGATATGCCACACCTCCCCATTGGGCATTTGCTACGCGTCCTGCTGCCGATACTACGATACCATCTTCCTTGATAAGGTTCACAAGGTCTGCTGGTAGAGTAGCCGATGATGATGCTACAACAGGTGCTACCACAGGAGATGGTTTTTCCACTGGCACAGGGGCTTCAGAAGGTTTTTCTTCCTTGAGTGGAGCAGGAGATACTGCTGGAGCTACTTCTACTGGTGCAGTTGGAGCTGGTGTTGCAGCAGCTGCTTTTTTCTGGGCAGCCATCTGGGCTTGTAGTTCTGCCATAGTAGGCTGTTTGGCTGCTGGAGCAGGTGTAGTAGAACTCATAGAAGTAGGAGTATGACGTTCATAAGAAATCTTACGAGGCAGGTCAGTCTTGTCTGCACGATTAAGTGCATCGGCCAATTTGGCTATTTCGGCATTGAGTAAGAGTTCTAGCTCTTTGGTATATTCGTCCACCATATCTATGGTCTTGATACGGAATTTGCTGGTAAGACGATTGAGTTTGGTTTTGGTTTTATCCAGAGCATACTCATCTGTTATACATTTTTCGGCAGGATAGCGTTCTGGTTCTTTGGCAGCACCTGGGTAATACTCGTAAGTTATATCCCACAATTCCATCTTAAGGTTTTCATCACTGGCAGTAAGACGTATGCGATACTTGATAAATGTACGGTCAACCGATATCATAGTCTTTTTGAACACCAGAAAATGTTCTGGCATACTAGCCATCCAAGCATTGGAAGGGTCATCACTTTCAAATATCTGGGGATTTTTTACTCCTTCATCATCTAGATGGTCTTCCAGCCATAGATAAGCCGTCTTATAGATGTGGTTGCTAGAGAGTGTAGGAGCCTTGATACTACGTTCAAAATAAACTTTTCCGTCTTTCTCTATGATAGCCCCTACCAAATATTTGCTCATATCTATCTCTTCTTCCTGTGCTAGCAGTGATATAGAAAACAGAGCAATGATGCTTAAAAATATCTTTTTCATGTCTATATGTATATTTATTTTTCTTTTACCGAGCAAATGTAATGATATTTATCTATATAATCTCACTTAATGAAAGACTATAAGATTTTTTTATGACATATTTAGCTAAATAAAAAACCGCCACGCGTGGCGGTTTTTTATTTAATATCACCTCAACTATATCACTAGTTCAAATAAGCTGATGTTATCATTTACATACTGATAATTTACACCTTCGGCGTCCATTTTTTCTATTATGGCTTTTATGTCTTCGCTCTTTTGGACTTCTATGCCTACTAGTGCAGGGCCTTCATCACGGCTGGTTTTTTTCTTATATTCAAAATATGTGATATCATCGGTAGGGCCCATGATGGTAGTCAAGAAATTTTTAAGAGCTCCGCTACGCTGAGGGAATGATATGATGAAATAGTGTTTAAGCCCTTCATATAGCAACGAACGTTCTTTTATCTCCTCCATACGAGTGATATCATTGTTACTACCACTCACTATGCACACCACGTTTTTGCCTTTGATTTTATCGGCATAGGTATCGAGTGCACTTATAGATAGGGCACCTGCTGGTTCTACCACTATCGCATCGGCATTGTAGAGGTTAAGGATGGTAGTACATACCTTGCCTTCGGGAACAGTAACTATATCACTTGTAACCTTGCTACATATATCATAAGTAGTCTCTCCTACCAATGCCACCGCTGCTCCATCTACAAATTTGTCTATTTCTGCCAGTTCTACCACCTTACCTGCTTCTACCGAAGCCTTCATACCGGCAGCACCTGCTGGCTCTACACCTATCACTTGTGTATGTGCACTCAACTGATTAAATACACTACCCACACCCGATAGCAATCCACCACCACCTACTGGTACAAATAAGAAATCAAACTGCTCTTTGGAGTTTTGAAGGATTTCAAGACCTACTGTAGCCTGTCCTTCTATTATCTTGGGGTCATTAAAAGGGTGTATGAATACCATACTGCTTTTTTCACATTCGCTAGCGGCAGCACGTGAGGCTGCATCAAATGTATCTCCTACCAGCACTACTTCTACATACTGCCCGCCAAACATCTTTACTTGGCTTATTTTCTGTTTAGGAGTAGTGGTAGGCATAAAGATTTTACCTTTTATCCCTAGCTTGCTACACGAATATGCCACACCTTGTGCGTGGTTACCTGCCGATGCACACACTACTCCTCGTTCTCTCTCTTCGCTAGACAGCGAACGTATTTTGTTATATGCACCACGTATCTTATAAGAACGTACCATTTGCAGGTCTTCACGTTTAAGATAAACATTGGCTCCGTATTTTTCAGAAAGACTACGGCTACGATGTAGTGGTGTAGGTTCTAGAATTTCATTAAGCGTTCTTTCGGCCGAAAGCACGTCTTTGAGTACAGGAAAGTATTTTTGCTTGTCCATAATTGTATAATGTTTTTATATAATCGATGCTATGAAATCACCTACGGCTTGTGTGCCATATGGCTTACTACCTCTGGTGGCTATGTCTTCGGTTACCACACCGCCTAAGATACTTTTATCTACGGCACGGCGTATGGCGGCTCCTTCTTCTTTCATGTCAAATGCATATTCCAACATCATAGCTGCCGATAGTATCGTGGCGATAGGATTGGCTATATCACGACCTGCTGCCTGTGGATATGAGCCATGTATAGGCTCAAATAGACTGGTGTGTACTCCTACGCTAGCACTAGGCAATAATCCTAGAGAACCTGTTATCACGCTGGCCTCGTCTGTAAGGATATCACCAAACATATTTTCTGTAACTACCACATCAAAATGTGAAGGACACTGTATGAGTTTCATGGCTGCATTATCTACATACATGTATTCCACATCTACATCGGGATATTCTGGAGCTATATCCTGTACTGTTTCACGCCATAGACGTGATGTAGCTAGGACATTGGCTTTATCTACTACTGTGAGTTTTTTACGGCGGGATACTGCATACTTAAATGCAAGTCTTACTATGCGTTCTATCTCATCGCGAGTATATACACAACTATCATAAGCTGTCTTTCCGTCTTCGCTACGTCCCTGTGGACGACCGAAATATATACCGCCTGTAAGTTCTCTCACACATACAAAATTGGCTTCTTCTATGAGTTCTTCCTTAAGCGGCGAACGATTTATAAGAGTGCGGAAAGGTTCTACTGGGCGGATATTGGCATATAGACCCAGTTTTTTTCTCATGGCTAGCAGTCCTTGTTCTGGACGCACACGAGCAGATGGATTGTTATCATATCTAGGGTCTCCTATCGCTCCAAATAACACCGCATCACTTTCCATACATATAGCATGTGTTTCTTCTGGATATGGGTCACCTACTGCATCTATGGCAGCAGCTCCTACTTTTGCATATGTATATTCAAAATGATGACCATAACGTGCAGCTACTGCATCTAGCACTTTGATGGCTTGTGATACTATCTCTGGTCCTATACCATCACCCGGCAAGACCGCTATTTTCTTATTCATATCTACATCTTTATATTCTGCCTACAAATGTAAAAAAACGACAGGAATTACTTCCTGTCATTTTCATATTTTTCTATCTCACCGCGAATACTTACCAGATAATCTATATCATCATATCCGTTTATGAGGCATTCTTTTTTATAAGGGCTCACTTCAAACTCCTCACACATATCTGTGCCTTCTATCGCTATGGTTTGTTTTTCTAGATTTACCACTATACGAGTATCGGGATTATTTTTCACTCTCTCAAATATAGCAGCGAGGAAATCATCGCTCACCTTTACAGGTAGCAGACCATTATTAAGGGCATTATTGCGGAATATATCGGCAAAAAAGCTAGATACCACCACGCGGAAACCTGCACCGTATATAGCCCAAGCAGCGTGTTCGCGGCTACTTCCACACCCGAAGTTTTTACCTGCTACCAGAACCCTAGAAGATAACCACCTCTCTTTTTCCACAGGGAAATCCCCACGGAGATTACCCTTGTCATCATACCTCCAATCATAAAAAGCATTCTCTCCAAAACCCTCACGAGTAGTGGCTTTAAGAAAACGAGCAGGTATTATTTGGTCTGTATCTATGTTTTCTATCTCTAGCGTAGCAGCAGTAGAGTAGAGAGTAGTAAATTTTTCTATCATTTTTTCTCTTTATAAAAACATTAGACTTCTGGAATGGTTATCTCTCCGCTTATAGCAGCAGCGGCAGCCACTAGTGGCCCACATAGTATGGTACGTGCTCCTACACCTTGACGACCTTCAAAATTACGGTTGGACGTAGATAGACAGTAGGCTCCCTGTGGGATAGTATCACCGTTCATAGCCAGACACGCCGAACAACCCGGTTCACGCATCTCAAATCCAGCCTCACGTAACGTTTCTTCTATGCCTTCTTCACGGGCCATACGTGCTACCTGCCTACTGCCTGGTACTATCCATGCTGTAACAGAAGGATGTTTTTTATGTCCTTTCACATAAGAGGCAAAAAGACGCAAATCCTCTATACGGCCATTGGTACAGCTGCCTAGGAAGACATAATCTATTTTTTTGCCTGCCATCTTTTCTCCGGCCTTGAATCCCATATAGTCCAGTGCCTTTTCAAATGACGCTCTGGAAGATTCTTCTATTTCCTCTACATGTGGTATATGCCCGTTTACAGGCACTCCCATACCGGGATTGGTACCATATGTAACCATAGGTTCTATTTCACTAGCGTCAAAATACTCCTCACGGTCAAATACCGCATCACTATCACTTTTTAATGTCTTCCATCTCTCTACCGCAGCATCCCATTCTGCACCACTAGGAGCATATGGACGCCCTTTGAGGTATTCAAATGTAAGCTCATCGGGGGCTATCATACCTCCACGAGCACCCATCTCTATGCTCATGTTACATATAGTCATACGTGCTTCCATAGAAAGAGAACGTATGGCACTACCTGCAAACTCCACAAAATATCCAGTACCTCCACCTGTACCTAGGCGAGATATGATATGCAGGATGATGTCTTTTGAACATACACCTTTTTTAAGTTCTCCTTCTATGTTTATACGCATAGAGCGAGGCTTGGTCTGCATGATACATTGAGAGGCGAGAACCATCTCTACTTCTGATGTCCCCACACCAAAGGCCACCGCACCCATAGCACCATGGGTAGAAGTATGACTATCTCCACACACTATGGTCATACCCGGCTGTGTAAGTCCTACCTCTGGCCCTACCACGTGAACTATGCCGTTGCGTGGAGTTCCCACAGCAAATATCTCTATATCGTTTTCTCGGCAATTGGTAGCGAGAGCCTCTAGTTGTGAAACCGATAGTGGGTCGGCAGGAGGTAGATGTTGGTTAAGGGTGGGGACATTGTGGTCTGGAGATGCAGTTATCTGTGAAGGACGGAATACGCCCACGCCACGTTTCTTTATCCCCGCAAATGCCTGTGGTGATGTAACCTCGTGTATGTATTGGCGGTCTATATATAAGACGCACGTACCTTCGGCTATGGTTTTAACCGTATGTGCGTCCCATATCTTATCAAATAATGTGTTCATTTAAAGTATTTATGATATTTTACCTATGGCGTCCAGAAGACTCTCTACCGATGCCGAAACAACGTCTGTATTGGCTCCGAAACCATAGTACATGCGTCCCTTGTGTGATATCTGAACGTGTACTTTACCTAGGTCATCACTACCACGAGTGATGGCCTGTACCAGATATTCTTCCACATGGAAACGACGTTTGGTAATGTTTTTTATAGCGTTGAAAGCTGCATCCACAGGGCCGTTACCGCTTGCACTTTCTGTAAACGTATCTCCACCGAAGCTCACACATACAGTAGCAGTAGGTATGGTAGAAGTACCACACATCACTTGGAGGGCTTCCAGTTTATAGACTTTGTTTTCTTTATTACCCATACCTGCTAGTATCTCTAGGTCGCGTATGGAAATATCTTTTTTCTTGTCTGCCAGAGATAGGAATTTCTGATATATATCATCTAGCTCATCTGGTTCTGGATAGATACCTATGTCCTTGAGATGGTGTTTGAGAGCAGCACGACCGCTACGTGCGGTAAGGATGATACTTGACTGGTCAACACCTACTTCTTCTGGGTCTATGATTTCATAGGTCTGGCGGCTTTTAAGTACTCCATCCTGATGTATGCCCGATGAATGTGCAAACGCATTACGTCCTACTATGGCTTTATTTGGTTGGACTGGCATACGCATAAGAGATGATACCAGCTTACTGGTATTGAGTATCTCACGAGTATTGATACCTAGTTCATAATCCATATTTGAATGACAAGCCACAGCCATAACGACCTCTTCCATGGCCGTATTACCAGCACGTTCGCCTAGACCATTTACCGTTACCTCTACCTGACGTGCACCCGCTATCACACCCGATAGAGTATTGGCAGTAGCCATACCCAAGTCGTTGTGGCAATGTGTAGAGATGATAGCTTTTTTAATGTTTGGCACATTATTTACCAGATAGGCTATCTTTTCGCCGTATTCGTGAGGAAGACAGTAACCAGTAGTATCGGGGATGTTTACTACCGTAGCTCCAGCATCTATGACAGCCTCTACTACTCGGGCGAGGAATTCTGGTGCAGTACGTCCAGCGTCTTCGGCATAGAATTCCACATCATCTACATATTTACGAGCATGGCGTACAGCAGCCACAGCACGTTCTATGATTTTTTCTGGTGTGGAGTTAAGTTTTTCATATATATGGTAATCACTAGTACCAATACCTGTATGTATGCGAGGATGGACTGCATATTTGAGGGCTTCGGCAGCTATGTCTATGTCCTTTTCCACCGCACGTGTAAGAGCACAGATGATAGGACGTTTAACAGCCTTGGATATCTCCACCACCGAATTAAAATCCCCCGGCGATGAAGCAGGAAAACCAGCTTCTATGACATCTACACCCAGTTTCTCCAACTGACGTGCTACCTCTATCTTTTCTATCGTGTTAAGCTGACAACCCGGCACCTGTTCGGCATCACGCAATGTAGTATCAAAAATATAAATCTTTTCACTCATAGTCTTGTGGATAAATAATGAGTTTATGTAAAACAGATGTATGGGCAGGAGAGTCCTCCTGCCCCAATTGAAAAATAATAGTCTAGTTGTTTTCTGGGCGTAGACGACGTACTACCTGCCCTGCCTGCCACATTTCAGAATCGTGAAGTTCCTGAAGTTCGGCATTGAGTTTTTCACGATAGTCGCTCTGGCTATTTGAGTCAATGCTACGCTGTGCTTCGTTACCTATCTCTACCTCGTGATATAGTTCTTCAAACACTGGTTTGGCTGCATCGCGGAATTTTTTCCACCAGTCCAGTGCACCACGTTGAGCGGTAGTAGAACAGTTGGCATACATCCAGTCCATACCGTTTTCGGCGATAAGAGGCATAAGGCTCTGTGATAGCTCTTCTATAGTTTCGTTAAATGCTTCCGATGGAGTATGTCCATGGGCACGTAGAGTATCATACTGTGCCGCAAATATACCCTGAATAGCTCCCATCAGAGTACCACGTTCTCCTGTAAGGTCTGAATAAACCTCGCGTTTGAATGTAGTTTCAAATAGGTATCCACTACCCACACCTATACCTAGAGAGATAACACGCTCCATTGCACGTCCAGTAGCGTCCTGGAATATAGCATAGCTAGAGTTAAGACCACGACCCTGAAGGAACATACGACGTAATGATGTACCAGAACCTTTGGGAGCTACAAGGATAACGTCCACATCTTCTGGTGGGACAATGCCTGTACGTTCTTTATATGTTATACCAAATCCGTGAGAGAAATAAAGAGCCTTGCCCGGTGTGAGGTGCTTTTTAATAGTAGGCCACATAGATATCTGTCCAGCGTCTGAAAGCAGATACTGTATGATAGTACCACGAGAAGCAGCCTCTTCTATCTCAAAAAGGTCTTTGCCTTCTACCCAACCATCGGCTATAGCTTTATCCCAACTCTTGGAACCTTTACGCTGACCTACTATAACGTTAAAACCATTATCCTTGAGGTTAAGAGACTGACCAGGGCCTTGTACACCGTAGCCTATCACCGCTATTGTTTCATCTTTAAGTGTTTCCAATGCTTTTGAAAGAGGGAATTCCTCACGTGTTACGACATCTTCTACTGTGCCGCCAAAGTTCATTTTTGCCATTTTTTCAGAGTTTTAATGTTTATATTTCCTTTTTTTAATATCTATTTTGGTTTAATAATTTCCATATTGTGGGTCGTGAAGAGAGAGATAGTGATGTAGGTCTTCGCGTTCGGCATCGCTTTTGGGGAGGCTTACCACCCCACTACGTACAAACTGCAGTAATCCATGGGGTTTGAGGTTCTCAAATAACTCTCGAGTCTCACTGGCGTGTCCCGTCTTTTCCAGTACCATATAATCCTCTCCTACCTCCAATACTCTTACATTAAATTTACGGACTATATGCTCTATACTAGCCGAACGACGTACACGATACATAGCTATCTCCTGCTGTACCACTTGGTCTAGGGTATAGACATATGCCTTGAGGACATCTACTTTTTTCTCTATCTGCTTTACTACTTTTTCTATTTTTTCCTGGTCTGTATGAACCACGATAGTATAACGGTGTATGCCACTTATAGCCGATTCCGATGCTGTAACACTCTCTATGTTTATGTTACGACATGTGAAGATAGTAGTAACCTGATTAAGCAGACCTACCTTGTTTTCTGAAAATATAGTTATGATATATTCTTTTTCCATCTCTTTTTACTCTTTTTCTGTTACTCCAACATTATATCTGTAACGGCAGCTCCTGCTGGAACCATAGGGAATACATTTTCTCCACTATCTACCTTTACTTCCATTATAAAAGCGTCGTCATGAAAGAACATACGTTCTATAGCTGCATCTAGGTCGTCGCGTTTTTCTACACGGGCATATTCTATACCGTTGGCAGCAGCAATGAGTGAGAAATCTGGATTTACCAATGTAGTAAAGCTATAACGTTCGTTAAAGAAGAGCTCCTGCCACTGACGCACCATACCTAGATAACCATTATTAAGGAGAATGATTTTCACCCCTACTCGAGTCTGAAGTATGGTACATAGTTCCTGTATATTCATCTGGAAACCACCGTCCCCTACAAACAAACATACTCTTTTTCCCGGCATGCCAAGTTTGGCTCCTATGGCAGCAGGAAGACCATATCCCATAGTACCTAGACCTCCCGATGTGATGATAGAACGAGGATTGTAATACTTAAAGTAACGTGCCGCCATCATCTGATGCTGACCTACATCTGTTACCATTATAGCACTATCTCTCACAGCAGTAGATATTTTATGTACCACCTCTCCCATACGTACCGCACCCGAAGTAGGACATGTTTCTTCACGAATGATTTTTTCATATTCCACATCATAACAAGCGCGGAATTCATCTATCCACTCTTCATATTTACCACCAGAGATACGTTCTGTAATCATAGGTAGAGTATCTTTTATATCTCCTATGACAGGCACATCGGCATAGATGAGTTTATTTACTTCCGATGGGTCTATCTCTAGATGAACCACTTTGGCATTGATACCAAAATCCTCTACACGTCCTGTAACCCTATCATCAAAACGCATACCTATGGCTACCAGAAGGTCACATTCGCGGTTTTTGACATTGGGACCATAGTTACCGTGCATGCCCAGCATACCTACATTCTGTGGGTGAGAGGAAGGCAGTGATGAAAGCCCCAGCAGTGTAGATGCAGCAGGCATACCACTCTTTTCCAGAAATGCCAAAAGTTCTTTTTCTGCCCCTGCCAACTGCACTCCCTGCCCTACAAGTGCCATAGGACGACGTGATAGATTGATAAGCTGTACAGCGTCTTCTATACTGCGTATATCTACTTCTGGACGACTCACATAAGAACGTATGTTTTCTGTACGGGAATACTTGAAAGGAGTGCGTGCTACTTGTGCGTCTTTGGTTATATCTACAACTACAGGGCCGGGACGTCCGCTACGGGCTATGTAAAATGCACGGGAGATAGCATCAGGAATATCCTCGGCACGTTTTACCTGTATGTTCCATTTGGTTACGGCCTGTGTGATACCCACAAAATTTGTCTCTTGGAACGAGTCTGTACCTAGAAGAGAAGCACTTACTTGTCCGCTTATAAGAACCACTGGTGTAGAGTCCATCATTGCATCGGCTAGTCCAGTGACAGCATTGGTAGCTCCGGGTCCCGATGTAACCATGCACACTCCTACTCGTCCTGTGGCGCGGGCATAGCCTTCGGCAGCGTGGACGGCAGCCTGCTCGTGGCGTACTAGAACGTGATGTATGCGGTCTGTATAATCATATAGTGCATCATATATGGGGATGACCTGTCCTCCGGGGTAACCAAACATAACGTCTGTACCTTCGGCTATGATGGATTCTATGATAGCCTGCGAGCCTGTAAGTATGCGTGGTTCTATGGCTGTATCTATAGTTGTGATACTCATATATATTGTTTTATGTTTCTATTGTGTTTATAGTAATAGGGCTTATTTTATCTCTCTTACCGCACCCTTGTCTGCCGATGCGACTAGGCTGGCATAGGCTTTAAGACTGCTGGATATGACTCTATCACGTCCCTCTGGTTCAAATACTTTGATGGCGGCCATACGTTCTGCTAGTTCTTCATCGCTTATACATAGGTTTATAGTACGGCGTGGTATGTCTATCTCTATCATATCTCCATCACGTACGGCAGCTATCTGCCCTCCCGATGCTGCCTCGGGAGATACATGTCCTATGGAAAGCCCCGAACTACCTCCAGAAAAACGTCCGTCTGTAAGCAGTGCACATTCTTTATCCAGATGTACAGACTTAAGATATGATGTAGGATATAACATCTCCTGCATACCAGGGCCTCCACGAGGTCCTTCATAACGTATGACCACTACATCTCCTGCCTTGACCTTTCCTCCCAATATGCCGTCCACCGCCTGCTCTTGACTTTCAAATACACAAGCACTACCACGGAAAGTAAAAAGGGATTCGTTTACACCGGCGGTCTTTACTATACAGCCATTTGCAGCTATGTTCCCAAATAGCACAGCCAATCCTCCATCATTAAAATAAGCATGTTCTATATCTCTTATACAGCCTGCACTACGGTCGGTATCCATTACCTGATAGTATTTTTCTTGGGATGCCATCTCTTGTGATGCTACTCCCGCTGCTGCCGATGTGTATATCTTACGGGCTTCATCTGTAAAGTTCTTACTTCCTGTGTAGTATTTATCTAGGCAATCTTCTAGGGTCTTAAATCCTACTCTGTTTACAGCAGTATTTATAAGTCCTCCTTCTGCCAATTCTCCCATTATGGCCATTATACCTCCTGCACGGTTCACGTCCTGCATATGATAATGACCATTTGGAGCTACTTTACATAGCACAGGTATCTTACGCGATAGACGGTCTATATCTTTCATAGTAAAATCAACTCCCGCCTCATGTGCTACTGCTAGTAGATGTAGAACGGTATTGGTACTGCCACCCATAGCTAT
>JAGAUI010000023.1 GCA_017620815.1 Flavobacteriales bacterium
ATTGCTGAACTTCCGTATTCTTCCATCTGTTTCATGTGGTAACGGATAGGTTACTCAGCTTTGGAATAACTTGGCATTACGTTGGTTTTTGCTGGCATTCCTCCAAAAATCAGAATTTCACAAAACCCCTGTCTGCCAATTATTTTGCCCCAAATTTCTCAATTCAACGAATTATATGTAACTTTGCTTACTAGATAAAAACATATCATATACACTTATAAACCACATAGAGAACACATGGAAATAATAGGAACTATTAAAAAGATAAACTCTGCTGTGCAGATTACCCCTACTTTCACCAAGAGTGAAATGGTAATCACTACAGATGAAATGTATCCACAGACTATACTAGTAGAATTTGCACAGTCTCGTGCAGCACTGGTAGATGCATTCAGCGTAGGACAATATGTAAAAGTATCTATCAACCTTCGCGGTCGTGAATGGCAAGACCCTAAAACAGGCGAGATACGTTACTTTACCAGTGTGGGCGGATGGAAGATAGAGGCGTCTGCTCCCGGTCAAGCCGCTGTTGCTGCCGCCCCTGCCAATCCATTTGCTGCATCTGCCACTGCAGTAGCACCAGCTGCTCCTGCTGCCCCAGCCATGAACGATGCAGAAGATGACCTGCCATTCTAGTAATTGGAAATAAAAAACTCACATACCCGCACGAAATAATATTTCGTGCGGTTTTGGCATAAAAACACACCATCATGAATACCCCCAAAGGCAAAATCATCCTCATACCCACATTTCTAGGAGAAGCGTCATATGACAGTGTAATGCCTGCACGCATACGCGAGGAAATAAGCCGTATAAATTATTTTGCGGTGGAGAACATAAAGACAGTACGTCGTTACATTAAAAAGGTACACCCCGCCGCTGTTATAGACTCTCTCACGTTTTTTCCCATAGGCAAACACTCTCTTCCTCAAGACATAGAAGAAGCCATACGTCCAGCTTTAGAAGGCAATGACGTGGGTGTTATATCGGAAGCGGGAGTACCTGCCGTTGCCGACCCGGGAGCAAGCATAGTTGCTTTGGCTCATAAAAAAGGGCTTACTGTCGTTCCTCTATGCGGCCCTTCGTCTATACTTATGGGACTGATGGCTTCGGGACTATCGGGACAGAATTTTGCATTTCACGGGTATCTACCCATAGATAAAAACGAACGCAAATCACGATTATTGGAACTGGAAAGAGCGTCATCTCGTGGTGCTGGGGCTCAGATATTCATTGAAACCCCTTTTAGGAATATGCAGATGTTTTCAGACCTACTATCTATGCTATCACCACACACTATGTTATGTGTGGCATGTGATATCACTACTCCCACAGAATACATATGCACACAGCCCGTAGAGAGATGGAAAAAAGTTACTCCTCCCCCTCTTCACAAACGCCCCACAGTTTTTATAATCCAGAATGAGAGGTAAACTTATGGAAAAGAAAGAACTATCCATAGGAAGCATTCTAGACAAATTGCAACGCTACTGTGCATATCAGGAGAGGTGTATCTATGACGTGCAGAAAAAATTGAGTTCTTACGACCTTTCTTCAAAAGACAGAGACTGGATAATAGATATGCTCATAGCCGATAAATTTATAGATGAAGAACGCTATACTCATATCTATGTAAAAAGCAAGATAAACAGCTACTGGGGTATAAATCGCATCATATATGAACTATCATATAAAAAAATCCCACAAGAGATTATCCATAATGCTATATCGGGGGTAGATATGGATGATTACCGCGAGAGGTTTGAAAAGGTAGCCCGTGAAAAAATAGAGAGCCTAAAAGATATAGACTCTTTCAAGCAAAAATCCCGCGTATATAACTATTTAGTCTCCAAAGGATATGAGTCATCTATGATAATGGATTTTTTAAGTGTTAAATAATATTTTTATAGCAGAGGATGGTCTTTTTTGACTATCTTTGCACGCACTTGTGAGCCTTATGCCACAAGGAGATAAATGCAGCATCATAGAGTGCTGGGAGGACAAATTTGGACTGATTGCAACCTCAGGAAAAAATGCTAAAACAGGTTTTCTGCCGCATCTTTTAACGGGCGTTACTATTTCTCCAGTATTATCTTCCACACTTGATGCTCTCAAAAGAAAAGGATTTGAGATAATTAACACATTTTAAATATTTAAGTATTATGTCATATTTGTTTACATCAGAATCTGTATCTGAAGGGCATCCAGACAAGATTGCAGACCAGATATCAGATGCACTACTAGACCGTTTTCTAGCATTTGACCCACAGTCAAAAGTAGCATGTGAGACACTCGTTACCACAGGACAGGTTATAATGGCTGGTGAAGTAAAATCAGACACATATGTTGACCTACAACTCGTGGCTCGTGATGTTATAAACCGTATAGGCTACACCAAATCTGAATACCGTTTTGATGGAGATTCTTGTGGTGTTATTTCTATGATACACGAACAGAGTGATGATATAAACCGCGGTGTAGATGCTGCCAACGATAAAAACGCACAGAAAGAACAAGGTGCAGGCGACCAAGGTATGATGTTTGGCTATGCTACTCGTGAGACTCGTAACTACATGCCTCTAGCTCTAGAACTATCTCACCGCATACTTAAAGAATTGGCCGTAATGCGTCGTGAGGGAACAGAAATCCCTTACCTACGTCCAGATGCCAAGAGCCAAGTAACCATAGAGTATTCTGATGATAACATCCCACAGCGTATAGACACTATAGTGGTTTCTACCCAGCACGATGAATTTGCAGATGATGACGCTGTAATGCTTGAAACCATTAAAAACGACATCATAAACAAACTGATGCCTCGCGTTATAGCTGCTTGCGAACCAGAAATACAGGCTCTATTCAATGACAAAATCACTTACCATATCAACCCTACTGGTAAATTTGTGATAGGTGGCCCTCACGGTGACACTGGTCTTACAGGACGTAAGATAATAGTAGATACATATGGTGGTAAAGGAGCTCACGGTGGCGGTGCTTTTTCTGGTAAAGACCCTTCAAAGGTTGACCGTAGTGCCGCATACGCTGCTCGCCACATAGCCAAAAACCTAGTTGCAGCAGGTGTAGCAGACGAAGTCCTAGTACAGGTATCATATGCCATAGGTGTGGTAGAACCTACATCTATATGTGTGAATACTTATGGAACATCACACGTAGATATGACAGATGGCGAGATAGCAAGCATAGTAAAAGGCATATTTGACATGCGTCCTTCCGCTATAGAACGCCGTCTTAAATTGCGTAATCCTATATATGCAGAAACTGCTTCTTATGGACATGTAGGTCGTGAACCACAGGTAGTTACCAAACGTTTTAATTCTGTATGGTTTGGTGAGAGAGTTTGCGAAGTAGAGCTGTTTACATGGGAAAAACTGGATTATGTAGATAAAGTAAAAGCTGCATTTGGCATACAATAGAACTTGTCAACGATGCAAAAAAGCGGAGCCCGTAGGGCTCCGCTTTTTTGCATCGTTTTATCACTAGAACAACAGTTCAAATTCATCTACATATAAAGTAGCCCCCTCACTACCACAGAAATCGGCACCCAGATAGCTAGAAGTAGCCGAAAGCACTATATGTGTAGGACGATTTACGGTATCGTTATATTTTATATCAAACTTAAACTCTTTATAAGTAGAGACATCTTCATCTGAAAGCAATTCTCCATGAGCTATTACCTTGACATTAGCGGGGCGTTCTGTTGCTCCCCCCCAGTCTTCTAGGGTTACATATATGTGAGCTTTATCACGTTTACCTATCATCTCGGGGTATTTGTTGTCTTTATCACTAGAAATGATAGCAGATTTGTACTTATACCAACCCTTCAATCCCACAGGACGTCCCGTGTATGGACGTCCCAAAACAGCACTGGAACGAGGATTCATAAGATTGGTCTTGTATGTCCCTGTATATAGGTTTCCTGCGGCTGTTTTGGCTACTAGGACTCCTGTGATGCTGGTCATTTTGATAGCTTTACCTTTCACTGCGTCATCGGTATGTACGGTGATATTTCCTTTCCCTGCCACTTTGGTACCCTCGTTACCAGTAGCCCAGAAAGAGTTTTTGCCATCAGCATTGGGATACCATACCACACCACTACTATCATAAGAGCCCGTTTCAAAATCCAGATTTGGAATAGTAGGAGCAGAATCTGTGGTGAACGATACTTCACCTCCCACGTCATCTCCCAGTCGTGCTCTGAAGACATATTCTGTAGAAGGAGTAAGCCCCTCTATACGTGCCTTGATATTTCCTCCCGATGCTGTAACACTAGACGAAGGTACACTCTGCCAAGTAGTATCACTCTTTTTCTTATAGTCAAAACCCGGAGTTTCACTAGAACCAGTCTGAACACCTCCAGTTACATCGGCAAATGTAGCCCAGATAGAAGTAACCTCTCCTGTGGAAACCACCTCCTGTGTATGGAACACATACACTATCCAGCGTTCGGTATAACCTAGATAATCCACATCAAATGCTCGTTCGGTAGTGAAATCATGTACCGTATATGGTGATGGAGAATATGTCGCCACCGATGGGCCTAGCTTAAAGCTGGTTATGGTTATATTATCACGTCTTGTAGCGGTAGATACATAGACTATAGCCTTTTTGTTATATGTATCTATCACTGCATCGCCTACCTGACCTACCACTGTTATGTATCTGTCTATTGGTTGGGATGTAACTATCTTCCAGTTATACGTCTGCCCAGGATAAGTATCTATTTCAAACGCATAATCTTCTGTCAAATCATAAGTCATTCCCACTTCTAGCCCACTGGTTGTAGCCATAGGTGAAAGTGTGAGTGATGATAGTTTTACGGCAGTTATATCATAACTATCCTCCATAGTGAGATTTATCTCATTTTTGGCATAGTCTATCTCTACACTCTTCTGCCCTTCAAAGACTATACTCTCTACTCTACCTTCTGTATAAGGGTATGGGATATCGTTCTTGATGCACGATACCATCATCATAGCCATTGCCACCCATATAAGCCTTATCTTTTTCATAATCACACCGTTTTATAGATAAAACACAACACCCATATTAAGAGCCAATATATTTATCCTGAAGTCTGCCGATGACTGACGCCAATGCCCATCTTCTACTTGGTTGCTCAACTGTTTTATGTCTTTGTACTTGAAACCCAGCACACCCACCGATACTTCGGCTGCTATAAAATCATTTATAAACGCACATAATCCCGGAGAAGCAACCACACCTAGCTCAAATATATCTTGGTATCTACCAGTGAGCTCTTTGCCTTTTCCAGATGTGATTTTGGCTTGCCCACCGCCCACCTGCAGTTTTATATCATTGAAAAGTCCAAAACGACGGCTGTTACCTATGTTTATAAACGTTCTTAAAAATATAGTACCTGTATAGATGTGTTTTATCACATGATAGTCTGCGATAGAAAAATCCAAATCCTCACCTAACGATATATCCAAATCGTCCATCTGGATAAGTGTACGGTCATAAGAAAAACTAGCTCCCAGCCCTAGGTTATCCTTTATCATATAACCTACAGTAGGCTGTACAGACATAGTATAACCTTGCCCTGTCCAGTTGTCTAGAATAAGGATTTCGTAATTTTCATTAAAATGCTCAAAATATGAAAAACTCACACCAGTAAACCACTGTCCACGAGGCACAAATGTAACCTTCTCTATCCCTCTATCAAATCTTTCCTTTCTAGATTCATATCTACTACTTTTTCCACTTTCTGGAAGTTCAGATTTTTTTTCAACAGCAGTAGTATCACTACCCTCATGAGTATCCTGTGCATATAGTACACAAGCCCCACACATAGAAAACAATACTATAAATAATAAATTTTTCATATCCACTTTTTTTCCTCAAAAGCCCGACTGCACCACGGTGCAGTCGGGTTTTACAGAGGATATTTTCATAGAGTGTATTACTCTACATCATCAAAAATCAATTCAAATTCATCTACAAATAGTTCACATCCATCACCACCACAGAAATCGGCACCTAGATAACTAGTTGTAGCGGCTATCGTGATGTGTGTAGGACGTTTAACCTTGTCATAGTAAGTGAGCATTATCTTAAATGGAGTGTATGACGCTACATTTTGGTCATTCATAAGCTCACCATGGGCTATCACCGTAGGATTATCTGGGCGAGTGGTCGCTCCTCCCCAATCTTCCAGAGTGATATAAATATGGCATTTGTCATTGGTTCCTATGAGCTGTGGATATTTGTTATCCTTATCCACCGTGATAGGTTTAGTAGTATATTTATAATACCCTTTCATACCTATAGGACGACCAGTGTATGGACGACCCATAACAGCACTGGAACGAGGGTCTGAAAGATTGGTTTTATAAGTACCTAGATAGATGTTACCAGCTGCGTGTTTGGCAACCATCACACCTCCCACAGAAACCAGTCGTGCAGCCTGTTTACCATCGCCTGCTACAGCCACATCACTAGATGGAGTAGCTGTACTACCCTTTCCTGCCAGTGCAGTACCTTCGTTACCAGTAGCCCAGAAAGAGTTGGCTTTGTCGGCATTAGGATAGTATTTATTACCATCACTAGACCAAGTATCAAACGAAAGGTTAGCTACATCTGGAGTCGCTTCGGTAGTGAACGTAAGTTCTGTTTCTGAACCACCTGCCTGTGTGCTATATGTTCTGTAATAGTATTTAGTAGAAGGAGATAGACGATGTATAGTTGCTGTGAATACTTTGGTAGATTCATCATAAGATGTCTCACTAGCTGCCACATCTGTCCAATTATTTTCTCCATCTTTACGATACTGGAACACAAGACCTTCTGGCACAGAGACAGTATTCCACTGTCCTTTCACAGTAGCAAACTGCCCCCATGGTGTAGATGAAAGAGGCATATGGTCTTGGTCTGGAAGGATAATGATAGTAACATTTTGACTTACCTGCTGACGCTGTGCATCATAAGCCACTACCGTAATCTCATATTCTCCTAGAGGAAGCGTATTTGCTAGAGCCGACATATCTACCCACGCAGTAGCCGCATCTGTGATAGGGCTAGATACGGTGATACCCTTGGAAGCTACAGCCGATATAACAGCCGCATCTCCCGTTACAAATGATAGCGAACATGGTATGCCTATACTAGATAAATAATCATCGCTATGTGAGATAGAAAGGTCCTGCAAAGTAGCCGCAGACGCTATATTCAGTTTGACCTGTACTCCGCGTATAGTCTCATTTACCATCACTGGAGATGCCAAATCAAATCCTTCGCTTGTAAAGACAGGAGCCGTTTTTTTCTTAAGATTGATATCATAAGAATGGTCTATTTCGTCTGTTCCTTCATCCACATTTATTTCAAGTCCAAACGCACCTTGGTTATCGGAAGGGGTCTGGCTTATGTCAAAGTGGAATTTATAGAAATCACGAGCTGCTACTCCTGTTATAGTACGGGTAGCGGTATATGTATCACCTTGATTGTTTACCAGATTAAGGTTCCAAGTAATAGTCTTGGGATTGGAAGTAGGTATCTTAAGGTAACCTGCACGACCTTCATCTGCTTTGGTAAAGGTGATGATACCGTTCTCTCCGTTGTTTATCACTACATCATAAGTAGTAAAGTTTTGTTTTATAGCATCAGAATAAGTAACTGTAACTTTGATATTGGCTAGGGTACATACTATTTCTTCGTTGGTAGTAACATTTGCCACGACAGATATGTCTTTTTTACCATAATAATACGGTGCATCAAATCCTGCATTGACATTTCCACCATGGGTAGCCTCAACAGTATATTTACCTACTTTAAGTTTTACTTTTTCTGGCATAGCAGTATGGTCTGCATAACTAGCAACCACACTACCATCTGTAGAGATTATCTTCACCGAATAGATAAGTGGGGTAGATTTTACATTTACCGACACATCATCTTTTTTCAGTGCTAGTGTGAGATATCCTTCCTCATCGCTATCTCCACTAGAGGAAGAGCGTGCACAGCCTGTAAAAAGGGCCATCATCGCCACCGCCATGAGATATATTATATTTTTCAATTTCATATAATCAGCTTTTATGAGGTGATTATTCTGTGATAGTTACTGTAAGAGTAGCCTGTGATGATTTGGCAGCAGAATCCACTACACGTATAGAAAAGCTATTGGTACCAGTGCCTAGACCAGCCAACATAGTCATAAATTTACCTACCGAGAATGTATGGGCTGTCTTACCCTTGATAGGAGATGCTGGGTCAACTAGACATATAGGCTCATTGGTAAGAGTGGTATATGTTACAGAATTAGGGTCAAGGTTGGCCATATCAAATTCTGCAAGCAGTCCTAGTTCTTCAAGCATTACGTCTGGGATAGTAGGAGCATTTATCTTGACAAATAGGTTTTGGATAGTAACACCATTTCCAGCAGCAGTAATACTTACGTCTAGCACACAGTTATTGGCTTCTGCTTGAGTGAGAACCACTGGTTTTGATAGGTCAAATGGACTACCATTAAGCGAAGCACCTGCTAGAACAGGAGCTGGAGTATCCTGTGGGTCGTTATTATCATCACCAGAACCCTCATCTCCTGTAGAATCGTCATCATCGTCCCAGTTTCCATTATCGCCGTTGTTATCTATGATATCGTCTGAATCTGGCACTACTATATCCTGTTCTTTTTCTATCATAGTATCATCTATGGTAAGATTAAACGAAGCCGAACCACTAGTTGCCACGCCTACACTTATCTTATGCCACTGGCGAGATTCCACCTGTGTCAAACGCAATGTCTCCTGCACTGTCTCACCTGTACCTTTACGTTTGGCAGTAACGGTAACGGTGATAGTTTTATCATCTGGCACAGCAAAATATCCTGCACGAGTCTCGGTAGAAGAGAATTCCAACACACCATCTACGCCATTTGATACTATGGCTTTAACGTCTTCCAGTAGAGATAGGAACTCATCGCTGAATGAAATAGTAACTTTGACATTGGCTAGGCGTGCAGTAAGAGCTACACTTGCTAGTTCCTGTATATCTACACTAAATGAACGTTCTCCTAGATAATATGGAGCTTCCCACTGTGCTTTCTGCAGAGTACCATTGGCAGCAGTGATGACATATTCATCGGCAGGGAGAGTTACTATTTCTGGCATAGAAGTATAAGAATCCCATTTCTTATACCAAGTACCATCTGTACTTTCTACTTCCACATAGAATTTGGAAAGGTCGGCAGCAGCTTTGGTCATAGGAGCATTTCCTGTTGCAGCACCGTCTGTAATTACAAAATCACCTTCCTGTTTAAGATTGAGAGTCATTTGCCCATTCTGTGCTGGGTCTTCTTTTTTGTTATCCTTGGAACAAGCGGTAAAAGTTACTACCGCTAGAGAAGACAACATCAATATCTTGGCTAATCTTTTCATGATAGAATTGTTTTCGTTCTTGTGTTTTTCTGATAGTTATAATTTAGAAATCGTAACCCAATACTATATCGTCAATAGTGAGCGTACTACCACAACGCATCTTGTTTTCAGTGCGGTTAAGTGTAGGTTCGCTAGCAGTAGATGATATGAAGTAAATGGTAATGTGTGTAGCTTTTGTATATTTATATTCATCATTATATACAAATGGTATAGTTTTCTGTGTCATAGAGCTTACAGCTGCACCATCGGTTATTTCGGCACGAGCCAATTCCTTGACACTACCAGTAGAACGGTCTTCTAGCACCGCATATGCACGGAAACTTTCACCACCAGCAGGAGCATACATATAACGGAAACCAAATGTCGCTGGACGAGACGCAAATCCATGTCCTAGGTCTATAGTTTCTGTATCTAGGTATCTTCCATCCAGTGTGAAGTTATATGAACCTATGAATAGCATACCGGCAGTCTTGTTATATATGATACTTGCACTACCAGCATTGGTGTTACCACGTCCCCAACCAGTGGACATTATCTGTGCGGCAGTATTACCGTCTATACTTACAGGAGTAGTACCGTTATTGGCCGTATAGTTCTCTATAAATGGGTCTGCGTTCTGTGATGATGAAGCTGGGTTACGGGTAGCCCACCATATATCACTCTCTCCGCTAGCATAAGGCCATACCTGAGTGATTTTATATGTGGTTAAAAAGTTTTTATAGCTACGTGTTGTCTCACTCCACTGGTCCATAGTAGAGTTGGCTACCTGTGAGGCTGCTTCGGTTGTAAATGTAAACTCATCTGAATACACATGAGAGTGAATAGATGTACGGAATGTATATTGTGTAGAAGGTGTAAGACCTGCTATGCGTACATTTATAGTTCCATTTGTATTGCTCAACACATTCTGTGCAGGAGTAGTCCATTCGCCATTTACTTTTACTTGTAGTACAGGAGCTTCGCGTTCAGAAACATAGTTCATCACTACTTCGGCACTCTTGGCAAATATGTTACCCGCAGTAGGAGTAACGGTAGAGAATATCACTGGCGAAACCTTAACTCCAAATGTAGCAGGAGTATTATTCTGTGAATACTTGTCTTCTGCCACCACTTCAAATGTAGTAGTCTCATCTACACCCGAAAGGTTGTTTATATTGCGAATAAGGTCTGTAAAGTTTACATACACAGTGCTAGTAGTAGAGAGAGCTACATCTGGGTCGTCAAGTTCCACGCTCCACGATAGTCCCATATTCTTCATAAGTGTCTTGAACTCTTGCGAAGCATTGATGATGTCTATCTGTGCTGGCATACCCTGTGAGAGTAGATACTGAGAATCATTTTTAATGTATAGAGATTTAAGACCTCCTGCTGCCTGCACTGCTACTGCAGCCTGTGCAGAAACACCTTCGGTAGTGCTTATAGTCTCTCCCATATTAAATCCAGATGATGTAACCACAGGAGCCGCTTTTGGAAGGACAAAATCTGGCAGTTCCACCACAATAGTAGTATCGTTGGTAGAGTCATCGGTAGTGATGGTGATAGAAGACATACCAGCATTGGCCTCCACATCCATATTAAGCGTATATGATTCTCTTGCAGCTACTTTAAGTGTAGTAGGAGATACATAGTTTACAGAATCTCCGTTGTCTTTCACTAGACAGAAACGCATACGCAACGTACCTGGTTCAAAGTATCCGCCACGTAATTCGCCTTTACCATAACGCAAAGAATCACCAGTAGTCTTAAGTTCTACATAGTATTTCTTATAGCTGAAATCAAATCCATCCTTAAAGTTTACAAATACACGAGTAGCAGCATGTTTGGCTGTGATAGTAGTTGTAGTATCCTTACCCGCAGCTACAGATATCTTACTCTCTCCATAGAAATATGGAGATTCAAATGCTGGAAGATTATCTCCTCCATACCATGCTACCAATTTATAGCTACCTGGTTTTACTCGTATCTGGGCTGGTACATCCAGATATGAATCCCAAGTTCTCAATACTTCGGCACGAGTATTTTCCACTCTCACGCTGAACATTGAAGGAGTAACAGTAGGGTCAGCCTTGGTAGCGGCACGACCAGCCAGATATGCTTGGTCGGCTTTAAGATTAAGGGATACAACGCCTTCTAGGCCGTCATCACCCTGTCCTCCTTCCTTGCTACACCCTACAAATACCACTAGCAGAAAGAGCATTACAGCTCCTAGAATCTTGCTTTGTTTGATGTTTATCATAAGGTTTAATTTATATTTCATTTCTTTCCCATATGGAGAGTACACATTCTCCACAATCGTGCAAAGATATATATTTTTTCTTCACGTTATAAAAAAAAAGTGCAAAACACGCACTCTGCGTATCTTGCACTCAATTTATTATGTTTCAATTTTATGACAAAACTTTCATACACACTCTACATCTACCGCTATAAGAGCTCCCATATTGTTGCGAGCCAGACGATAACGCACCTTATCTCCTTCCATCATATCATTAAAATCTCCACTTATCACATACGTCCAATGAAAAAAGAGATTATTGGGTTCATAGCGTATAAAGCCATAGCCCTTTTTAAGAGAGAGGACTTCGCCGGTGAGTATCTCATCGGTAGGTTCTTCTATGTATTCTGGCATTTCCCCTGTGATATTTTCATTGATGATAGCAGTAGGTGTAGGTGGAACAAAAAGAGCATTTATCACATCGCGGTCACTATGTTCTTCATCGCCTATTTCGTAAGTCATTATAACGGGGTAAGCCACTTCGCCTAGCAAATCCTGACTGGTACGGGTGATACGCGTAAAGCCTGCATCATCCTTATATTCAAAATCCCAAGCTAGAAGCATCACCCTTATTCCCAACGAAGATAGTTTACGAGCCAGCGGGACATAATCCCCATCACAAGCTATAAGCACCACCACGTCATAGCGTTTGAAGATAGCCATCTCATACGCTTCCAACGAAAGCCAAGTATCTACACTCTTTTCTTCCTTTTTCCCATCAAAACTCTTTACAGGCAGGTAGTGTGTCGTTACCCCTTGAGCCATAAGCACATCATCAAAAAGGCGGTCATAGTAGAGGATATTTCCACGAGAGGAGGCTTCTTTGGCACTCAAACGTCCACGGAAATAATGTGAGTCCACTACTCTGCAACGTGGGATTTCATCATATGCGGTATCGGGAAATTCCATTTCACATACTTTTTCACGTATAAATTCGTGCAATCCCGATATGCTTATACGTGCTTGGCGAGGGTGAGAGTAAAAGTAATAATTGCTTACATGGTAAAAATAATTACCGTCATAAAACACGCCTATACGGGTAAGGCGGCTCTTTTGAGAATTTTTCATTGTTATCTATTAGTTATTTTAAGGTTTGTGTCTTAATGTATGTCAAGTTTTCTCGTTGGGTTATATAAAGGTAACAATTTATTTCCACTTTCAAAGACCGCTTTTATTTTTTAACTAAAATACATTATCCCCTACCCCCTCTCAAAAAAACGGCAGCCCTGCGG
>JAGAUI010000004.1 GCA_017620815.1 Flavobacteriales bacterium
ACTTCTTGCTACCAAATAAGGAGGAGTTATTCCTCTTATAGGTGCTTCGACATAATATGCCGTATCACTGCGATGAATAATTGCTTCATCCCATAATACGTCATAACTTGCTTCGGGATATTCTGTCCCGTGCCATGCTTTGGCTTTTATGACAGCCATCTGCACAGAGATTAACTGAGGGTCGTCATCTGTTTTGTCAAATAGGGAATCCCTCGTACATGCACCAATAACGCTTATTGTCGTTATTGATAACAAAAATAGAATTTTTTTGTTTAAAAGAGGCATCTTTGAATAGATTTTAATATAAAAAAACACACATTTGTTTTATCTGTGCAAATAAAGCTACAAATTGCAATATATGTAAATAAAAATTATATATACAATAGTTAAATATTAAAGAATTTGCATATATAAAACAGGGCAGCCCGCAAGGGCTGCCCTGTTTATGAATATAAAAGAGAATCTATTTCTTCTTTAACCTTATCCCTACTTTAAGACCATCATAGCCTTGCAGGAGTGTGGATATGGATTGTAGGGAGGCATTGGACGTCTTGGTGGTGATGGCGGTGAAGACATCTATCATACGGCTTGCATCCCATAGGAGGCTTATCTCCCCGCTCGACTCGCGTTTTACGGTAGCGGTAAGAGAGCCAATGTTTTTAATATGTTTGCCATTGCCGTACTTTAATGTGAGTTTGTCTCCTTTTAACGTGTATGTTCCCTTTTGTGTAGTTTTGTCGTTAGAGCTTTCAAATGTCCCGTCTTCCTTAAAGGTAAATGTTCCAGCTTTGGCAGTAAGACCATATTTTCTACAGTATTCGTCTAGTTTTTCCTCGGCTTTGGAAGCAGCGATTTCGCCTGCAGCCTTTTTAAGTATGTCATCTGTCTCCAGACGTACGGCAGTCCCTTCAAATGTCCATGTCCCTATCAAATCCTTCTGTGAAAGACTATCAGATAAAATGTGTTTGCCTACCTCTTGACCTAGTTTTCCTAGTAAATCTGCCCATGAACTCTGCTCTTGGGCATAGGAACTTACAGCTACAAAGCTAATGATTATAGTAAGTAGAGTTCTTTTCATCATCCAATGAGTTTATATGGCTATTCGTCATATTCAGGGAAACACTTCATAAAGTATTCGGGAGCACGGCAAGGACGACGTGTAACAGAATCCACACAAGCAAGTGTTACGCTGCCCGTACATATCAGTTCGTCGTTCTGGTTGGTGATGCGATACCCAAATTTAACCCTCACCGATGGTTTTTCTTTCAGCGTAACCTCTACATTGAGTACATCATCATAGTATGCAGACTTGATATACTTTATCTGTATCTCTGAAACAGGGAGCATAACACCCATCTCCTCCATCTCTCTATATACCAATCCTCTCTCACGCAACATTTCCAGACGTGAAATCTCAAAATACATAGGGTAGTTGCCGTGATAGACTATACCCATACGGTCGGTGTCGTTATAACGTACACGCACTTTGTTAACGTATTTTACTACTGGTCCTTTGGATTTTTCTTCTGTCTTTTTAATCATTTTGGGTAGTGTTATAATTTTTAAGAAAATCTATCATAGCAGCAAATGCTCGTCCGCGGTGGCTTATGGTGGCTTTTTCCTCCATAGTCATCTGGGCAAATGTACGGTCGCTCTCTCGAGGAAGGAAAATAGGGTCATAACCAAAACCTTCGCTGCCACTCGCCGATGTGGTAATTTCGCCTTCCACACTGCCTGTAAACGTGTATATATTCCCGTCTAGAGATAGTGTGATAACGGTAGAAAAACGAGCCGTTCTATCTTCTATGCCCTCCATGACAGAAAGGAGTTTGTTTACGTTGTCCTCATATGTGGCGTTTTCTCCTGCATAGCGTGCTGAATACACTCCGGGTTCTCCTCCCAATGCATCTACCATAAGCCCTGTGTCATCGGCAAAACAGTTACAGGTGTGGCGAGAAAGCACATAATCCACCTTCTGGCGAGAGTTCTCCTCCAGAGTGTCTCCTGTTTCTGGGATGTCTTCGCTAATGCCTATGTCGGTGATGGTTTTCATGGTGTAACCATCGGGGAGCATAGCGGCTATCTCTAGTGCCTTGTGAGCGTTATGTGTAGCAAATACCAGTTCTATGGGCATGGTGTGTTATTCTTTTATGTATGGATAAGGACGGGCAGCTACGCCATCGCGTACTACTTCTAGTCCTGCACTTGCCAATGCTCCTAGTTCGTCTTCGCCGGGGTAGAGTTTTACAGGAGCTATGAATTCCACGCGATGGATAAGACGGTTCATAACGGCAGCGTTATAAGCTATACCACCTGTAAGTAGGATAGCATCTACCTTTCCAGATAGTACTGTCGCTGCAGCACCTATCTCTTTGGCTATCTGGTATGCCATTGCATCTAGTACCAATGTTGCTTTGGCATCGCCATTTTCTTCCATAGCAGCTACTTCTCTCATGTCGCTAATGCCTAGGTATGAAGAAACGCCACCGCGTCCGTTTACCATAGAGAGCATTTCGGCACGGGAGTGGTTCCCATCATAACACATACGTATAACGTCTCCCATAGGAAGTGTACCCGAACGTTCTGGAGAGAAAGGTCCTTCGCCGTCTATGGCTTGGTTAACGTCTATCACGCGTCCCATGTAGTGAGAACCTACCGAAACACCACCTCCCATATGTACTACTATGAGAGAAAGGCTATCATAGGGTTTGCCTATCTCACGAGCATATTTTTTGGCTGTAGCTTTCTGGTTGAGGGCGTGGAAACAGCTCTTACGCTCAAATGCTGCATTCCCCGAAAGACGAGCTACATCTTGCAGTTCATCTACGCCTACAGGGTCGGCTATGTATGCAGGGATGTCGCCTAGTTCGCGAGACATAGATAGGGCAATGATAGCTGCTAGGTTGGAGGCGTGGCGTGTAGCACCTATGCGTAGGTCGTGAACCATAGCGTCATTGACAGGATATACCCCCGAAGGTATAGGAGGAAGAACACCTCCGCGAGCCATTATGAAATCAAGAGTTTTTACATCTATGTTTTCTTCATCTAGAGTAGAGAGTATCATACTCTTGCGGAATTCAAATTGGTCTAGGATATCGGCATACGGAGCTAGTTCTTCGGCTGTATGGCGAATGGTTTTTTCTGTTATCTGTTCTAGGTTTTTATATACACCTATCTTGGTAGATGTGGAACCCGGGTTGATGATAAGGCTTATGTAATCTTTCATTATGGTGAGTTTTAATTTTAATCGTGTTTATGCTCCTGCTACAGCTAGTGCTATAGAAGATAGTTTGGTGTCCATAGTATCGGCACGGGAAGTGAGGACTATAGGGGCTGCTGCACCTAGTATCACTGCTCCTCCACGAGCTCCAGCAAAATATGCAAAGCATTTGTAAAGGAAGTTTCCGCCTTCTATGTCTGGAGCTATGATAACGTCTGCATCACCTGCTACAGGGCTGTCATATCCTTTTTCTTCCTTGCTCTCCATAGATATAGACAGGTCAAAAGACATAGGCCCATCTACCGTGCAACCTGTTATCTCTCCACGTTTATTCATCTGTTTAAGGGCGTCGGCCTCGATAGTGGCAGGCATTTTTGGGTTTACCTGTTCTATGGCTGCGATAGCTGCTACTTTAAGGTCTTCAAATCCTACTTTGTGTAAGAAGTTTACAGTGTTCTGTATTATGACTGCCTTTTCTTCCAACGAAGGAGCTATGTTCATAGCTGCATCTGTAAGAGTGAGGAGTTTGTGGTAAGCAGGAATATCAAATATAGCTAGGTGGGATATCATACTTCCTGTACGCAATCCGTATTCTTTGTTGAGTACGCCTTTCATTATCTGTGGGGTAGTAACGCCTCCTTTCATAAGCACGTCTCCGTGGCCATCGTGAACGGCACGTACGCCTATCTCTACGGCTTCTTCGGGAGTGGAAGCTTCTAGAACCTCTATTCCCTCTATATCAAATCCTATACTGTGGGCTGTCTCTTCTATCTTTTCTCTATCTCCTGTAAGGATAGGTGTGATGATACCATCGCGTGCAGCTATAAGCACGGCTTCTAGAGCGTGAGCATTGGCTGCTTGGCATAGGACTAGTTTTTTGGGAGATGAAAGAGATGATTTTTCTTTGGCTTTGACAAAAATGTCGTCTATTGAAGTAAGCATAATGTTGTATTTTTTCTAGTATGAGAATACAGTGATTTTATATAGAGCAAAGTTAAGAATAATGTGTGTAAAAACGACTTAAATTTTACGCTAATTTTATCATCATGGGAGGGTGGTGGTCATAAAAAAGCCCCGCCTGAAAGGCGGGGCTTTTTTATGACTATTGCTCTTGAGATATAGCATATCTAGATAGTTTTTCTGCTGCGTAACGACGTGTTACACGGAATGTTTTGGGAGGGTTCTCTGGTAGAGAATACATAGCGTCTGCAAGTACAGCTTCACACAACGAACGCAATCCGCGAGCACCTATCTTGAACTCTATGGCCTTTTCTACTATGTAGTCCAATGCCTTACCGTCTATTTTAAGCTCTATGCCGTCCATCTCAAAAAGACGTGTGTATTGTTTTATGATGGCATTGCGAGGTTCTGTAAGTATTCGTTTAAGGGCAGGGGCGTCCAGTGGTTCTAGGTGTGTGATAAGAGGCAAACGACCTATCAGTTCGGGGATAAGACCATAGGATTTCAGGTCCTGTGGGCTTACATACTGCATGATGTTGTCCATAGAGATAACGCCTTTATTTATGGCACTATAACCTACTGTCTGTTTATTGAGGCGTTGGCTTATCTTGCGTTCTATCCCGTCAAATGCTCCTCCTGCTATAAATAGTATATTACGAGTATTTATCTCTACAAATTTCTGGTCGGGGTGTTTGCGGCCGCCTTTGGGTGGTACGTTTACTACGGCTCCTTCCAGTAGTTTAAGCATGGCTTGTTGTACGCCTTCGCCACTTACATCACGAGTTATAGATGGGTTGTCGCTCTTGCGGGCTATCTTATCTATCTCGTCTATAAATACTATGCCGCGTTCGGCTTTTTTAACGTCATAGTCGGCAGCTTGGAGCAGGCGGGTGAGTATGTTTTCAACGTCTTCGCCTACATAACCAGCCTCGGTGAGTACCGTAGCATCTACTATCGTAAACGGCACGTCAAGCATACGAGCTATGGTGCGCGCCAGTAGTGTCTTACCTGTACCTGTAGGACCTACCATTATCATATTTGATTTTTCTATCTCTACTTCTTCCTTGCGACCTTGGTTAAGACGTTTGTAGTGGTTGTAAACGGCTACTGCCATAGTACGTTTGGCGGTATCCTGACCTATAACCCACTGGTCTAGGAATGCTTTAATCTCGGTAGGTTTTTTTATGGTAGAAAAATCCTGTGAAGGAGTTTCTTCATCTGTCATATGGGCGTAAATCTCGTCTTTGAGAATGCCCATAGCTTGATTTATGCACTCATCACATATCCAAGCATCCAGTCCCTGTATAAGTACCTTTACCTCTTTTTTGGGTCTTCCGCAAAACGAACAATACTGTGTAGGTGTATTTTTTGCCATATAGTTATGGAGTATATTTATATAAAGGCGGAATTTTTATTTTTTCTTTTCTAGGACTTCGTCTATCATCCCATATTCCAATGCTTCGTAGGATGTCATCCAGTAATCGCGGTCTGAATCACGTTCTATACGTTCAAATGGCTGTCCAGAATGTGTGGAGAGTATGCTGTAAAGCTCATCACGCAATTTCTTTATCTCGCGGGCTGTGATTTCTATGTCTGATGCTTGACCCTGCACTCCACCCAGTGGCTGGTGTATCATTATACGCGAATGTTTAAGAGCCGAACGTTTGCCTTTCTCTCCAGCGGACATTAGTACAGCGGCCATTGAAGCTGCCATGCCTGTACATATGGTAGATACATTGGGAGAGATGTATTGCATAGTGTCATAGATGCCCAGACCGGCATAGACTCCACCGCCGGGAGAGTTGATATATATGCTTATGTCCTTGCTGCTATCTACCGATGACAAGAAAAGTAGCTGTCCCTGAATGATATTGGCTACATAGTCGTTTATGGCTGTGCCTAGAAATATGATGCGGTCCATCATAAGTCTGGAAAAAACATCCATCTGTGCTACGTTCATCTGGCGTTCTTCTATAACGGTAGGGGATATATATTCGCCATAGATAGAGGCGTATGAGTCTAGCTGATATGAAGAAATACCTAGATGTCCTGTGGCAAATTTTCTGAATTCGTCTTTTGTGTTCATCGCTTAAATGTTTTGTTCTTTCACTGCAAATGTAGAAAAATAGAGCGGCATATCCCAAGATTTGCCGCTCTATGTGTTTATTTTTAATCCAACGTGGGATTATTTTCTTTTGGCTATCGCTTTTACAAACTCGTCAAGTGTAACTTCTTTCTGTTTGTAAGCTATCTGCTCCTTAAATATAGCGAGCATTTTTTCACGTATAATCATGCTCTGCATACGAGAAACTTCTTCCTTGTTTTTAAGGATACGTTCAACGATAGGAGCAAGGTCATCATCGCTCATCTCCATCTGACCGTACTGAGCCATCTGCATGCGTATAAGAGATTTGGCACGTTCTGCTATGTCGTTATACTCTATGCGGATGTTGTTATCGGCTAGGATTTGAGTCTCTATAAGCTGATAACGCAATCCTTTCTCGCTGTTTTCTATCTCATTGGCAGCTTCTTCTTCGCTCATTGGTTTTTCGGCAGTAGCCATAAGCCAACGTTTCAAGAAGTCTAGTGGAAGGTCAAATTTTGTGTTCTCTATAAGGAAATCCACAGTGTCATTCATAACCTGTGAGTCTGTTTCTGTAGCAAATGCACTTTCTGCCTCACCTACTATCTTACCGCGGAATTCTTCCTCGCTCTTAACTACTCCCTCGCCATATATCTTGTCAAACAACTCTTGGTCTAGGGCGTGAGGTTCAACGTTTGATATTTTTTCAATAGTAAGGTGTAGTTCATCTGTAAAGCTTTCACATTCGTCTGCACTCTTACCTATGAACTGTGATAGACGTGTAGTAGATTTGAAATCTTTTGGTTGAGCTACAACTACATCGCCTACTTTTTTACCTACAAAATTCTTGGCGTTTTTGATGTCTGCCACTACTACTATACCCTGTTTATAAGCACCGGGCTGGTATAGTTCATCGCCTTCACCTTTGGCTTCTATCTTAACGACAACGTCAGAAATTTTTTCAACTTTTTCTACATCGGTTATCTTGCCAAAACGTTTGGTAAGGCTAGAGATGTGGTCGTTGATGTATTCGTCAGAAACCTTGATGGTGTATTTGGTTACTTTTTTGGCAGCGGCAAGGTCAACTTTAACTTCAGGAATGATTCCTATCTCAAAATCAAACGAAAGGTCTTTGGCATTTGCCCAGTCTATATCCTGCTGTGCTACAGGTAGTGGCTGACCAAAGATAGCTAGCTTCTCATTGCGGATGTAGTTGTCAAGTTCTGTCTGTACCAGTTTGTTTACTTCTTCTACAGTAGCTGCTACACCGTACTGTTTTTTTATCATGCCAGCAGGTACCATACCCTTGCGGAATCCAGGTACAGTGGCGTTTTTACGCATGTTTTCCAGTGCTTTTTCAACGCTGGGACGATAGTCTGCTTCTGCTATCTGAACGGTAATCGTAGCGTTCAGTGCATCTGTGTTTGTTTTTGAAATATTCATTTTATTTCCTATATGTTTTGTTAAATGATTATCTGTTTTTAACGAGTGGCAAAGATAAGTCATTTATTTTGTTTATAAAAGCAAAATTTACATACTGAAATTAAGATGGCCTTCTCGAATGTCATCTATCTGTTTTTCTGAAAGAAGGGTTTCGTACTCCTCATCTGGGTCGGAAGAGAGTCCCGAGAGTCGTACAGCACTACGTTGAGAGATAAGTGCCTTTCCTCCCGAAGCGATGTTAAGAGCCTGTATATTGGCTGTGCGGTCATCTATCATATAAGGCTGTATCTCTTGGCGAATGTCCAAAGCGTCTATGTATGGAGCTATGGCTGTATTGAGGACTTTCATATATGCTCTTATGATATTCAGACGACGTTCTAGATATTCAGACCATAGTTCGCATTTGTTCTGAACTTTAAGGTGAGCGTCTAGGAACATCATTTTAAGAGCCACGCCAGATGTATTGGATAGTCCTTTTACGCTATCAAAAGATATGTCTGGTGTCTGGGTGCTACTGTAAATCATACCCAGCAATGTGTTTATCTCCAGACGTACGCTTTCGGGGGCTTGTTGCCACGATAGATATTGGGCGGTGCTATTGGCTTCGCCTTCTATGATAGCTCCTGTCTCTCCTTTACGGGCAAATCCACGTATCTCTCCCGTTACAAAAATCTTGGGGGAGGAGTGGTAGTCGTTGGTATCGGCAAAGTTTGAAAGTAGTTTTTCTAGACGTTCTATCAGTCCCTGAACATCGGCCCATTCGCTCTGACGTTGGCAGGCATAGACTACGGGTATCTTACCTATGTGGTTTTCTATCTTTTCTTCCAGAATCCAATGTGATGATTTGTTTCTAGAGAAACGCAATATGTATTTGTCTGTGTAGGTCTCGTAATGTTCTATATCATCATCGGTTGTTTTCCACTTTCGTGAGAAAGCTATCATATCTCCATATCCATCATACAAAGGATAAAGTGTATCTCCCTGCGAAGGGCTGAAGATACATACTCTCAATTTATGGGAAGGGTTGACACTATTTACATAGGAGTATCTATCGTCTGCTGCTATCTTATCCCAAAAACCTTTTTCGGGTACGGGATACCATAGTTCGGCAACTTCGGTCTCACTCATGAGGATGCGAGCTAGACGACGGTTAAGACTACCCGATTTATTGTCCCATAGAGTGCGACGTATAGCCTCCCAAGCGGCAGCAGCTCTCTCATCATTGCGTGTACATGATATCTTGACTTCATTGCCAAAGAGAAATGCAACGGCACGTTCTACTATGATGCGTTGGAGGGGAAGGGCTATGCGGGCTACGGGTTCAAACCGTTCTATATTCCCATTTTGTCCTTTTATAGCTTTGTCTGGACGCAACGAAGTATCATATATCTTATGACCTTGAGGAAAGTATTCTTTCTCCAATTTTACGATGGATGGGATAGGAGCTGTGCGACGTGATAGTTCATCTATCATATCATCTGCCAAATCCAGTTTAAGTATTTCTTCTATGCTTTTCATATATTTTATGTTTTAATGGGTTATATTCAAATATAATCAAAAAGGAAATAAAAAGCAAATTTTTACAAGATGTTTCTATGGCGGTGATGAAAAAATGCACGCCCCGAATTCGGGGCGTGCATTTTTTCACAGTCAATGTAAAAAGTGTTATTCCAGATATACTTGCACGTCTCCACTTATCTGACGTAGAGATATTTCACATAGTTTGGTGTTGTATTTGGCAGAAAGAAGACGTTCTTCGGCGTCGAGTAGGCTCAATTGTGCTTCACGCATCTCTATACCGGGCAGGTCTCCTAGCAGGTATCTTTCTTTGGCTATCTCGTAGTTTTCACGAGCAGCTATAAGGTTCTGTTCTTCCAGAGCTATGACTTCTATGTTGTTGCGATAGGCTTGGTAGAAATTGGCGAGGTCTGCTATGAGGCTTTGGCGTGTTTTTTCTACAGTAAGACGTGCATTGTCCAGTTCTATACGAGCATTTGTCTGTTCGCGGCGGCGATTACCATCAAATATACTAAATCCTAGCTTAAGTCCAAGGTCTGGCCCTAGTGATGAGCGATGGTGTGTGGAACTATTGCCATATCGGTTATAGTTATATCCATAGCCAGCGGTCAGTTTAAGATATGGATAGTTACGAGAGCGTACGCTACGCAAATCAAGTTCAGATACACGAGTTTGGTTTTCTGCCATCAATAGTTGAGAGTTGGCTTTAAGGGTATTCTCGTGTAGAGTCTCCCAGATGAGGTCTTTGTTTACTACTATAGAGGTATCACGAGCAGTTATGCGTTGGTTGATGTCTTGTAGGGCTATGAGTTCATTGATGCGTATGCGTGATGCCATGACAGCTTCCTGTTGAGACATATATCTAGAACTATCGGCGTTGAAGTCCACGCGTGTCTGTAAAAGGTCAAGACGAGAGAAACTACCTATCTTGAAGCGTTCTTCGGTAATGCGTAATCTCTCACGAGATAGTTCTACCGCATAACGATAGTTCTCTAGACGCAGTGTCTGTTGTACTAGATTATAGTATTCGGCAACGATAGAAGCTACAAAATCCTCTATGGTGATACGGCTCTTGATATGTCCTATGTTCTGGAGCTCTTGTAATTTTTTATAAGAGGTACGTAATTTCATTCCCTCAAATATCGTCCAGTTAAGGTTCACTCCTGCCGATGCACTCTGGTCAAATACATCATATGTAGATGTCTTGACATCGTCTGTGGTGGTAGAGTGTGTGGTGGTGAGAGAACCGTTATATCCAGCCGAAAGGTCCAGTGTAGGGAGTAGTCCTGCTGCAGCGAGAGTGGCGTTGTTATCGCTTATTTTTTCTTCGCCGCGTACTATCTGTATGTCATAGTTCTGTTTAAGACCTAGTTCTAGGCATTCTTTCAGTGAGACCTCTTTCTGTGCATATAATGCTCCACATGTGGAATATAATGCAACTATGGAAAATATGATGTGTTTTATCATCTCGGTGTTATTTTACTAGTGGTTTAAGACTGCGGTCGGTAGATAGGTAACTGTATATGGCAGGTACTATGTATAGTGTAAGGATAGTAGATACTACCATACCACCTACTACTGCTATACCCATGGCTATACGTCCTGCTGCACCTTCGCCTGTGGCTATGGTAAGCGGGATGAGTCCTAGTATGGTGGATACACTGGTCATAAGGATAGGACGCATACGTTGTAGAGCAGCCTGTTCTATGGCTTTTAGTTTTGGAGTGCCAGCTTCCTGTTTTTGGTTGGCAAATTCCACTATGAGGATACCGTTTTTTGCTACAAGACCTATGAGCATGATGATACCTATCTGGCTGTAGATGTTCATAGTCTGACCTGTGGTGTACATGAATATAAGGGCACCAGCTATGGCCAATGGCACTGTAAGCATTATAACCAGAGGGTCTTTGAAACTTTCAAACTGACCTGCTAGTATAAGGTATATAAGCACTATGGCTAGAATGAAAGCAAACATAAGGCTTGACGAACTCTCGCTGAACTCTTTGGAATCTCCAGAAAGAGCCGTACGGAAGTCTTCGGGAAGGACTTCGGCAGCTATGCGGTCCATCTCTTCCAGACCATCACCTATGGTTTTGCCTTTGGCAAGACCAGCAGAAACGGTAGCCGAAAGAAAACGGTTATAGTGGTAAAGCTGTGGTGGTGCTACGTTTTCTGTGAGAGAAACCAAGTTGTCCATCTGTATCATATCTCCCGATGAGTTACGTAGATAGATAGATTTAAGGTCGGCAGGTTTATTACGTTGCTGACGATTTATCTCGGCAAGGATTTCATATTGTTTACCATTCATGTAGAAATAACCCAGACGTTGTCCGCTCAATCCATACTGGAGAGTCTGGGCTATATCACGAGTGCTCACTCCCATCATATTGGCCTTGTCTCGGTTGATGACTATACGAGCTTCGGGTTTACTGAATTTAAGGTTCACGTCTGTCATTTGGAAGACAGGACTTTCGGCAACGCGAGCCATAAAGACGGGCAGTACTTCCTGAAGTTTTTCAATGGTAGGAGCTTGTAGTACATACTGCACTGGCATACCTCCACGACGAGCACCAAATGAACTTTGCTGCTGTACAAAAGCACGAGCCTTGGTCTGTTTACGTACAGCTGCCGAAAGTTCTTCGGCTATATCCATCTGTGAGCGTTCACGCTCGCTGATGTCTGTAAGGGCTATCTGTATGTTACCACGTCCGCTGGATACACGAGCTGTAACGTTTTTGGCTTCGGGGACCAGCGAGTCAATGCTTCGGTTTATAGATTCTGTGTAGTCGCGTAAGTATTCATATGTAGCACCTTCAGAACCACTGGTGCTTATGTTTACTTGTGAACGGTCTTCTAGCGGTGCTAGTTCGGCAGGGATAGTACTCCATAGTATTCCTATGATAAAGAACATAAGGACAGTAAGAGGAAGTGCTATCCACCTACGGCGTAAAAATGCAGATAATGTGCGGCTGTAAAAATTATTAAGCCATATGAAAAATGGTTCGGTGCGGGTGTAAAAGGCATTGTGTTTTTCCTTGCGTACCAAAATCTTGGTGCATAGCATAGGGGTGATGGTAAGGGCACAGAATGAAGATATAAGTACTGCTCCCGATATCACAAGCGAAAATTCGCGGAATAGTCGTCCTGTCATACCGTCCATAAATACTATGGGGAAGAATACGGCTATAAGTGTGATAGAGGTAGAGAGTACAGCAAAAAATATCTCTTTTGCTCCTTCTATACCAGCATCACGAGGACGCATACCTTGTTCTATACGTTGGTATATGTTTTCGGTCATAACGATGGCGTCGTCCACCACCAGTCCCACCGAAAGCACTACTGCAAGCATGGATAGTACATTTATGGAGAATCCTGCTATGTACATAAGGAAGAACGTACCTATGAGTGATATAGGTATGACGATACAAGGTATAAGGGTTACACGCCAGTTTCTCAAGAACAGGAATATGATGATGATGACCAGTATGAATGCTTCGTAAACGGTGTTTTTAACTTCGTTGATAGAGGAGCGTATAAATCTGGTGTTATCAAATCCATAGCTGGTAATGATGTCATCTGGCAGGTCTTTACGCATGGTCTCCATACGTTCATATACAGCATCGGCTATTTCTATGTGGTTGGCGCCGGGTTGAGGAACTACTACCACACCTACCATAGGCACGCCGTTCATCTTCATGTAGCTGCGGGTATCTCTTGGTCCTAGTTCTGCACGTCCTATGTCGCTTAGGCGAATGATACGACCTTCACTTTGTTTTATCACCAGACGGTTAAATTCTTCGGGGGTGTGCATAAGTCCCATGGTGCGTATGGTCAGTTCGGTGGTATTACCTTCTATACTTCCCGATGGTAGCTCAACGTTTTCCTTGTCTAGAGCACTCTTAACGTCCATAGGTGTAATACCATAGCCGGCCATTTTTACAGGGTCTAGCCATAAACGCATAGAATACCTCTTTTCTCCCCATATAGACACACTGCTCACGTCGCTAATGGTCTGTAGTTGTTCCTTGATAGTGAGGTCTGCTATTTCACTTATCTCCAGTAGCGAACGTTTGGGGCTCTGTACCGCAACCATAAGGATAGGCATAGCGTCGGCGTCGGCTTTGGAAACGGTAGGAGGGTCGCAGTCTCGTGGTAGGAAACGTTGGGCACGAGAAACCTTATCTCGTACGTCATTGGCGGCTGTTTCTAGGTCCACCGAAAGTTCAAATTCTATCGTTATACGGCTGCTTCCCTGACTACTTACGCTGGATAGCGAACGTATGCCTGGGATACCGTTGATATTCTGCTCTAGAGGTTCGGTGATTTGGTTTTCTATGACATCAGCATTGGCTCCGGGATATGAGCAGGATACAGATATTATGGGGTTGTCCACACTGGGGTATTCTCTCACACCCAGTGCAGAGTATCCTATCACACCAAATACCAATATAATGATGATATATACGGTAGATAGTACGGGACGACGTATGCTCTGTTCAGATATGTTCATAAGGCGTCTGTATTATTTTATGTGGTCTAGTTTTACTGGAAGGGCTTCGCGGAGTTGTAGCGTACCAGATGTGATGATGGTATCTCCCATTTCCAGACCTTCTATTATGTGTATAAGAGCATCTGTACGCATACCTGTTTTTACTGCTACAGAATGTGCTTTGCCACCACGGTAGAGGAATACTTTATCTACACCCATTTCTGGAACGATGGCTTCGGTAGGGATGGCGATAGCTCCTGTTATATCCTGCATCTGTATGTGAGCAGTAACAAAACGACCGGGCTGGAGAGAAGCGTCTTTGTTTGGGTAGAGGGCACGTACTAGCATGGTGCGTGTTTCGGTATCAACCTTGGATTCTACGGCATAGACTTCTGCTTGGAGGGATTCTGTATGACCTTCTACATTAAAGGATAGTCGTGTGCCGGGTTTTACTTGGTCTGCATAGCGTTCTGGAACGTGCATTTCTATTTTAAGTGGGCTTACTTTGGTAAGGCGGGCTATTTCTACATTTGGCGAAGCGTAAGCACCTTCACTCACGTTGCGGATACCTATCTTTCCATCAAATGGGGCACGGAGTTCTGTAAGAGCTATATTGGAACGAACTATTTCTATATCGGCCTCCAGCGTGGCTAGTTCGGTAGTGGCCTGCTCGTAAGCCTCCTTACTTACTGCGTCTTTTTCCAGCAGTGCACTCTGGCGATACACGCGGTCTTTGGCTAGTTTAAGTTGTGCCTGATAACGAGATAGTTGTGCTTGGAGGGTTTTATCATTTACTTTGGCGAGGAGTTGTCCTTTTTTTACCATGGAACCTTCCTTGAAGTATATGTCAACTATTTTTCCCGAAGTCTCAAACGTGAGGTTTACTTCCTCGTCGGGCAGGAGGCTACCTACCATCGTTATGCCATCTGTGAGGTTCTGGGGGCTGATGATAAGCCCGTTTACGTTGAGGATATTGCGTTTCTGGACTTTGGCTGGAGCACCTGTCATAGATGATTTGGTGTCTTTCTGGCATTGTTTATAGATAACAGCAACTATGCAGAATACAGCCAAGATGGTAATGGTTACGACCCATTTTCTTTTTTTCATAACGATAAATAGGTATAAAATTAAGTGGTTTATATTATAGTGTTATTTCTTTTCGTCTTACTTTGTAAGACGGATTAATGTGTACAAGGTTTAATGTAAGTGATGTTAAAGTTTTATTAAAAATAGTCCTGTGATACATTGTGAATAAAAAAAGACCTCTGCCATAGCAGAGGTCTTTTCTCTAGTGACCCCGGAAGGATTCAAACCTTCAACCTTCAGAGCCGTAATCTGATGCTCTATTCAGTTAAGCTACGGGGCCTTGTCATTTAAGACGAGTGCAAATGTATGGCGGAATTTTGAATTATGCAAATAAAATAAAAGGATTTTTTTAAATTTATTTCGCTCCTTATTTCAAACGCCCGTCTATCAAGTGTTTATAAAAAAAGGTCGTGAGAGCCTCACGACCTTTTTTTATGCTGATAAGCAGAAATTACTCTACTATGTATTCAGATACAGAACTTTCCTTTCCGTATCCTATAGTGATAGCTTTAAGCGAAGTGCTGCTTACAGGTACAGGACCTTCGTAACGTGTAGAAGCGGCACTAGGTGTAGAACCATCGGTTGTGTAGAAGACATCAGCTCCAGGAACACTATTGCTTATGTGTAGAGAGTCGTTGATGATTTCTATGCCCGGAGGAGCTATACGGAAGTTTACTCCCAGTGATGCAAGTGTAGGCAGTTCCTTGCGACCTATTACAGTGAGGTATTTGCCTAGTGCGGCGTTATATGCAGCGTTGCGTTCTTCTGCTAGGTTACGAGATACTTCTTCGTTTTTGAGGTATTTCTTCTGTGCTTTTTTATCCATTACAGGTAGAGTCAAATCTGCCCATGAAGGAGAAGCGTTCCATGCACGTTCTGCTAGACCAAACATTTTGGGGAAGATGTAGTACTGCATCATTTCTTCGCTCTTGATGGTCTCGCTCCATAGTTCACCTTGAAGACCTTTGATGTGTGTGCGACCTTTTTCTGTAAGCATTTCTTTTGGAGTGCCATCGGCTTTATAAGGAGCTTTATCCCAATCCATAGTAGCTCCTTGAAGACCTAGACGTACAGAATGATATGCGTCATATGGTAGCAGGTCAAATGATAGGCGTTCTCCGCCCCATCCGCCCCAGTATAGACCGGGTTCATAAGCACTCTTACCATAAGCAAAGTCAAAATATAGATTTGGACAGTTACATAGTATGATGTCATAACCAGCATTGGCAAGGATATAAGGTATCTGTTCTCCACCCCATTCGCCTACTGTATCCCAACAGTAAGCCATAAATCCTTGGTTCATAAATTTAGGGTTTGGTTTGCCTTTTTTGGAGGCTATCTCCATCCATCCCCAATATCTCAAACCTTTGGCGTCTAGGATTTCCTTGAAACGCTGAGTGAAGTAGTCGCGTAGGTCGGCAAGAGATTCTATAGTGCCGTTTTCTACTAGAGCGTGGCACATAGGGCTTCCTAGCCAGCTGCCGCGAGGAACTTCATCTCCACCTGTCTGTATGCCTTCCAGTGTAGCTCCAGCCTCGTCATACATAGATTTGATTTCTGTAACTACTTTGTCTAGGAAACGATACACACCTTCGCGGGCTACACACATTACGTTGTCGTGGAATGCCTGTGCCGATGTGTATTTGGATGTGTCTTCAGGGTCATGTAGAGCATATTCTTCGGCTTTGGCGAGGTCTATGTCTTTGTATTTGTCATAACGATGTTTCATAGAGAATACCGCAGCACGGGCGTGACCGGGAGTTTCTATCTCTGGAATGACATCTATATGAAGGTTTTTGGCATAGCGTAGAAGGTCTATAAATTCGCTGCGAGAGATGTATCCGTTGCCGCGAGAAGTTGGGTCATTGGCATCGTGGCCAGAACCATAAGCAGCGTGTAGGAACTCTTTTTCATCCAGTGTATGACCGCGACGAGCACCATATTCTGTGAGTTCTGGAAGTCCAGGAATTTCTAGACGCCAAGCCTCGTCGTCGTTAAAGTGGAAGTGGAATTTGTTCATTTTATAGTATGCCATCACGTCCATGACTTTCATGATGGCTTCTTTGGTCTGGATATTACGTGCTATGTCAAGCATGAATCCACGGTATCCAAAGTCTGGAGAGTCTTCTATCGCTACGCCTTGGGTAGAAAGAGGAAGAGCTTTTCTATCCAATATGCTACGCAATGTCTGCACTCCATAGAATACACCAGCAGCAGAAGCACCTTTTATCTCTATGCCATTGCTGGTGATATTAAGAGTATATGCTTCGCTGTTGCTGCTTAATGCTTCATCTACTGTAAGGGAGATAGGGAATCCGCCTTCGGTGATTATAGCACCATGTTTTTCTGTAAGCAGAGTAGAGAGGTATTGGCTCTCGTTTTTAAGAGCGTCGGCAGCAGATATGCTTATCTCTTTTTTAATCTCTACCATCTCTTCTGATGGTGTGGCTTTTTTAACCGATGGTATGATGTCGTATGATTCCAACGGAACATCCAGAGCGAGGTCTTTGTCTTGTGAGTATAAGTATTGACCGCTAGGGAAAGGGTATTTGTCGCGGCTGCTACGCAATAGTGCCTCTGGTGTGTTATTAAGTGATTTTTTAACAGGAGCCATAGCCATAGGAGTGAGTTCCTTACCGTCTTTATCACATGGTACAAAATACATTCCCATAGGAGCTTCGGTGATTTTAAGAGCCGAACCTCTCATGTAGATATTTACCACCATAGAATCTCCGGGGGCTAGTGTCTTGTAGTCCTCGGTAGGGTAGATGCGGTAAAAATCGGCTATTACCTGTTCTAGTTTTACAGGTGTGTTTTCTTCATATACGGCACGGCGAGAGAATTGGTTGTAGTATAATAACCAATCTGATTTTAATGAATCTGAAGATACGTTCTTAAATGTCCATACGGTCTTAAAACAAGAATTATCTTCTCCCATGCGGTTGCCCTCCATTCTCCACGATACTTCTAGCGGAGCAGGGTATTGGGCTTTGTTACCCTGACAAGCACACAGAGCAACGATTAAAGCAAATGGTATAAATAGTTTTTTAAGCATGATAAATATGATATGTGTTATTATTATTTATTTCTAATTCCCTTTCTGGTTATCCACCCTGTGGATGTGGTGTTTAAGTTGTGGTATGTTTTCTATGAGTTCGGGGTAGTTGTCCTGCATGACGTGCAGTAATTCTGGAGCCAAAGATAATGCTTTTTTCAACATATTGTTACCTTTTTCATAATCTCCTAAAGCATAATAAACAGAACTCATGTGGTAGAATGCTTCGTGGCAGTTGTCATGTAGCAGACGCAATGTCTTAAGTATCTCCAGAGAGTCATTATATTTGCCTCTCTCATACAGGAAATAAGCATAGTCCATATAGTCTTCTTGGTTGCTGTCGCTGTGGTTTATGATTTCTTCCAGATGGGATTCTGCCTCGTCCCACATGTGGAGCGATTCCTCTATCTCCCATGCCAGACGTAAGCATTCGATATCGGCAGGGTCACACTCTATGCCTTCGTAAATGTATGTGAGGGCTTGGCGTTTGTGTCCAGTAGTAAAGTGTGCCAGAGATAAATTATACCAACCTTCGGCATTGAGAGGGTCAAAATGTATAGCTCTCAAAAAGTTCTCACACGATAGCTCTATCTGCCCTATCTGGTGGTAACATTTGCCCATCATGGAGTATGGGTATGGGTCTTCTATGGAAATATATGACGATAGACGGGTAAAGAGTGAGATGATGTCTTCATATCGTTCTTTCTCCCATAGTATTTCGGCCATGTCATAGTATGGTAAACTCCACGTGGGTTCTATGTATGTAGCATACTCCAGTGACTTTAATGCGTCTTCATATTTCTCTATCCTAGATAGGAAAAAACCCAAATGATACCATAATTTGGCGTTGTATGGTTGTTTTTCTGTAAGACGTTCAAAAAAATGTGAGGCTAGTGTATAGCTCTCGTTTATCCTGTATATATCTACCAGAGTATCTATAAGATGAGGTTCTTCTGGGGCGAGAAGTACGGCTTTCTGGTAGTATCTTATAGCCATGATATAGTTCCCTGTGGAGGTGTATTCTTCTGCCAGTAGGATATTAAGACGGTGAGGGTCTTCATATTCGTTATAAGCAGAAAGAAATTGTTCTATAGAACGGTGATGTAGCCCGCTGGCAGAAAGATACATCCCGTGTAATACCTTTACAGCAGGCATAGTAGGATAGCGTTCCACGAGTGATTCTACTATGGGACGAGCCGTTTCCATAGATGAGGTGTAGATATATACTTCTCCACGGGTGATGTTAAGTTCTGTGTTGTCTGGATAAGTCTCTCCTGCATCACGAGCAGCACTGGTAGCCATATCATATATCATCTCACCCATATAGTATTCCATGAGTTCTATCCACTCTATGGCATCTAGAAAGATAGATGTCCCGTTGCGGATAGCTTCCTCATAACGGGCGGCTATGCGTGATATATCTGAATCGTTTTCCTGTGAAGCGTACATAAATGCGTGTGTGTTTTCTAGCTGGTAAAAATACAAATAAATATACTAGCTATTTCTCCCTTCGTTAAATAGTTATCAACAAATTATCTAATGGGGGTATAGCTCTCTATCATCTGTATGATGTCGCGTTTTATGTGATTTATGGAAGGTAGGAGAGAGTCGTAGTTTGGATGGAGGTCAAAATATGCTACTCCATATATGTAATCGTGAGAAAAAGTATCTGTAATACAGAAAGCCAGAGGCGTAGCTACATCTCCTTCCATGGAGTATATGGAGGCTTTGATATTGCCACAGGCAGATTCATAGTCGCTGTAAGAACATCTGTATGCTCTACTAGAGAGGCGTGCTATGTTTTTCTCTATGTTGCTAGTAATATGTCCCGTATCATAAATGTTCTCTCTCCCATAGCGAATGTTTATGTGTGCCTTCATGGAAGGGTAGTATAGGCATAGCAGGTCTTCGCTGGGAGAGGTGGCGTGAGATAGTGCAGGAATATCAAATGTCCCACAAGATAGTCTGTGAGAGACATAAGAGTGTGGGGGATGTTCTATATGTACATAGCCATAAGGACGAGGGTAGTACCTACCATCGTTGTGTGTAGAGTAGTAAAGAGTAAATGAAAAAATACATAACGACGCTACTATAAGTAGTGCGACAAGGTGGCTAATCTTCTTCTTTTTCTGCTGTGGCAGGAGTCTCCTGTGCAATTTCCAGTTTGATTTCTTTTATACGTTTGCGGTCTATGGCCGATACTGTAAACGTATAACGTTCCATAAATGTGATTGTCTCGCCACGTTTTGGGAAAGCACCTATCCTCTCGAGGATAAGACCTGCCAGAGTATCGGCTTCTCCTTTGTTTTCTTCCCACATTTCTTCTTCGTCGGCTTCTAGGTCCAATATACGATAAAAATCCACAAGACGAGTGCTTCCTTCAAATGTAAAGTGATTTTCGTCTTCGCGGGTGTATCCTTCGCCGCTTTCAGTATCAAATTCATCTGAAATGTTCCCTACAATCTCTTCTAGAATGTCATCCATAGTTATAAGACCGCTGGTACCGCCGTATTCGTCAACCACTATAGCCATGTGGTTTTTCTTTTCTTGGAAATCCACCAGTATGTCATCTATCTTGCGGTTTTCTGGTACAAAAAATGGTTTGCGTATCATCTTCTGCCACTGGTAGTCTTTCTCTCCTAGGTATGCCAGTAGGTCTTTTATGTAAAGGATACCACATATACAGTCTGGATTTCCATGATATACAGGTATTCGCGAATATCCTTGACGTAATATAAGACGTTTAAGTCGTTCAAATGTGCAATCATCTGCCACAGAAAATACTTCGGTGCGAGGAGTCATCACTTGTTTGGCTTCTGTCTTACCAAATGATACTATACCTTCCAGTATGCGTATGTCGTCCTCATCGTTGGTTTCGTCCTGTGTCATTTCCAGTGCTTGGGAGAGTCCATCTACAGAAAGATGACCATTGTGTGTGCGATGTGAAAATATCTTTTCCATAGCCTTGTTAAGCAGTAGAAACGGCACGCTTACCACCCGTAGCAGTACAGACATAACCTTGATGATAGGGGCTACCATCTTGCTAGCACCCAGATAGTTACCTGTGGCATATACCTTGGGCATCACTTCGCCAAAGAGCAGTAGTAAGAACGTAGTCATCACTACCGATATAAACACTCGCAATATGTCATTATCTCCAAAGTCCACATATGTGCGTAATAGGTATTCCAGTATGAGTACTATGGCTATATTTACAAAATTATTGGCTATAAGGATGGTTGCCAGCAAATGGTCTGGACGTTCCAGCAACGATGCAATCATTCTCTCGCGAGGGTCTTTGGAGTGTTTGAAGTCTTCTCTTTCGGCTCCTGTGATAGAAAAAAGAGCCGTTTCAGACCCCGAAATAAGAGCCGAAGTCATAAGTAGTAAAACCACAGCGATGGAATACCATAGTGCAGAACTGCCAGCTATGGAGGATATGTGTTCTAGAATGTTACTGAGTGGGTCAGCTTCCAAAGTATAAAGTATTGGTTAATAATCTTTTTAAGGGAGTAGTGCCTTTTTTTATATAGCACCCCATTTAATCCTGCAAAATTATTATTTATATCCCATATAGCCAAATGTTTTATCCCTAATGCTAGGTGTATATATTCTTTTAAGTAAAAAATGAGAAAAAGAGAGATAGTATGAAAAAAATATCGTATTTTCGCAGATTAATAGTAATAACTATTGTCTAGTAGAATAAATAACACACTCACATATAATCGTAGTATGGATAACAAGAAAAAATTTAATGAGTATGACCGTTTGAGTCTTACAGATGTGGTAGATGAAATGTTGGCATTCTGGGAGAAGGAGGATGTATTTGCTCGTAGTATAAAAAACCGCGAAGGAGCTACACCATTTGTGTTTTTTGAAGGACCTCCATCGGCCAATGGACTTCCAGGTATTCACCATGTGATGGCTCGTACCATTAAAGATATATTCTGCCGTTATAAGACTCTGAAGGGTTTTCAGGTACGCCGTAAAGCAGGATGGGATACACACGGGCTGCCAGTAGAGTTGGGTGTAGAAAAGGAACTGGGTATCACCAAAGAAGACATAGGTAAAAAAATATCGGTAGAGGAGTATAATGACTACTGCCGCAAGGTAGTGATGCGTTATACAGACCGCTGGAACTCACTTACACGCCAGATGGGATATTGGGTAGATATGTCAGACCCATATATCACTTATAAATCCAAATACATGGAGAGTGTGTGGTGGCTATTATCACAGATATATACCAAGGGTCTGCTTTACAAGGGATATACCATACAGCCATATTCGCCAAAGGCGGGTACAGGTCTTTCATCTCACGAACTTAACCAACCGGGTTGTTACCGCGATGTGTCTGACACCACTATGACCGCCCAATTCCTAGCGGTAAAAGAAACTCTTCCAGAAGTATTGAAAAAGGATGATGCTCCTGTGTATTTCCTAGCTTGGACTACTACACCATGGACTCTGCCTTCCAATACCGCACTGGCTGTGGGAGAAAAGATACAGTATGTGATGGCTCGTACCTTTAACCAATACACATTTGCTCCGCAGTATGTTATCCTAGCACAGGATTTGGTTCAGAGTGTGTTTGCTGGGAAGTTCTATGCTGTGGATAGTGAAGAAGAACTAGCGTCTTATACTCCCGAAAGCAAAAAGATACCTTATATGATAGTGGAGCAGTGTGATGGTAAGACACTATTGGGTGCTCGTTATGAGCAACTAATGCCATTCTATCTGCCATATGAAAATCCAGAAGGTGCGTTCCGTGTTATACCGGGAGACTATGTAACTACTGTAGATGGTACAGGTATAGTGCATATAGCACCTACATTTGGTGCAGATGACGCCCGTGTGGCTCGTGATGCAGGAGTGCCTGCTATGCTTGTAAAAGATAAAAATGATAATCTAGTGCCTCTTGTTGACCTTCAAGGTCGTTTTATAGATGGAATGGGAGAGTATTCTGGAATGTATGTCAAGAACGCATACTATGATGCAGGAAAGGAACCAGAACGCAGCCTAGATGTACAGATAGCCATACGTCTTAAAGAAGAAAACAAAGCATTTTCTGTGGCCAAACACACCCACTCATATCCACACTGTTGGCGTACCGATAAACCAGTGCTTTATTATCCTCTAGACTCTTGGTTTATAAGAGTGCCAGATGTACGCGATAGAATGAGTGAACTTAATACTACCATAAAATGGAAACCCGAAGCTACAGGAACAGGACGTTTTGGTAACTGGTTGGCAAGTGCCAACGACTGGAACCTCTCACGTTCACGATACTGGGGTATCCCACTGCCTATATGGCGTAGCGAAGACGGTCGCGAAGAGATGATAATAGGTAGTGCAGCTCAACTCAAGAGCGAAATAGCTCGTTCTATAGAGGCTGGATTTATGAAGGAAGACCCATATCCTGCATTCAATCCAGATGATATGAGTGATGAAAACTATGAAAATATAGACCTGCATAAACACATAGTAGATAAGATAGTTCTGGTATCTCCTACTGGAGGTAAAATGTATCGTGAGGCAGACCTTATAGACGTATGGTTTGATTCTGGGTCTATGCCATTTGCACAGTGGCACTATCCGTTTGAAAATAAAGAGCTGATAGATGATAAAAAAGGCTATCCAGCAGATTTCATAGCCGAGGGTGTTGACCAGACGCGTGGTTGGTTCTATACACTTCATGCTATATCTACTATGGTAAAAGACAGTGTGGCATATAAAGCTGTGATGTCAAACGGCCTAGTGCTGGATAAAAACGGTCAAAAGATGTCCAAACGTCTGGGTAATGCTGTTGACCCATTTGAGACGCTGGGTAAATATGGTGCCGATGCGGTGCGTTGGTATATGATATCCAATGCTCAGCCTTGGGATAACCTTAAGTTTGACGTGGAGGGTATAGATGAGGTACGCCGTAAGTTCTTTGGTACTCTATATAATATCTATTCGTTCTTTGCTCTGTATGCAAATCTAGACGGCTTCACATATAGTGAAGAAGACGTACCATATAAAGACCGCCCAGAGATAGACCGCTGGATACTTTCAGAACTCAATACTCTGGTGTCAAAGGTAGAAGAAGCTCTTGATGACTATGAGCCTACCCGTGCTACTCGTCTTATCCAGTACTTTACAGGTGAAAACCTATCCAACTGGTTTGTACGTCTATCACGTCGTCGTTACTGGAAATCTGATGCTTCATCACAGGATAAACTATCGGCATACCAGACACTATACACCTGTCTGGAAACGCTATCACGTCTTATAAGTCCATTTGCTCCTTTCTATGCCGACCGTCTCTTCCGTGACCTTAACGCTGTTACAGGAAAAGATACTAGTGCATCGGTACATTTGGCAGACTACCCTGTGTATGATGTTGCTATGGTAGATAAGGAACTGGAAGAACGTATGAAACTGGCACAGGATATATGTTCTATGGGACTTTCGCTCCGCAAACGCGAGATGATACGTGTACGTCAGCCACTTCCAAAGATAATGATACCTTGCCTTACAGATGATTTTGCAGAAAAGATTAAGGCGGTAGAGAACCTTATAACGTCTGAACTTAACGTTAAGGCGATAGAACTACTTTCAGACACCTCTATGTTTGTAAAACAGATAAAACCAGACTTTAAAAAGATGGGACCTCGTTATGGTAAGGATATGAAAGCCGTAGCAGCATACATACAATCCATGAGCCAAGAGGAAATAGCTCGTCTGGAGAAAGATGGTAGTCTTACAGCATGTATAGGTGATAAAGAGTTTGTGGTGCAGGTGGAAGACGTCAATATCTCAACCCAAGATGTAGAGGGTAGTGTAGTCCTCTCCCAAGACGGTCTTACCGTAGCTCTGGATATAGTGATAGATGAAAAATTGCGTGGCGAAGGCATAGCCCGTGAGGTAGTAAATCGTATCCAGAATATGCGTAAAGAGGCAGATTTCAATGTAAGCGACCGTATAGATGTAACTATTTGTACGACAGATGAAATAAAATGTGCTATTGAAACAAATAATGATTATATTTGCTCGGAAACATTGACTCATTCTCTATGCTATGTAGATGCCCTTACAGAGGGTGAAAGTGTAGAGTTTGACGATGTGAAGATGATTATCAACATAAAAAAACACGATTGATGTATGAGTGGAAACGTAGTAAAAGGGCCTCGATATAGCGACGCCGAACTAGAAGAGTTCAAAATTCTCATAGAGGAAAAAATCTCCAAAGCTGAACGAGATTTGGCTATCATACGTGATTCTTACCTTAATCATTCGGGTAATGGGACAGATGATACTTCTCCTACGTTCAAGACGTTTGAAGAGGGTTCTGAAACCATGTCCAAAGAGGCCAATGCACAGCTGGCTGCTCGTCAGGAGAAATTTTTAAGGGATTTGAGAGCTGCACTAGTGCGTATAGAAAATAAAACCTATGGTGTGTGCCGTGTAACAGGTAAACTTATCCCCAAGGAAAGATTACGTGCGGTGCCTCACGCTACCCTATCTATTGAGGCCAAAAAACAACGTCTGTAATGGCGTTGTAGAAAACACGGGATAAAGATATTACGCCTGCTATGGGTGTAGGTATTTCGTGTGCCTTTATATATCCATGATATTTATATATACCATAACATAACACACAATATACACATGAAAACTAGATTTGTAAGTATCATTATGACACTGTTTGTGTCATTGGTTATATTCTCTTGTGCCAAGGGCGAAGACCCTTTTCTACAAGCAGGACCTTCTAGAATAGAAATAGCTGCCGATGCTACAAGTGCATCGTTTGCTATCAAGTCCAATGTCCAATGGAGTATATCTTCATCAGATACATGGGCGTCTATAAGCCCTACATCTGGAGCTGGTGATGCTACTATAAATATCACCGCCCAGACACAGATGACACATTCGTCTCGTTCTATGACCTTTACCGTTAAAAGTAAAGACGTCCCAGATGGTACTATAACCATCACTCTTACACAGAAAGAAGCCCCAAATGTGCTACCTACTGCACCGGTGCTTTCTTCTCCTGCCAATGGTGCGACTATAGAGAGCCTTCTTCCTACATTTGTGTGGCAGGCATCACAAGACGCCAATGGCGATGCTATAACATATACTCTTAAATTATCCAAAGACCAGCAGCAGTGGAGTTCTTATAACACACGTGAGCTTACATATACTCTTTCTACCAAACAAGAGATGGGTACTACATACTATTGGAAGGTTGAAGCTACCGATGGTATGTCAACCGATGTGGTAGAAAGTGAAGTGTTCTCATATACTACTCCTTCTATAACATACCATGCCAATGGAACTTTTAAGGATTATGAGATAAATACCAATACCAATCCTATAAACATCGTGCTGATGGGTGATGGATTTATAATGGAAGATTTGGCAGAAGGAGGAGCTTATGACAAGGCTATGGAGGCTGCAGCAGATGCGTTCTTTAATATAGAGCCATATCGTTCATACCGTGAAAAATTCAATGTCTATTTTGTGTATGCCGAAAGCCAGCATCGTGGTGCTATGTATGGTCACGGTCATGATGGTTCTCATCAGGCAGATTTTGCTAGCTTTAGGCCAAATACGGTGTTCAGCAGTGAGTTTGATGCTACATCGGCCAATAGTACTGCTACCAAATGTAATTATGAAAAAGTGTTTGAATATGCACTTAAAGTCCCTGCTATGGCTAGCGGAGTAGGAAATGGACTAGGAGACCTTTCTAGTACTCTTAACAATAGCGTAACTATAGTAGTAATAAACGACAAACGCTATGCTGGTACTTGCTCTATGTGGTCGGGTGGTGCTTGTATAGGTATGTGCCCTATGTCTCGTGCATTTGAACCTACATTGCGTCATGAGGTAGGTGGGCACGGTTTTGCAAAACTGGGTGATGAATATACATATACTGGAGCTCCTTCTCAACAAGAGATAGCCGATATTCAGAATTGGCAGAATAATTATGGTTTCTATAAAAACGTATCTACTACCAATGTCCCTGCTATGGTGCCTTGGAGTATGTTTATAGGCGATAGCAAATATCCAGAAGTAGGTATTTATGAGGGTGCTATGACATATCCTACTGGTGTATGGCGTAGTGAGGAGATATCTTGTATGGTGGATAACCGTTCATACTTTAATGGCCCATCGCGTTATGCTATCGTGTCACGTATCATGAAACTATCTACTGGTAACGCTACAAATGCAACGTACAAATACTCATATGAGGATTTCAAGGCACAGGATAAAAAGACCCAAATATAGCCAATGGTCTTACCAAGGGTGGAGAAAAATTACCTCCTCTTGCACCTCCTGTACTATTTGAAGTAGAAGTAAAATAATAGAAAAGGACATAAATAAAACTCCGTTGAATTTCAATGGAGTTTTTTTGAAGATAAACTATAAAAACGATAAGATATGAAAGAATTCTTTAAAATGTTTTTTGCGGCACTGCTAGCAGGAGTGGTGCTTACAGTTCTCCCATTTTTTATGTTTATGGGAATGGTCTCTATAGTAGCTTCGCTTTCAGAAGATGAAGTAGCGGGTGTCAAGGATAATTCTATGCTCGTGATAGACCTATCGGCTCCTATCATGGATTGTGTGGTAGAAGACCCTATGAATGCCTTTGCATCGTTGGGTTATGGTGTGGAGGAAAAAGAGGCTGTTGGGCTTAAAGACCTTACCGATGCCATTACTCGTGCCGCCGAAGATGACCGTATAAAAGGTATAGTGCTTTCTGGAAGTGGTTTTGGCGGAGGTATGGCTCAAATGATGGCTGTAGAAAAAGCTCTTGAAGAATTTAAGGCTTCGGGTAAAGATATAGTATCATACGCCGAATACTATTCGCAAGGAGAGTATGTCCTCAAGAGTCTATCTACTCGTCTGTTCTTAAATCCAAACGGGGGTGTTGACCTTAAAGGTCTTGCTACACAGATGCCATTCTTTAAGGGATTTCTAGAAAAATATGGTATAGATGTACAGATATTCCGTGTAGGTAAATTCAAAAGTGCCGTAGAACCATATATGGAATCCAAGATGAGTGATGCCAATCGCGAGCAAAACCTGCGTATGTTGGAATCTGTATGGGATACTATTTCAACTGCCATAGCAGAAAACAGAGGCCTTTCAAAAGCCGATGTATGTGTGGCGGCCTCTACACGTGCTGGTATGTTCCCACAGGAAGCTCTCAAAGCTGGTCTAGTGGATACGCTTTCATACTATGAAGGATATGCTTCTTATATAAAAGACACATTGGGAGTGAAAAATAAAATATCCATTGCCGACTACATAGCTCAGCCATCTACTGCGTTAGAGACAGCCAAAAAGAAAATAGCTGTTATCTATGCCGAAGGTGATATAGTAGATGCTCCAGCCGCAGGTAGCATCAGTACCAAGAGTATGCGTAAAGACATAGAAAAAGTCATAAAAGATACTAATGTCGTGGCTGTAGTTTTACGTGTGAATTCTCCCGGTGGTTCGGCTCTAGCATCAGACAATATATGGCATTCGCTAGAAGAATTGCAGAAGGAAAAACCAGTAGTAGTATCTATGGGTAACTATGCAGCTAGTGGAGGTTATTATATCTCTTGTGGTACAGACTATATATTTGCCGAACCTACTACTCTTACAGGTAGTATAGGTGTGTTTGGAGTGATACCAAATGTATCCAAATTGGCTTCAAAACACGGTATCACGATAGATGAAGTGGCTATCTATCCAAATTCTATCGACCCATCGTTATTGGCTCCTGTAAGCCGTGGCCTAGCTCCGTTGGTACAGAAAGGTATAGAGAATGTTTATTCTCAATTCCTCTCTCGTGTAGCCGAAGGTCGTAAGATGACCGTGGAGGAAGTACATGAGATAGCACAAGGTCGTGTGTGGAGTGGTAGTGATGCTATAGAAATAGGACTAGTGGACGAGATAGGAGGTCTATATGATGCAATAGAAAAGGCTGCTGCTCTGGCTGGCGTAGAGGAATATCGTGTAACACAGACTACCGCTACCAAAAAATCCATAGATGCGTTTATGGAACTTTTGGGAGGAAGTAAAGATGACGAGATACGAGCTATGGTGGGTGATGACGCTGCCGATATGATAAATACCATGCGTGAGATAGTAGATGAGAACTCTCCTCGCGTGATGGCTCGTATGCCATATGGATACAGAATAGATTTTTAATGATATAATTATCTCAATAAAAAATCACGCCCCCACGGGGCGTGATTTTTTATTGGCCGTAGGGCATTTATCCCCATATAATTGAATTTAGTCGAAAAAAATATGGTGGTTTCATTAAAATTTTGCAAATTTGTAAACTGAAAAGGTGTGAAACAGAATAACGTAAAAATATTAAATATATAACCGATATGACTGAAAAAATGAAACTAGATATCTATCCAGACCAGGCTTCTGGTTCGGTGGCTATTGCTCGTGAGATAGCAGATATCATTCGTACAAAAAACGCCAAAGGCGAAACTGCCGTTCTAGGTCTTGCTACAGGAGCTTCTCCTCTTAAAGTGTATGCAGAACTTATACGTATGCACAAGGAAGAAGGTCTTTCTTTCAAAAATGTTAAGACATTTAACCTGGACGAATACTATGGTCTTACACACGATAACGACCAGAGCTATTGGTATTTCATGCACCACAACCTGTTTGACCACATAGACATACCAGAGGAAAACGTAAACATTCCTTGCGGTACTATGCCTATGGAAGAAGTGGCAGAATGGTGTGATGGCTATGAAAAGAAAATAGATGAAGCAGGTGGTCTTGACTTCCAGCTACTAGGTATAGGACGTTCAGGTCACATAGGCTTTAACGAACCACCATCAGACCCACAGTCAAAGACTCGTATGATACACCTACATGCTATCACTCGTAGCGACGCTGCTCCAGCATTTGGTGGACTAGAAAACGTTCCTACCGATGCTATCACTATGGGTGTAGGTACTATCTTCAAAGCCAAAACTATCATACTTATGGCTTGGGGTGCTAGCAAAGCAGATATCATCAAACGTACCGTAGAGGGAGAAATGTCTGATGATGTACCTGCTACATACCTGCAGGCTCACCCTAACTGCAAGTTTGTCGTAGATACAGCTGCTGCATCTGCACTAGAGAGAAGCAAATAATAAAAAACTCATTTATATACACCCTCTACGTCATGACGCAGAGGGTGTTTTTGTCTTAACACTAGAAAAAAGACTATATGCCATTACATAAATCAGTAGGAAGATGGGAGGATGTGAGGTTTGAGAAACTCCATACCGAGATTTTTCAAAGTGCCACGATAGCCTCTGTCGCAGTAGCCGAAGAGATAGCTTCGCTCATTCGCTCTCGCAATGCCAATGGCGAAAAAACCGTGCTGGGACTGGTTGCGGGAAATACTCCTATGCACATATATGCAGAACTGGTGCGTATGCATAAAGAAGAGGGCCTGTCATTTGCCAATGTCATAACATTTAATCTAGATGAATACTATGGCATACCCCGCGAATCCTCACAGAGCCATTGGACATTTATGCACGAATGCCTTTTCAATCACATAGATATATTGCCGGGGAATATAAATATCCCATCTTCATCTATATCGGCATCGCGTATAGAACAACACTGTGCAGACTATGATATGAAAATAAAAGCCTGTGGAGGGCTTGATTACCAGATACTGGGCATAGGTCGTACGGGTAGCATAGGTTTTAATGAGCCGGGTTCACATATCAATTCTGGTACGCGAATGCTTATGATAGACCATCTCACACGCAGCGACGCCTCCAAAGAATTTCATGGTATAGAAAATGTCCCCAAACGTGGTATTACGATGGGTGTAGGTACTATCCTTAAGGCTAGGCGTGTAGTACTACTGGCTTGGGGTAATAAAAAAGCCGATATCGTACGTCGTGCGGTAGAGGGAGAGATGTCTTCTGAAGTGCCAGCTACATATCTACAAACTCACCACGACTGTACGGTGATACTAGATGAAGCTGCCAGCGAATGCCTTACTAGAGTCAAGACTCCGTGGGTGGTAGGGCCATGCACTTGGGACGAGGCTATGCAGCGTAAGGCGATAGTGTGGCTCTCATCTATCACAGGAAAATCCATCCTTAAACTCACAGAACGCGATTACAATGACCATTCTATGTCTTCGCTCATAGCACAGGAAGGGTCGGCATATCGTCTTAATATCAAGATGTTTAATGTCTTGCAGCACACCATAACAGGTTGGCCGGGAGGAAAACCAAATGCCGATGACGCTACACGTCCAGAACGTGCTACCCCTGCCCGCAAACGTGTGATAGTCTTTTCTCCCCATCCAGATGATGCTATAATAGGTATGGGAGGAACCATACGCCGTCTAGTGGAGCAGGGACATGATGTGCATGTGGTGATACAGACATCTGGTTGTAATAGTGTGAGTGACAGCGAAGCACGTCGTTTTGTAGAATTTGCCGAGGATTTTTATGAGTATCAGACGGGTGAAGAGGCTAGTCATAAGATATACAACCATGTAAATGACCTGCTCACAGGCAAAACAGAAGGAGAAAAAGATGCTCCTGTGGTGCGTAAGGTAAAAGCTCTCATACGCCGCGGAGAGGCTTTGGCTTCGCTGCGTTTTATGGGTGTACAAGACACCAATGTTACATTCCTAGACCTGCCATTCTATGAAACGGGTACAGTACAGAAAAACCCTATAAGCCGTAAAGACATCACACGAATGGTGGATGTGATAAAAGAAGTACGTCCTCACCAGATATTTGCGGCGGGAGACCTTACAGACCCTCATGGTACACAGAAGATAAGTCTGGATTTGCTCTATACTGCTATAGCGAGTCTTAAAAGTGAGAAATTCATGCGTGATACACGAGTGTGGCTCTATCGTGGAACGTGGGGTCAGTGGAGTGTAGAGCAGGTGGACATGGTAGTGCCTATGTCGCCAGACGAACTCCGTCTTAAAAAGCGTGCTATATTTTTCCACGAATCTCAAAAGAACGATACTGCATATCTAGACGAAGACATCCGTGATTTCTGGCAGAGAGCTGAAGACCGCAATAAAAATACTGCCGAAGTATATCATTCATTGGGATTGGCAGATTACGAAGCAATGGAAGCATTCCATAGATATTATTTTTAACCCTTAAAACTAAATGAAAAATGGACACAGTAGAAAAAGTATTTGAAACGATTAAAAATAGCCCAGATGCTCTTAATGCTGGTAAAGTAGCAGAAATATCTGGAATAGACCGCAAAGAGGTAGATAAAGCTATGGCTCGTCTTAAAGCAGATGGACGTATAGTATCTCCTCGTCGTTGCTATTGGACGGCAAAATAATAAAAAGTGTGTTATATGTGACAATGCACTGAAAAATGCGGCACCCGAAGGGTGCCGCATTTTTCAGTGGCCTGTCTGCCATCTAACGGAATATATGAACATAGCCGCTCCCTTTCTGGGAGGAACTCTCGCCTTCTGCGGTGAATGAATAGACATAGAAATACACACCTTGACTGCATTGTTTTCCTTCCCCATTAAGTGTGCCGTCCCATAGTATCTGTGGGTTACTACTAGAAAATACTACCTGCCCCCATCGTGAGAATATATCTATATGAAATGTCCCATCTGCTATAGGTACTATGGGGACAAAAAGGTCATTGATGCCGTCACCATTTGGAGTGAAGACATTGGGAAGTGATATGTTTTCACAGTGAATGACACTCACTGTGTTACTCTCTTTGGAAACATTACCAGCACTATCTCTAGCTTTTACCATATATTCTCCATATCTTTTTCCTAGAGGTATCTCATATTCTAGAGTATCTGTCCTGTGTATCTCCTCCCATTGTGATGATTCATCGTTTCTATGATAGACGTAAAAACTATCTATGTCATAGTCTTGGCATATTTCACTGGGTGATGTCCAATGCAGTAAAAAAGGACTGCTGGAAGAACAATTCTGTGTGATGGATAGTTGTGGGGGACATTTTACTTCGTTGTCATTTGGGGTTAAGGATACTCTTTGAGAGAGAGAAATTATGGGGCGTTGAATACCCGAATGCTCATAATGCCCATATATTTCTGAATAGAATGTGTAACTCTCCCCGTTGGTGAGATTACTTACCCTAGTGGGGGATTTGCCATCGCCTATGACCACTGTAGCCCATTTGTTATCTCTGCTGCTGGAAATATAATACTTCACACTGTCTATCTCCCATGGGACATCATATTCCAGATATAGAATAGCCGAACTATCACCAGAGGACGCCAAAAGATAAAACGAAGATGATTCTTGTGATGATTTTATGAGTCCAGATTCATTGTGTAGTTCTACATAGTATTTAAGAGGTATGTATTCTGTGGTGTTTACCGCTGTGTGTTTATATGTGGTATCATTTTCTTGTTGTATGGATAGACGTTTTCCTTGCTCATTATATAAATGATAACTATATGGTGGGCGGTATTTTATGCGGTCTATCTCTTGTGGACTAGACCAATGTATATCTACAGCTCCATCTTTCTGATGTGTAGATAGTATGGACACTTGGCAAATGGCTGGGCGGTCTATGGGTATGGTAGTACACATTTCGTATGATGGAGGACTCTCGCTGTCAATACTAGCCGCTGTAACCACATAACAATAAGACCTTCCTACTGCCAATCCTTTTTCCATAGTGCTGTCTATAAATGTGGTATCTCTGGTGGTGCCTACCAATGTGTATGGAGCTGATGGTGCAATGCCTCCACTGCAAGAAACGGCAGGGATATTTTTCCCGCTATTTCTTCTGTAGATGTTATAATGGCTTATCCCCCCACAGGTAATAGGTCTCCATTTTAATATGATAGCATCGTTATCACTGCTGGGAGATACGTCTATGAGAGTGGGTGGAGGTAGTAATACGGTAAGTTTAATGACATGTTGTGAGGAAAGGCCAGAGAGTGGATTACCATAGGAGTCCACAGGTGAATCATTGGCTTTGACGGTGAGGATGTAAGGTTCTTTGCGAGATTGGTTACATAGTGGTCTCCAACCAAATGCCCCCGTTACAAGCCCCGAAGAATCGGCTGAACAGGTAAATGTAGCAGGATTGTCGCCAATGAATACTCCTCCTACCATAGACAAAGTTATCTCGTCTTGGTTTATATCATATGCCTCTACATCAAATGTTATGCTATCGCCAGCTATAACGCAATAGCTGTCCCCTGCATTTATAACAGGAGGGTCATTGCGGCAGTCTGTGATATCTATCTGCATATCACGCAATATCTTGCCTATGGGGTAGTATTTCCCGTGAGTATCCTTGCGGTATTCGGTTATCTCTACAGCTATATTAAACTCTCCTATGATATTGGGACTATCCCATGTTATAGTCCCTAGGGAATCTATACTTATGTGGGATGTGTCTAGATTATAGTCCTTGTTGTATGTGTTTTCCAGTTCGCTCCCATCCAGCCCTCTGCAATTAACCAGCCGATATGAAAGCGAATCCCCATCACTATCATAAGCCCCCAGTGAATGTATAAATGGCGTGTATATACACCCAAAATCGGTAGGAGGGTTAAGTAACATAGGAGATGAATTCTCTACTCGAGAGTCTGACGAAACGTATATATGTGATTCTATATAAAAAGGTACGCCAACGCTATTGGCTATATTTTTAACGCCTTCGTTACGGTTATAGTCCATCATAGATAGACGATACATCCCGGGAGTAGAGTAGGTATGAGTGCCACGGTAGATGTTTTTTTTGATGAGGTTGTAGATGGGTTCGCCTCCATACGGGCAACCGCGGTCGGCAGTGCCGTTGGAACGGTATAGGGTAGAGGATGAGCCGTCTCCCCACTCTATGAGCAGGTCACATCTATCAGCAGGAGCATCACTCTTGGTATATGTGGTGATGGTAACTTCATATGTGCGTACACCTACCTGACGGAATGTTATTTCTCCTGCACGGTTGTGTGTGGCATGGCATATTATAGAGGAAAAAGAAAGAAAAAATAAAGTGAAAAAGCGGCTTTTCATAGTCTAGTATTTGCTACATAGCCATAAATATAGCAAATGTCTGTCCTCTATCATAGAGGTTTAACTATGTGTATAAGAGTGTTCTATCTGTTTATGATGTCCAGATAATTCATCATGCTCTCAAATGCCCTATTATAATCACTGCCGCTGGGGATAGAAAACACAAAATCATAAACGATGCCAATGTGTGGGTTCACTCCTATGGATAACTTGTATTTAAGCTGTCGTCTTATCTTGCGTATGCGAGGTTTATCACTAGAGGTGAGGTCTATGAAAATATCTGAAGGAGTGTCTATAAATTCTTTTAGTATAGAACTTTTTGGTGAACCAAAAATGCTGAAATCATTACGGGAGAAAAACGACAGGCTCATAGAGTCGTGCATCTCTACTTGTGATACAGGACGGCTATCACACATAACTCTCACATGTAGCCCTCTTGATGATAATACAGAAAGTAAAGCGTTAAGCAGGCTTATGTCATCTCGACTTTTGCCGTTTGATAGTACATTTACCGTGTGGGCGTTTTTCAGACAAAAATCTGAATAGGAAACAGTAGAATTGCCATCAGATGATGGATTAATAATGTCTTTATCTGAAAACTTTGTCATGATAGTGTGATTAATGCTCAAAAATAGCTATTTTTGTCATTATATAAAATGCCTATATGCTAAATAGTATGTTAAATATTAAATCTATACTTAAACTGCTCTCGTCTATGGCAGTTATATTCTCGATAGGGGCATGTGGACAGCCTTCTTATGAAGTTACACATATAGATGCCCGCCACATAGAGGTAAAGCCTTCTACGCCATCATCTAGTGAAATGGACGATTACCTCTTGCCAATGGTGGATAGTATGAGTGCGGTTATGGACCGCGTGATATCATATAGCCCTCAATATGCCGATAAATATGAAGGCAGGTTAGGTGCTTGGCTAGCAGATGTGAGCATAGAGGAAGTAGAAAAGTATATGGCAGAAAAGGGAGAAAGAGTAAATATAGACATAGCTCTGTTTAATAACGGAGGTATCCGTACTCAAATGCCCAAGGGTGATATAACTGTTGGGTGGGTGTATGAGTTCATGCCATTTGATAATGCGTATGTCATTCTTGAGATGGATAATGCGGCTATGCGTGAAATGTTCAAATATCTCTCTAGTGCTGCCAGCAGAGGTACATATCATCCTCTAGGGGGCATGCGTATGGTGTATGATAAAAATGGAAATTGGGATAGGACTACGACCATAGGGCAGTGGAGACTCACTCCCGGCAAGGTATATACGGTGCTTACATCAGACTTCCTACACAAGGGAGGTGATGGAATGTCGTTCTTCTCTCGTGCGACCAATGTGCGATACCTCCCATATAAGATGCGTGACGGTATAATGAACTATGTTACTTCTCACGGTACATTAAAAATCCCTCAAAACCATAGATACCATGAAATCCAATAAGATAGTAACTATAATAATCCTTCTAGGAGTGCTAGTAGGTGTGATATTCACGTGTAATCCTACATCTGATGTGTCCACAGGAATGATAACAGTCCTGCATACCAATGACCTGCATTCGCAAGTGTTGCCCGTAGCACAAAATAAAGGAAAATGGGCAGGATATGGTGGATTTTCTCGTATATCCCATCTAGCAGATAGCATACGTTCTAAGCGTGGAGATGTCTTGTTGCTGTCATGTGGTGATTTCTGTCAAGGGACTCCGTTTTTTAATTTCTTTGGTGGAAAGGTAGAGGTTGATTTTATGAATAGAGCTGGATATGACGCCAGCACACTGGGTAATCACGAATTTGATAATGGTATGGAGGATCTATCTAGGGTAATTAAATCTTCACAATTCCCATATGTGGTGTCAAACTATGATTTTTCACAAACTCCGCTATCGGGACTTGTAAAACCATATCACGTTATCAATCACAAGGGGGTAAAGGTGGGACTCATAGGTCTTACGGTGGATATAAAAACTCTGGTGTCTAGGGATAATAGCGAAGGTGCCATATATCTAGACCCTATACTATCTGCACAACAATGGACAGATACCCTACATGCCAAGGGAGTAGATGTGGTGATATGTATGTCACATCTGGGAGATAAGGAATATATGGGACGTCCCGGTGACGAAGAGGTGGCTGCCTCTACACACGGTATAGATGTTATACTAGGAGGACACTCTCATGCCGATATGATGAAAGTGGTGAAAAATAATCGTGGAGAAGACGTTACTATCACTCAGGTAGCTAGCCAAGGACGACTTTTGGGAGAGGTAAATATATATCTGGAAAGTAAATAGTGGTATGAAAGCAGACCAAATCAAGGCTTGGGGACATTCGTTGCGGTTGAGAACCATTCCTCTATCTATATCGGGGGCGATAATAGCAGGAGGACTTGCAGCTAGTTATGGAGTGTGGAGAACAGACGTTTTCATACTGATGTTACTCACAGCTTCTTTCCTTCAAATCCTTTCCAATATGGCCAATGACTATGGCGATTTCTCCAAAGGTACAGACAACGATGACCGTATAGGCCCTGCTCGTGCCCTTCAACGTGGAGATATAAAACCTCGTACATTCCTCATAGGAACACTCGTGGTGTGTATGATTACCATGATGATAGGATTGGCACTTGTGCTAGTGTCATTTGGGGTGGAGGCTATATATACGGTGTTGCTATTTTTGGCATTGGGAGCATCGTGTATATGGGCAGCTATACGTTATACGGTAGGTAAACGAGCATATGGATACCACGGTTTGGGAGATATATTTGTTTTTATATTCTTTGGGATAGTGCCTGTGGTAGGGGGACTTTTCCTTTATACTCACAGTGTGGAAGTGCTATCTTTTCTCCCAGCAGCAGGGATAGGTCTTATGTCATCGGGAGTGCTTAATCTTAACAACATGCGAGATGTGGAGAATGATAGAGTAATGGGTAAACGTACTCTTGCCTCGCAGATGAGTTTTACAGGAGGAAAGATATATCATTCATCTCTTCTTGTAGTAGCTATGGCTTGTTTTATATCGTACCAATGTCTTACCTCCCATACAGGACTATGGTATGTGTTGTGCATTATTCCTCTGTTTAATGTGTGGACGATATGGACGGTAAAAGAATGCAAAGGTTATGATAAGTACCTCAAAGTCCTATCAATGTCGGCATTTGTGATGTCTATACTCTTTTCTGTGGCTATAAATATGTCTATGTAGTTTTTTTACTCTCCTAGAAATTAAAGACAGATGTAGCTATATAAAATCTGCTTATTTCACTTGCTGCACATACTATGGTAGGCTGTGAGGCATCGTCTAGGTTTAATGGTTCTAGGGAAATGATTTTATGATTGGCATCTAGGAATCTGGCTTTGCGTATGAGTATTTTGTCATCTGCAAATATACATAGGGCTATATTTTCTCCTTCTGCCTCACTGGGGATAACGGGAGAGAATAATATATAATCATCACGTTCAAAAATGGGAGAAAGAGAATCATCTACCACTTTTAAGATTATATCATTGCTGTTTCTTACCATGCGTTTGGGTAGCATACGCCAACGCGGAGGCATATAACTATTGGATGTGATAATGCTTTCAAGTGATGTGTATGAGCGTATAGGTATGTTATAGTCGCTCTCTTGAGGAAGTTTGCCGTCAGATTCGGCGACATACAGTCCATCTGTAGGTGCTGATTCCATTTTTCCGTGTCCAGTAAGTAACCAAAATAAATTAAGATTTGGATAAACAGATACAATCCTAGATAGTACATCTGTGTTTATACCGTTATCCATATTATTGAAGTATCCATTACTCAGACAGAACGTTCGTTCTATGTCTCTGTTATGGAACATTCCTATAGCTCTACAAAATAGTAGTAACCTATATTTGGGGTTGTCAATATCTATTCCGTCCATTGTCTGTTATATGCTCTATGGTTGTTTTTGTGGCTGTAAATATAGTAAAATGGACATAATTAAGAAAACAGCATAAACTATGCTAATAAAAAAATATAGATATATCATCACAAATCATTAAATTTGCCAAATATAAAAATATCCCGTAAAATGAAAATAGCTCTCTACGGCACACGTATAAAAAAGGAAAATCTCCCATGGCTTAGTGATGTATATGACGCATTATCTTCTTATGATGTGGAGTTGTATATACATAGAGGAACACTGGACTATCTAGTGGAATTAAAACAGGTATTACCTTCATACATAGATGTTTATGATGATAGATTGCCACAGGATACAGACTACATGATAACATTGGGAGGAGATGGAACTATATTGAGAGCCGCCGAATTGGCATATAGGGATAATGTGCCGCTGGTGGGTATAAATATGGGACATCTAGGATTTCTGGCAGCTATCTCAAAAGAAAATATAGGTCATGCGATAGATATTCTCTTTAAGGGAGAGATGACATTTGAGGAGAAGATATTACTGGAGGTGCGTTGCCCTAGTATGCCAGAGAGAATGATTGCGATAAACGAAGTGGCTGTATCTCGTAAGGACTCTTCCTCTATGATAGCTATAGAAGCCTATGCCGATGGACATTATATAGCCACCTACCGTGGTGATGGACTTATAGTCTCTACTCCTACTGGTTCTACTGGGTATTCGCTATCTTGCGGAGGCCCTATCATTACTCCAGCTACACAGTCTATAGTTCTCACACCTGTTGCTTCCCATAATCTTAATGTGCGTCCTATAATTTTCCGTGATAATGTTAAAGTTTATATAAAGGTGAGCGGTCGTGAGGACCAGTATCTGTTGTCTTTGGACTCGTGTTTCCAGCCTATGAATTGGGACGAAGAGATAGAGATATTCAAGTCAAAATACACTCTGCGAGTAGCCAAGATGCCACAAGAGGATTTTTTCTCTACTATGAAGGAAAAATTGGGTTGGGGTAGTGACGAACGCAATTAAATATATAAACGAGGGGAATATTTTAGCAAATCATTAGTTATAGAGTGTTCTACCCTCGTATGAATTTTGTATATTTGCCTGATTTATATAGCGTGTATTGCACATGGGTGTGTATGACGCTGTGTAAATAGAGGTTTTATGCTCATAAATGGCTCTACACATATTCACAAGTGGGTATGGGTGCTATTATTATATGTGGTAATAGTAGCAATGCAGAGGGTGGAAGGACAAACATGTAGGCACCAGATAGGTGTAGTTTTGGGTGGAGGAGGAATATGTAGTGGTGATATAAGGGGTGATGTGGGGATAAATGCAGGTGGTTTTTATGCTTACAACATAGGTGGAAGGTATAGAGTACTGGCATCGTGTCTCTATATGACATCTGGGGGTAAGATAAACGCAATCCCCATAAAAGACATGGGTTATAAAACAGAGTTCGTTGAAATATCTCTGGGTGCAGAAATGACGTTCCTCCCATATAGGGTGGAGGATAAAGGAGAGGTAAGTCCATATATAGGAGTATATGTGGTAGGCGTGAAAAGAAAGGAGCGTATCCCTAGTGGAGAGTTATGGAGTGATGCAAAAGACGTATATGTAGATGGAAAATACTATCATAGGGACTCTATGGTAGCATCGGTAGGAATAAGTGTAGGATTGCGATATAAACTCTCTAGACGGTGTGAAGTGGATGTGAGCGTGGTGTCAAGGTTCTATGGTAGTGATGATATGGACTATTCATCCCCTAGGGCAGAACATTTTGCTCCTAATGTTAAACCACAAGACAGATATGTGGGAAAAGATGGAAGTGATATATATGCAGGTATGTGTGTGCGTATATCATATATGTGGGGGCGAGAGACGTGTCATTGTATGTAGAGATAAAATAGATTAAGGAATACTTGTAGAAATGGATATAGATATAAAAAACATACCAACTCATGTTGCTATCATTATGGATGGCAATGGACGTTGGGCAAAAGAGAGAGGACTAGAGAGAGTCTATGGTCATGCCAACGGAGTAGCATCTGTACGTAAGGCTATAAAGGCATCGCTGGATATGGGTGTAAAATACCTCACTCTCTATGCTTTTTCACAGGAAAACTGGAATCGTCCTGCCGCTGAGGTAGAAGCACTCATGCAGCTCATGGTATCCAATATGAAACTGGAGTTGCCTTCATTTCTAGAGCAGGGAGTGAGATTCCGTTATATAGGTAATCGTGAGGCGTTGAGTGATGAGGTGAGAGAGGAGTTTGATTATTGTGAAAGAGAGACTGCACACTGTGATAAAATGACTCTGGTCATAGCGGTAAGTTATAGTGCACAGGAGGAATTGGCATTGGCGGCGAGAAAGATAGCTCGACGTGCGGTAAGAGGAGAGATAAATGTAGAGGATATAGATATAAAGATGATGGAGGGCTGCCTATACACTAGTGATTTTCCGATGGTTGACCTTATGATACGCACCAGTGGCGAGATACGTATAAGCAATTTCCTGCTCTGGCAGATAGCCTATGCCGAACTCTATTTCACAGACCTCTATTGGCCAGATTTTGATGAAAAGGAATATGAAAAGGCAGTGAAGTATTATGCTAGTCGTGAGAGAAGATTTGGCAAGACAAGCGAACAGATAAAACAAGAAAAAACATTAGTCTAGAATAATAATAATTCATCATATTTGTAAAAAAGTGAAGAAACTTTACACGTTAGTTATATTATGCGTTTGGGTGAGTATAGTTAATCTATCTTACGCACAGAATACGGGTGGTGTGGGTGTCATATCTCCAGACAAGACTTATACCATAGCAGACGTCAAAGTAACAGGTAGCGAACTCTATGACGAGATTTCGGTCATAAAGGGTTCGGGACTTTATATAGGCTCCAAGATTAAAGTCCCAGGAGAGCAGGTAAGTAGTGCTATACGTCGTCTGTGGAACTATAACTTGTTTGATGATGTAGAGATATATGTCCGCAAGGTAGATGGAGATGATATATATCTGGAAATAAGACTGGTAGAACGTAAACCTATAACCAAGATAAAATATATAGGTGTAAATAAATCATTGCAGGAAGACCTTATCAAGGATTTGAGTGTGTCGCCCAATACCAAGATAAGCGAAGACCTCATACAGTCTGTAAAGAACTACATAAAAAAACGCTATCGTCAGCGTGGATTTTTGGGAGCAGAGGTTGATTTCCGTTCCGAAGCCGATACTACTCGCGAAGGCGGAGGCTATATGGTAACCATAGAGCTTAACAAAGGCGAGCGTGTGAGAATCAATAGCATATCATTCCGCGGTAACGAGGTGCTTACAGATGATAAATTGCGTAAGGCAATGAAATCTACCAAACAAATGAAACACCTCAATATCTTCAAGGCTTCCAAATATCAAGACGATAAATATGAAGAGGACTTGGCGGGTATAGTAAACAAGTATAAAGAACTAGGTTATCGTGATGCTAAAGTAGAGGCCGATACTATCACTTGGAACACAGAGGATAATACACTGGATATAGCCATAGACGTATATGAAGGTCATAAATATCATTATCGTTCGGTTAATTTCCTAGGTAATAGTAAATTCACTACCGAACAACTTCAAGGTATCCTAGGTATATCGGCAGGTGATGTATATAACGGAGACCTGCTAGCCAAACGATTGAATGGTTCTCGTGATGGACGCGACATCCAGAGTGTCTATATGGACAACGGTTATCTATTTGCCCAGATAAACCCTGTAGAGGTATCGGCAGAAAGAGACTCAATAGACCTTGAGATACGTATTATAGAGTATGAAAAAGCATATATAGATAAAATCACAGTAAAAGGTAACGACCGTTCGTTTGACAATGTCATCTACCGTGAACTTACTACCAAACCCGGAGACCTTTTCTCCAAGACCTCTATCATGCAGTCACAGCAACGTATAGGAGCTCTAGGATTTTTTGATGCAGAAAACATAGGTATAGACCCTGTACCAGATTTTGCAACAGGAACGGTGGATATAAATTATACGGTAGTAGAGAAAAACTCATCACAGGTAGAACTCCAAGGTGGTTGGGGTGGTGGCCAATTCATAGGTACATTGGGACTATCATTTAACAACTTCTCCCTTAAAAATATCTTTAATAAAAAGGCGTGGAAACCACTTCCTATGGGACAAGGTCAAAATCTATCATTGCGTTTCCAAGCATCTATGGGATATACCTCATACCAGTTCTCATTTACAGAACCTTGGCTGGGGGGACGTCGTCCACTATCTATCACTACATCTATGTACTATACGCGTCAGCAGGCATATAACTATTATACTGGAGAACGTCTAGAAGGTGAGCTAGGTATCATAGGTGGTGGTATAATGTTTGGTAAACGTCTAGGTTGGCCAGATGATTACTTCACTGGTTCTATAGGTATAAACTTCAGCCGATATGACTGGGAGGATTATAGCTGGGGTCTTTATGATGAAAACTTTGATACAGGTGTATCCAATAACCTTAATCTATCATTGGGTATTTCACGTCGTGCATCTGGTTCAAACCCTATCTATCCTACATATGGTTCAGATATATCTCTTACCGCACAGTTCACTCCTCCATACTCACTATGGAATGGTAGAGATTATGAAGACCCAAAACTTAAAGACGTTGACCGTTTTGAATGGTTGGAATACTACAAGGTAAACGGAAAAATAACATGGTATAATAACATTATAGCCAAACTAGTATTTGTGGCAAATGCAGAATTTGGTTATCTTGGTATGTATAATCACAAGGTGGGACTAGGTCCTTTTGAAAGATATCAAATGGGTGGTAGCGGTATGTCGCAATACCAATACTACGGTAGCGAAGTAATCTCATTGCGTGGTTATAAGGACAATACCATCGCTTCTAGCGAAGATGCTCTTTATGAAGGTGACCCTATCTATAACAAATTCACTGTAGAATTGCGTTATCCTGTTACCCTCACACCTACTACAAGTATCTACGCACTTCTATTTGCCGAAGGTGGTAATACCTATGCAAGCTTTAAGACATGGAATCCATTTAAGCTGCATAGAAGTGTAGGTATGGGTATAAGAGTGTATATGCCTATGTTTGGTCTATTGGGATTTGACTTCGGTTATGGATTTGACCCAATGCCAGGCGAAGAACGCGGATGGCAATTCCACTTTACTTTGGGACAGAATATGTTCTAAAATCTTAAAAACTTGTTAAAGTAGTTTTACGTGTCTGTCAATCCAAAAATATGTGCTACATTGGCACTGTATTTCTGGTGGGGTGTAACATCTGCTCAGAGCTATCTACAACGCATAGTTGTGGTAGATAAAAGTGAGATATTGAACGCTTTGCCAGTCTATCATGACGCCATGAAGTATCTAGATGATAGAGAAAAGACGTGGAGGAGGGAAGAAGAAGAGTTGATGGCAGAACTGGGAAGGGTGAAAGATGAGGTGAGAATGGGGGAGGTGATGTCCCCTGTGGAGAGAGTGGAAGAGAAGAGAAGGCGGTGTGATGATTTGCAGAGGGTGATAGACAGTATGAAGGTAGCCAGATATGCTCCTGGGGGAGAATATGAAAAGGAATACAAGAGAGTGGTAGGCCCTATACTGGGGGTGATAAAAAAAGAAATAGAAAACTATGCTGTGCGTAACAAAGTAAGCATGGTTCTAGATAAAAAGGAGAGAGGTGTTTTATATGTCGATAATTTTTCAGATATTAGCACCTTGATTCTAGAAAAAGTAAAAAAGAATTATAAAAAAGAATAAAACAGCAAAAAACATTAGAAAATGAAAGTAATCAAATTATTAGTTTTGGTGGCATTGATGTCATTTGGGTTTAATGAGGCTTCTGCTCAGGTGAAAATGGGACACATAGATGTAAATCTACTTGTATCTCTTATGCCTGAAGCCAAAAAAGCAAGCTCACAATTGGAAACTATGGGTAAAGGATTTGAATCTGACTACCAGAAAATGGTAACAGAATTCCAGAACCTACAGCAGAAATACCAGAATGAAGCTTCTCAGCAGAGCGAGGCTATGAACCAGACTCGTGCCAAAGAACTTCAGGATAAAGCTGCTCGTATCCAGTCTTTCCAGGAAACAGCCCAGAAAGAACTTGCTGCAAAAAGTGATGAACTAATGGCTCCTGTTTTCAAAAAAGCACAGGATGCTATAGATGCAGTCGCCAAAGAAAAAGGTCTTAACTATGTAGTTAATGCTTCTCTAGGTGTGCTTGTTTATGATGACGGCAGTCTTAACATCATTGAACCAGTTAAAAAGAAATTGGGTATTCAGTAATAATTAAAACTTATAAAAATATCCGCCCCTCACATGTGAGGGGCGGATATTTTTAATGTGTATAGAATAGTGAGAGTATTTTTAAGGATAATAGGTGTGATTTCTCTTGTAGCAGGAATAGTGGGGATATTCCTCCCATTGCTGCCTACTACACCTCTTCTCCTGCTTTCATCATGGTGTTTTGTACGCAGTTCAAGCAGATTATATCATTGGCTTATAAATCATCATAGGCTAGGGCCATATATACGTCAATTCAGTATAGACAGGTCTATACCTTTGAAAGTTAAGGTGTACAGCATAACGATGGTATGGCTTACTATAGGATTGTGTATATTTATGGTATTGGACGGGATATGGTGGGCACAGATAATCCTTCTATCATTGGCGGTGGGAATAACGACACATATACTTTCTTTCTCTACATCAAAAAGGAAGCTGTAAGCAAGCTCAAAAAAAAGCGGCACCCGCAGGGTGCCGCTTTTTTTTGAGCTTGCTTGCCTATTTCTATAAAAAACCCAATTGCAGTTTTGCCTCTTCGCTCATCATATCCTTATCCCAAGCAGGCTCAAATGTTATCTCTATATCTACTTCTTTTACGCCTGTGAGAGCCGCTACTTTTTCTTTAATCTCTTCTGGAAGGGATTCTATCATGGGGCAGTTGGGAGTGGTCATAGTCATAAGGATATGTACATCACCATCTTCAGATACTGTAACGTCATATATAAGTCCCAGTTCATATACATCTACTGGTATTTCAGGGTCGTAAACCGAATGCAGAGCGTCTATAATACGTTCTGTGAGTTCTTCTCTTTCTTTTTTATCCAATGCCATGGTCTTTCTAATTACTTTTTATTCTTGCGAAGCATATGCCGCTGCATAGTATTTCATTTGACGTATCATCTCACTAAGCCCGTTGGCACGGGTAGGTGATAGGTGAGATGAAAGTCCTATACGGTCTATAAAAGACAGGTCTGCCTGTGCTACATCTTTTGGTTTTTGTCCAGAAAGTACGCTTACCAGTAGAGCGATTATACCTTTGGTAATGATGGCATCGCTATCGGCACGGAAGATGATGTTCCCTTCTGTGTCTTTTTCTGCCGAAAGCCATACCTGTGATTGGCAACCGCGTATCAGATGGTCTTCGTCCTTGTATTTCTGGTCAATGATGGGCAAATTATGTCCCAAATCAATGATGTAGGCATATTTATCTACCCATTCGTCAAACATAGAAAAATCTTCTTCTATGCCCTTTATAATATCGTCTATGTTATTCATTTCTATATATTTGTTATCCCAATAACATCATTTTTGATTTGATAGTGGCATCTACCAGACGGTCTATATCCTCACGGGTGTTATACACCGCCAGCGAAGCACGAGCAGTACCGGGTATGCCTAGATAGTCCATGATAGGTTCGGCACAGTGATGTCCTGTGCGTATGGCAACACCTTGGTTGTCTAGCAGAGTGCCTATATCGGTAGGGTGAGCTCCAGACAGTGTAAATGAGAAAGCCCCCGATTTCTGGGGTGCAGTGCCGTATATCACCATACCGTCTATCTCTTTCATGCGGGAGGTCATATAGTCCATAAGCTCCTTCTCGTGGGAGCAAATAGCCTCCATTCCTATCTCCATGAGAAAATCAATGGCTACTCCTAGAGCAATTGCTCCTTCTATATTTGGTGTGCCAGCCTCGTACTTAAAGGGTAGTGGGGCATAAGTAGTCTTTTCAAACGTTACATGGTCTATCATATCTCCGCCACCTTGGTATGGTGGAAGAGCCTCCAGTGATTTGCGTTTGCCGTAAAGAACCCCTATGCCTGTGGGAGCATACATCTTGTGTCCCGAAAATGCATAATAATCACAATCCAATGCCTCTACATCTATGGGCATATGTGGAGTACTCTGTGCTCCATCTATAAGGATTTCGGCACCGTACTTATGTGCCAAATCTATCATCTGTGAAACGGGGTTTACCGTACCTAGGACATTGGATACATATGTTACAGATACTATCTTGACACGATTGTTTTTAAGTATGTCTTCATAAGCGTCAATATCTAGAACGCCTTCATAGCTCATGGGTATGACACGTAGTGAAGCCCCGCTTCTCTCACACGCCATCTGCCAAGGTACTATGTTTGAGTGGTGTTCCATAGCACTTATCACCACCGTATCTCCTATACCTAGTATTTGGCTGTAACCAGATGCTATGGCGTTTATGGATTCGGTAGTGCCACGAGTAAATATGATAGATGATTTTTCACGAGCATGGATAAAGTCACACACCTTTTGGCGGGCGTTTTCCATAGCGTCGGTAGAGAGTTGGGAGAGTGTATGTACCCCACGGTGTACGTTTGAATTTATATTAAGGTAATAGTCGCGTATGGCGTCTATCACACATAGTGGTTTCTGTGTGGTAGCTCCGTTGTCTAGATATGTAAGAGGGTAGCGTCCTATCTTTTTCTCTAGTATGGGGAATTGCTCTCTTATCTTCTGTATCTCTATATCTGTCATATCTTTATATTATTTCAACATAGAGGCTATAATGTCTTCAATCTGTTCTCTTAACCACTCTTCTTTTATCATAGAAAGTGGTTCATCTGCAAACGAACGTATGAGTATTCCACAAGCAGTCATATAGTTTATACCGCGGCTCTGCATATAGAACAGAGCATCGGCATCAAGTTGTCCTATGGTGCTGCCGTGAGAACAACGTACGTCATCGGCATATATTTCCAGTTGAGGGTCTGACTCTATATGTGCTTTTTCGTTTAAGAGTATATTGTTGTTTTTCTGGTATGCTTCTATTTTCTGTGCGTGAGGGTCAACTATTATCTTCCCATCAAATGATAGTCTGGAAGCGTCATCGGCTACATATTTGAATGCTTGATAGCTAGTAGCGTGAGGCTTGTGATGGTAAAGACGTATAGTGTTTCTCACCTCATAAGATGTTTGACCATAGGTAAATCCACACATACGGGTATCTGTGCCTTCGCCATCGCTATGCATAGCAAAACTATTCTCTTGACTGCCACATAGAGATATAAGAGAAAGTTCATAACGACTATCTCTCTCTTGATGCAGAGTGTATGATGTCTTTTTATCTGTAAGGTCTATGCGTATATGGCGTAATGACGCACCACTTTCCAGATGTATCTCATATCTGAATTCTGGTGTAGAGTCTGATGCTTCTATGAGGGTAACATCGGCACCTTTTTCTATAGTAAGTTCTAGCGAATGACTGCCACTACATAGCAGTAGATAACTCTCCTTCTCGCCTGTATTGCGTAGCGTAGTGCGAGAGTCATGCTCTACCTTTATGGTAGTGATGTCTTCAGATAGAGTTATGTATCTTTTACGGTTCATAGGATTATTGGTAGTCTTTTATGAGCCAATCGTAACCTTTTTCTTCTAGTTCCAATGCCAATTCACGACCTCCTGTCTTGATGATGCGACCTTTGTAGAGGACGTGGACATAGTCTGGTACTATGTAGTCCAGTAGTCGTTGGTAGTGAGTGATGACTATCGTAGCATTTTCTGGGCTTTTGAGTTTGTTTACACCATTGGCAACTATGCGTAAAGCGTCTATGTCAAGTCCAGAGTCTGTCTCGTCCAGTATAGCCAGTCTAGGGGAAAGGGCAGCCATCTGGAATATCTCGGCACGTTTTTTCTCTCCTCCAGAAAAGCCTTCGTTAAGGCTACGGGATAGAAAACGAGGGTCTAGTTCCACAAGAGCAGCTTTTTCTTTAATCATACGCAATAGTTCGCCAGCAGGCATATCTTCCAGCCCTTGACTATGGCGTTTTTCATTGATAGCGGTCTTGATGAAATTATTTACCGTTACACCGGGTATCTCTACTGGGTATTGGAATGATAGGAATATGCCTTTGTGGGCACGTTCTTCTGGTGATAGTTCATCTATTTCCTCTCCCATAAAACGCAACGAACCACCTGTCTTGATGAACTTTGGGTTACCAGCTATGACAGATGAAAGGGTGCTTTTACCGCTACCATTTGGCCCCATTATGGCGTGAACTTCGCCGGGGTGTACAGTGAGGTTTATGCCTTTAAGTATATCGTTCCCGTCATCACTACGGGCAGTGAGTTCTTTTATCTCTAACATCTTTATCTAGTGTTTTCTGTTTATCAAATCATTATCCCACAGACCCTTCCAGAGATATTTCCAGTAGTTTCTGTGCCTCTACTGCAAACTCCATAGGGAGTTTGGCTAGTACCTCACGAGAGAATCCGTTTACTATAAGAGCGATAGCCTTTTCGGTAGAAAGACCCCTCTGGTTGCAATAGAATATCTGGTCTTCGCTTATCTTGGAAGTTGTGGCTTCGTGTTCTACTATGGCGGTAGGGCACTGGCTGCTTATAACGGGGAATGTATGTGCTCCACATTTATCACCCATGAGCAGTGAATCACACTGTGTGAAGTTACGTGCTCCTATTGCTCCTCGTCCCATTTTTACTTCTCCGCGATAGGCGTTCTGGCTATGCCCTGCCGAAATACCCTTGGATATGATGGTGCTACGGCTGTTGCGACCTATGTGTATCATCTTGGTGCCAGTATCGGCCTGCTGATAGTTATTGGTCATGGCCAGCGAATAAAATTCGCCTATGCTGTTATCTCCCTTGAGTATGCATGATGGATATTTCCACGTAACGGCACTACCTGTCTCCACCTGTGTCCAGGAAATCTTGGACGAAGTGTGGCATAAACCACGTTTGGTAACAAAATTATAAATACCTCCTACACCATTTTTATCTCCCGGATACCAGTTCTGTACGGTAGAGTATTTGATTTCTGCTCCATCTAAGGCTATAAGTTCTACCACAGCAGCGTGGAGTTGATTTTCATCACGCATAGGTGCTGTGCATCCTTCCAGATATGAAACATAGGAGTCTTCGTCTGCAACGAGCAGTGTACGTTCAAACTGTCCTGTGCCGCCTTGGTTGATGCGGAAGTATGTGGATAGCTCCATAGGGCAGCGTACGCCTTTGGGTATATAGCAGAATGACCCATCTGAAAATACCGCCGAATTAAGTGCAGCATAGAAATTATCGGTATATGGGACTACCGTTCCGAGGTATTTGCGTACTAGGTCTGGATGTTCTTTTATGGCACGGCTTATAGGCATAAATATAATGCCTAGCTTTTTAAGGGTATCTTCAAATGTCGTCTTTACCGATACCGAATCCATCACCACGTCCATCGCTACACCAGATAATACCTTCTGCTCCTCTAAAGGAATACCTAGACGGTCAAACGTGCGTAATAGTTCGGGGTCAACCTCGTCTAGTGAAGCGTGTTTTGGGGTGCGTACAGGAGCAGAATAGTAGCTAATGCCGTTAAAGTCTGGACGTGTGTATTCTAGATGTGCCCACGAAGGTTCTTGTAGTGTACACCAATGTCTATATGCCTTCAAACGGTATTCTGTCATCCATTCAGGTTCTTCCTTTTTGGCAGATATGGCACGTACTATATCTTCGTTAAGACCTACGGGGAATGTTTCAGATTCTATATCTGAATGAAACCCGTATTTATAGTCTGATGCAGAATCTATCGTGTCTTGTATGTGGTCTTTACTCATTTTCCTTTCTTCTTTATGGGTGTGTATGTCTATGGAAAGACACCACACCAATGATAAAACAAAGATACGACATTTTGCTATGCTCTGCCATATTTATTTTGATAATATTTGATTATAGTGATATAGGTTACGGTAATAAAAAAACTGGGTTTTGAGATGTCTCAAAACCCAGTTTTAAGGAATGATTTATATGTTAGTCTTTGGAAGTGGCTTTTTTATCTACATAGAACTGAAGCCCTAGTTCGGCTAGATGTGTAGATGCCGAAAGCAAGTCTTTGGTTTCTAGTATGATAGAGAGATACAGATTGGTGTTTTTTGGAGAGAGGTCCATACTTTCATCACGTATCTTGGATATCTGGCGTTCTATGAGAGCATTAAGGAATTTTTTAAGTTCTTTTTTGCGTGCTAGGATAGATTTAACACCAGAAAAATCACGAGTCAAGAAACAACGTTTTATATCGTCAAATATGCTACATAACTCTCCACTCATGTGTAGAAGAGCCTCCTTACGTGTTTCTTTGAACTCTTTGTGGTTGTTTTCAACGTGTTCAAGAGATGCTTCAGATATATTGGTAAGGGCACGGTTGATGTCTTTGAGGTAGTCAAGGATAAGGATATAGAAACGTGAGGCTTCAAGTCCGCGGTCATCTATACTCTTAACCATGTGGAATACGCTGTTCTGCAAGTCGCGTATGTCTTCTTTGAGTTCGGCTGCCATACTGCAAGCGTGTTTAAGCGAACGACGGTCTTGAGAATTAAGACCTATGGCTACACTGCTGTAAATATCGGTAGCGTGAGTGAATGATTCAGATACACGTTCGGCACTGTCTTCTATCACTTCAGATATGCTCATGCCGTGCTGTGTGGTACGCAATAGTTTCTGACGACGTTCTTCACGGCGAGTAGAGCGTTTACGCATACGAGAGATGGTCATTATCACCACACCTAGTATAAGCAGTGGTATGATAGCCAACATAAAGTAGTGATATACAAATGTAGCAAATGTTCCAGCTGCAATAAAAGCAAAGAATGCCGTAGCAAACCAACCCAATATCACTTTAAGAACACCAGCCACACGATATACTGCACTCTCACGTCCCCATGCTTTGTCGGCTAGGGATGAACCCATAGCTACCATGAATGTAACATATGTAGTACTCAATGGCAGTGTGCTACTAGTACCCCAAGAGATAAGTATGGCAGGAACTATCACGTTTACACTGGCACGTACCATGTCAAATGCAGGAGCTTCGTATTCTTTACCCTGTGGTAGTGCTACCGATGGACGAGCAAAACGCAATTCTACCTGACGAGTCATAAAGTCTGGCATGATGCGACTAGTGAATTTGCCTATGGCAACGGCTCCGCGTACTAGTGAACGAGAAACTATATTTGGACGGTGGTTCTCGTCTGTGCTTTCATATTTGGAAAGGTCTATGGATGTTTTAAGAACCTTTTTGGCACGTTTGGATGTGTAAAGAGTAATAACCATTATCATACCAGCACTAGCTAGTATAAGTATAGGAGTATGTGCTGGTTCTAGAAGGGCACTCATATGTAGGCTCTCTATAGGCTGACCAGCTGCTACCCAAGCTTCGTATGAACTCCATGCAGCCAATGGTACACCTATGAAGTTCACCAAGTCGTTCCCTGCAAATGCCATAGCCAGAGAGAATGTACCAGCTAGAACGATGACTTTAAGAATGTTTTTCTTAAAGATAGAAACCACCACCTGGCTGATGATAAATGTTATAACAAATGTTATACCCATCAGCAGGTATGTGTTTTCTGCTACCCATACTTTGGTTTCGGGAGAGATAAGTGTAGTACCTTTAGCTCCTTTGAGTAGCATAAAGAATGTCATGGCAGTAAATGCTATACCACCTACTATACCACCGTAGTATTTGAGTTTGCGTTCATAGCGGAATGTGAATATGAAACGAGCTATCCACTGTACCATAGCTCCCACAAAGAACGCTATGATGACCACGGCAAATATACCTGTGACCATCTGTGCGGCTTTGTCTTGGTTTATGTAGGCGTCAATTTCGGTTATATTGGCAACCAAGGACTGGAAAGAACCTCCATCTGGAAGGCTGTGATAAACCTTGATAAGAGATACTGCTACTGCTGCACCTAGAAGTTCAAATACCAATGATACTGTGGTAGAGGTAGGGAGTCCCAGAGAGTTGAACGTATCCATCATTATAACGTCTGTGATAATGACCGATATAAAGATGACTATCAGTTCCTCAAAAAGGAACATCTGAGGGAAAAGCACACCTTTACGGGCGACTTCCATCATGCCATTGGAAAATGTAGCTCCTATGAGTACACCCAATGAAGCTATTATGAGTATGGTGCGAAACGATGCTGTGTGGCTACCCATGGCTGCCCCTAGGAAGTTTACGGCGTCATTGCTCACGCCTATGGTAAGGTCTGTTATCGCCAGACCTGCCATAATAAGTAGAATTACTACATAAATGTCATACATAATGTGGTAAGGATTGTGTTAATTGTTTATTTATAATTATTTAAGTTATGGATATATGTTTTATATCTTGTCTTTGTATTCGGGTGATAGACGTACTATCTCTATTATAGTCTGCACGGCTTTTTCCATAGTCTCCACCACTGCAAACTCACAACGTCCATGGAAATTATGTCCCCCTGTGAAAATGTTTGGGCAGGGGAGTCCCATAAATGATAAACGGGCTCCGTCTGTACCACCGCGTATGGCCTTGATATGAGGAATGACATCGGCAGCTTTCATAGCTTCTTCTGCTAGTTCTATAACGTGCATCACAGGCTCTATCTGCAATCTCATATTTTGGTATTGGTCTTTGATTTCACCTTCTAGGGCATTATCTCCATATTTGTCCTTAAAGAAACGTATGAGAGACTCCATGGTCTTTTTACGGTGCTCAAAACGAGCGGTATCGTGGTCGCGAATGATATATGTAAGAGTGGTCTTCTCCAGCGAAGCGTCCATACCATGCAAGTGATAGAAACCTTCATAACCATCGGTATGTTCTGGACGTTCGGCAGCAGGCAGCGACATAGCAAACTCCATAGCACGCAACATAGAGTTTACCATCTTGTCTTTGGCATAGCCGGGGTGAACAGATAGCCCGTGGAATGTAATACGGGCACTTGCTGCGTTGAAGTTCTCGTATTCTAGTTCGCCTTCACTGCTACCATCCATAGTATATGCCCAGTCGGCAGCAAATTTTTCCACGTCAAAAAAGTCTGGCCCACGACCTATCTCTTCGTCTGGAGTGAACCCTATTCTTATGTCTCCGTGTTTTATCTCTGGGTGAGCTATAAGGTATTCTATGGCAGTGAGGATTTCGGCTATACCAGCTTTGTCATCGGCACCTAGAAGTGTATCTCCCGATGCTGTGATAAGGGTACGTCCTACTAGGGATTTGAGTTCGGGAAATTCGGCTGTGCGTATGGTGGTGCCGCGTGGAAGAACCATATCGCCACCATCATAATCTTCCCATAGGATAGGTTCTACGCCTTCCCCGCTGGCGTCTGGAGCGGTGTCCATGTGTGATATAAAGCCTATCACAGGTAGTTTTTCTGTCGTGTTGGCAGGGAGAGTACCCATAACATAGCAGTGTGAATCTACCGTAACATCTTTAAGCCCCATCTGTTTCATCTCTTCCACTAGAAGGTGTGCCAAATCAAATTGTATGGAGGTAGAGGGAACGTCATTCTGCCCATCTGCAGACTGGGTGTCGATTTTCACATAACGGAAAAATCTCTCCAATAGTTTATTTCTCATTTTTTATGATATTATTTGTTTCTTCTATAAAGTCTAGTATCTCTTCTGTGCCACTCTTGTGAAGCGAAGATGTAAAAAACATAGGTGGCAGTTCTTCCCATTCTTCTAGCATGATGTCTTTATACACCTGTACGTTTTCTGCTAATGCTTTTTTGGAAAGTTTGTCTATTTTGGTCATCACTATGACAAATGGTATGCCATTGGTAGCGAGATATGCCATAAACTCACGGTCTATCTTTTGCGGAGCGTGGCGTGAATCCACCAATACAAAAAGACATGTGAGATTTTCTCTATTTTCTATGTATGAAGTGATGATACGTGCAAATTCTCCTCGGATGGATTTTGAGGTACGAGCATAGCCATAACCCGGTAAGTCCACCAGATACCACGAGTCATTTATGTTAAAGTGATTTATAAGCTGAGTCTTGCCCGGTGTGGCAGACGTTTTGGCTAGTGAGGAGTTGTTACACAATGTGTTTATGAGTGAAGATTTACCTACATTGCTTCGTCCTATGAATGCGTATTCGGGACAGGTAGGAGCAGGACATTTTTTATAGTCTGCATTGCTAGTCATAAATAAAGCCTTGGTAATCTTCATCTCGTATGTGGTTTTATGTTGTTACAAGAGATGGTGATAGTTGTTTCTCTCTGAGGTAGGAACTGTATGATTCCTTTTCTGAAAGCCATCTTAACAGCAGGTCATTAAACGTGGTAGGATGTTCCATCATAGGTGCATGCCCGCATTTGTCTATCACATGCAGTGTGCTATGTGGCATGAGACGGTGGAAATGTTCTCCTACCTCCATAGGTGTTACCACGTCATTTTTACCCCATATAAGCAGTGTTGGCTTGTCTATATGTGGGAGATCTTTTTCCATGTTGTGATGCAAGGCACTCTTGGAAATGTGTAGTGTGTGAAGGACTTTGGAGCGGTCATTTACTATGTCATATACCTCGTCTATGAGTTCTGGGGTTGCTATGGCTGGGTCGTAAAAGACTTCGCGGGTTTTTTCCTCTATGTATGTACGGCTACTGCGTTTGGGATAAGTAGAACCTGTATTCTCATATAAGCCCGAAGACCCGGTGAGGACTATGCCTTTTACGCTATGAGGGTGGCGACGTGTATATACTAGAGATATATGTCCTCCTAGCGAATTTCCTAGTAGATAAAAATCATCTGTGAGTTGAAGGCGTTTAATGAAACTGTGAAGATATGAAGACAGCCCCTTTACCGATGCTTTGAGCATAGAGATGGTATATAGTGGTAGTGATGGAACGATAGCACGGTATCCATTATCACACAATGCCTCTATAACACGGTCAAAATTACTCAACCCGCCCATAAGCCCGTGCAGGATAATAACCGGAGTGCCTCGACCGATGTCTATATAAGTATATTTGCCGTCCTTTTTCGGTTCGTATCTCATGTATGTATCAGGTGTCTAAACACACGATGCAAATGTAACATTTTTTTCTGGCAAATGTGTTATTTTATCACATTTGCAGTAAAATATATTTAGCGGAATCCTAGTTTACGTCTTACGTCTTGTAGGCGTATTTCTGCTACTTCTGCTGCTTTTTTGGCTCCTTGCATCAGTAGGTCTTCCACTATATCTATATGTTCTGTATAGTAATTATATGCTTCTCTTTCTTTGGCGTATGTGTCAAGTATGAGTTCTAGCAGGGCTTTTTTGGCGTGTCCATATCCAAAACCTCCTCCTCGGTATTTTTCTGCTAGTTCTGCCGTTTGTTCTGCCGATGCTATGAGAGAGTATAGCTTAAAGACGTTGCAAGTGTCTGGGTCTTTGGGTTCTTCCAGCGGAGTAGAGTCTGTAACTATACTGCCTATGGTCTTTTTAAGCTGTTTCTCGCTAGAGAATATATCTATGTAGTTATTACGGCTTTTACTCATTTTGGCTCCATCTGTACCGGGGATAATCATAGCATTTTCCTGTGTGAGTCCCTGTGGCAGTACAAATGTCTCTCCCATACGGTGGTTAAAGCGTTCGGCTACGTCGCGAGTGAACTCTAGGTGTTGAGCTTGGTCTTTACCTACTGGGACTAGGTCTGCATCATAGAGAAGGATATCTGCAGCCATAAGGATAGGGTAGTTAAACAGTCCAGCATTGACATCTGAAAGGCGGTCTGCTTTATCCTTAAAGGCGTGTGCTAGTTGTAATCGTTGGTATGGGAAGAAACAATCCAGATACCATGTAAGCTCACAGGTCTGTGGTACATCGCTCTGACGGTAGAACACTGTTTTTTCTGTGTCAAGCCCCATCGCTAGCCAAGTTTTGGCTACAGCATAGGTGTTTTCACGTAATTCTTCAGCGTCTTTTATAAGTGTGAGCGAATGCATATCGGCTATAAAGAGGAAAGACTCGTCTTTGCTGTCTTTGGCTGCACGTATAGCAGGGAGGATGGCTCCCAGTATGTTCCCTAGGTGGGGACGACCAGTGGCTTGTACGCCTGTAAGTATTCTTGCCATTATGATATAATGTATGTTTTAACAGGGTGTAAAGTTACGGCAAATATGTCTATATACAAAATAAAAATAGGCTCGAGAGGTGAGCCTATTTGTATGGTTATAAAGGTGTGAGATTATTTCTCGTAATTGTAGATAGTGATGTTTTGAAGTATGCCCTTGAAACTATTTCCATTATCTCCCCCTAGACGCATGAGAGGGAGTATGCTCTGTTTATTGAATTCGCCTACTTTGACGCCATCTATGTAAAGAGCGGTGTAGTTATGGCGAGCAACTATCTTCATTTTTACTTGTGTAGCTATGGGCAGTGCGGCATTGAACGTAAGTACCTGTGGCAGCCCGCTGGTGTAGGGGGTAAATCCAGCGTCTCGTTGGGAGCGTACTAGAGTTATGCCGGGGTGTTCGTCTTGGAGGTTATTCTTAAAACGAACTATATGGTTAAGGTATGCGTATAGTGTAGCCTCACCAGATGTAAGAAGTATTTCTTCCTTGTCTTTTTCGCTACGGGCAGTACGCAATAGCGTGGCTTCCAGTGTCCAAGGATATTCCAAGTTTTTGATACCTTCTGGAATGTCAAGCGGAGTAGAAACTCGCATGGTTGCCATATTGATAGGGGTGTTATTCTGGTAAACTATGCCTTTTTTGCGGTAGTTTTCACTGGTGAATGATGTAAGCGGAGCAACTTCCAGTTTTTTCTCCCATACAGCCCATTTGTCATATGTAGAGTGGGTGCGGCGGCTTCCCCACATTCTATCTCCAAATGTCATCATCGATGGCACTACTTCACGGGCTATCTCACTCATAGAACTACCTGTAGGGCCATAGTCGTTCCATACGTTTAGTTTTACTCCCGATGGTTCGGGTGCATCATTTGGAATGTTTTTTTCGGCATCTTTGGAGAATGTACGGGTAGTCCAGTTTTCGTAAACGTATTTGTGGTCTGTATTGTAACGTTTGATGATATTTCCTGGGACTATGTAGTTAAACATATCTGACGAATTGATGATAGTGTAGCCTTGTGAGAGGAAACCTCGTGCATCGCGGCTGTCCCACATATCTATCGTGATGTTTTTCTCTGGCATAGTCTTGCCCGGCATATTTTCAAATCCTGTCCATATACGAGTGTTTTTGCCCATAGCGCGCACGCGGCTGTTAAGAGCATTGATATACAAGCGGAAGTCCTCTCCCAATTTGTTGCGTAGAACGGTGTCTTTTATGCTTTTGAGCATGTATTCGTCTGTGCCTATGTGGAAGTCTGGAGCAGGAAAATGAGGTATTATCTCACCTATGAGGGTGGCTACATATTCTATGGACTCGGGATTGGTTATATCGAGGAATGTATCGCTCTGGTCTGTGGCAGGGTGGTGTGGACTTTTAAGTTCTGGACGTACCTGTACGAGGGCTCGTGAGTGTCCCGGAGTATCTATTTCTGGGGTAACGGTGATACCATATAGACGAGCAAAGGCTATGATATGTGCTATATCCTCCCAAGAGTAATGTTCGCTGGATGTGATAGAAGGATATTTTTCACTTGGCAGGCGATAATAAGCACCTTCTGCTCCCCAAGAGCAGTCATTGAAGTGTAGGTGAAGTTCGTTCATCTTTACCCAAGCCATAGTGCGTATGTACTGTTCTAGTACAGATACAGGGAAGAACGTGCGTGCAACGTCAAGCATCAGCATACGGCGTCCCATAGTAGAGTAGTCTGTTATCTCTCCGCGGGGGATAGACTTCTGTGTCCCAGCCAATTTAACTAGTTGCAGTAGCGAACGTGTACCATATAACATACCTTCATAAGTAGTGCTGTTAATGGTGATGGCATTGGAGATGGATAGAGTGTATGCGTTGGCATATTCTTTAAGGGCAGATGGTAGCTCGCTGCCAAATTTCACTACCGTAGTAGCCGATGTAGATACGTTAACGCCCAGTGCTTTAAGTTCTTCGGTAAAGACAGCCATGAGGGAGTCTGTGCGGGGTGATGACTCATAGTCCAGACGTACTGCCTGCACTGCAGTGCGGCCTGTCGCTCCTTTCCACTCTTTGATGGCAGGGATAATGGTAGGGCGAGGGTTTACCTGTGCATTGAGTGCCGTAGCAAAAAGCACGATAGATAGAAATAGGTATATGTGTTTTTTCATTGTATAGATTATTTTTAATTCCAATGTGGCAAATATACATCAAAGAATTGAAAGTAAGGCAGAGGATTGTGGTGTGAAGCGGAAAAAACACTACCCCCAAAAACGCCACAAGCGGCTCCCCTCGGGAGCCGCTTGTGGCGTGCGTTACCCGTAACGCAAGGTTATTTAGGACTAATAAGTTTTAGTTCCCTGATTCCATTTTAGGAATATCAAAAGAATTTGTTGCATCATTGAAATAGTAATATTTCCCTTTTTCAAAAGGAATATCTTTTATTTTGATACTTGCTCTATCACCATTTTTTCGAATAAGATCTAAGTCATAATAATATTCAGAAGAATGTGAAGTTGAACTACTTGTTCTAAACTTTTTATCTCTCATAAATATCCAATATATGTTGCTATCTGAGGATAGATTTTTGTCATTATACATTAATATTTTTTCGGTATTTTTAGCGTCAAATAAAAGTAAGAAAGAATCATATTTTGCTGTTAAAACTAGTTTTGTCATATCCTTATCAATATTTATTTCTTCGTTGAAATTCAGATATACGGTGTCTGAAGGATATTTATATTCTTTGTAATTAAGTTCTTTTTCTAATGGTTGAGAGATTCCGCTTACGACATAACTACCTTCAGGTAATCTAATACCAACTGTTTTATCCCAATTCCCATCGATAGTTAATACTGTTTCTTTAGTTTCTTTATTTTTAAATGTTAAAGAGTATGTTTTAGGGGTTAAAATTTTGGTTTTTATATATTTTTCATAAAAGTTATCGTATACATCAGCGGATGAGGATTTTGTCATACTGCCATTTTTAATGAAAGTGTAATCTAATGTTAAATCAACTTCCTGTGGAGAGTAACTTCCATTTTTTGAACACGATGATAGTCCAAGTAGCAATGTAAAAAGTAATGCCGTAGATAAGAAATTAATTGCTTTCATATTTTTAATGTTTTATAATGTTATTGCAATATTGCCGTGATTAAGTTCTCACGCCGACATTATAAAATGAAAGCGTGGGGATGTTATACGCTCTAAAGGTACTGCCATACCCATGCAACATATAAACACAACCCACGCTATACGTAGGCGTTATGTGTCTATTGTCCTTGTTGCATTTGAAATTGGCAGTTTCTTAGAGCAAGCACAATAGCTTAACGCTATTTTATCCTATATGTATAAGCAGCAGATATACGTCTGCCACGTATGTAGCAAATGTATGAATATTTTCTGTCACATAGTGGTTTTTAACTATAAAAAAAGTGCCATATCACGAGATATGGCACCCTATGTATCAAAAACAAAAAATCTTATTTCATTATCTCCATGTCCACGATGATAGGACGGTGGTCTGAAGGGTAATAGAAATTGGATATGCCTACCTTGACAGGTTCGGTGTAGTAGTCGTGGCCTATACGGGCACTCCTTACTTGGCTGAAAAGAGCAGGTGTCATATACACAAAATCTATACGCGAAGCACTAGGCATAGTAGGGTGAAACTCTCCCGGATGACATTCGGCTATAACGTCTATGTATGGAGTCTCGTTATGTATGTAGTCATGTACCAATAGTCTGGTGTCATCATCTGGATATTCATAAAAGGCATTATCAACCCTTGAACGCGAATTAAAATCTCCCATCATCATCCACAATTCGTCCTCGGCAGCAGAAGATGTGGCTATCGTATTTTTAATGATGTATTCCATCTCCATGCGGCGGTAGTGGTCGCCTCCGTTGGCTTTACGGCTGGAGTCTTTGTCGGTAGCAAGGAAAGCCCATTTCTGTGGCCAAGTGTGCAGTGTAACGATATTTATCTCTTGTCCGTTTACCTCTATCGTCGCCCAACCAGCACCGTGGGTAACGACACTATCGGGTTCACTGCCTATGATTTTTTTCTTGTTCTCTATGGGGTAACGTGAAGTGATAACCTGTGGGTAATCATCGCGATGACCTCCTACATATACATAGCTATGACCATATCTCGCAGCCAATGAATCCCAACCGTCTATAAGATAACGCTCCTCGGCTGGCATAGGGGTGTCTGTGCCGTAGTGGTAGATAGTCTGGGCTTCTGCCCATACGCATACATCTGGAGAGTATGATTTTACCCATCCTACAAACTCGTCATAGTTGTCCACCTGTCCAGACCACATGCCATTCTGTATGTTCCAATAGATAAGTCGTAAAGGCTCTCCGCTTTTTTCTTTTTTGGTGGTAAGAGCAAAAAGTGCTCCCAATAGTACCAGTGCCGCACTAGTAATACCTAGTGCTACAAGTGTTTTTTTCATCTTTTTTATAGTTTCAAACTAAATGTTAATTCATGCGTTTGGAAGCGAGCAAATAAAGTACCGCCATACGTATAGCTACGCCATTTTCTACCTGTTCTAGTATGATAGACTGGTCACAATCTGCAACTTCGCTCGTTATTTCTACGCCTCGGTTTATAGGGCCAGGGTGTAGTATGGTTATCTTTTTGTCCAGACTGTCTAGCAATGTTTTATCCAGCCCATATAGTTTGACGTATTCCTGTTTGGAAGGGAAGTAGCTTATGTCTTGACGTTCGTGCTGTACGCGTAACATATTGGCAGCATCACACCAATTAAGAGCCTTGCGTAGGTCTGTTTCTACCTTTACGCCCAATGCTCCTATGTGTTTTGGTATAAGCGTAGCAGGGCCGCATACCATTACCTCGGCTCCTTGCATCTGTAGGGCATAGATATTGGATATAGCTACACGGGAATGGGTTATATCTCCCACTATGACTATCTTTTTACCTTCTACACTTCCCCAATGACGACGCAATGAGTATGAGTCTAGAAGGGCTTGGGTGGGGTGTTCGTGGGCTCCATCACCAGCGTTTACTATCTGTGCAGGTACGTTTTTGGATAGGAAGATACCTGCTCCGGGATTGGGGTGTCGCATCACAACCATATCTACTTTCATGGCAAGTATATTCTGTACGGTGTCTATGAGTGTTTCACCTTTGGATACAGATGATACTCCTGCCGAAAAATTTACAACATCGGCCGAAAGACGTTTTTCTGCCAGTTCAAACGATGTGCGGGTGCGGGTGCTGTTCTCAAAAAACAGATTGGCTACCGTGATGCCGTTAAGCGAAGGGACTTTCTTAATAGGACGAGAAAGGACTTCGGTAAAAGTGGCGGCCGTCTTGAAGATAAGCTCCAAGTCTTCTCTGTTGAGGTATTTTATGCCCAGTAGATGGTCAACGCTTAAAGTATCCATATATGTGTGTGTTTCTTTATTTTACTAGTGTGTGCGGTCTTTTTTTTCAAAAAAAAAGGATTATATCTCCTCGATATATACCCTTTCATTTCCTTGTGTAACATCTACTATTACTTTTTCGCCTTCGGCTACATCTACTTGAATGCCTTTGTAGTCGGGTTGTATAGGTAACTGACGAGAGTAACGACGATGTATGAGCACTAGAAGTTCTATCTTGCTGGGACGACCAAATGAGTTGATGGCAGAAAGTGCTGCTCTCTGGGTGCGTCCTGTGTGCAATACGTCATCTACAAATACTACCTTCTGGTTATCTACTGGAAATAGAATACTGGTAGTATTGGCATGAGCTGGACTTTCACGACGACGGAAGTCATCACGGAAAAAAGTAACGTCTAGTGTTCCTATCTTGAGGTCTTTTATGCCATAATCTCGGCATAGTATTTCGCCCAATTTCTGAGCTAGAACTACACCTCTACGCTGTATGCCTACTATGACAGTGGAAGAAAAATCACGGTGATTTTCAACGAGCTGACACGCTAAGCGTTGGAGGGTAACTTCTAACTGATGGCGGGATATAATTTCTTTCTGCATAAGCCTATGTTTTCAATCTCCAAAAATATGATTATTTCCTAGCTCAAACAAATATTTTGTCAAATAATATTTTAAATTTTTACTAGTCATTGTATTCTCTTGTGTATATATATGAAAAATATAGGCGATGTCGGCGACCTTGAAAAGCGGCACCCGCAGGGTGCCGCT
>JAGAUI010000024.1 GCA_017620815.1 Flavobacteriales bacterium
CCTTTTACCTCATAGTTCTGTGCTGCTGTTCCTAGAGATAGGCCGCCTATCGCCAGTAGGAAAAATAATTTAAGGGATTTCATTCTCGTGCGTATTTTTGATTATATGTATGCGTTTATCTACGATGTAAATGTACGAATTATGTGTGAAAAAGAACAATTAGCATAGGAAATATATGATGAATAAACTTCACCACATTTAAATAGTATAACACTAGAATAATCCTCTGAAAATAAATTTGTACCTTTGTGCCGATTTTTATTAAAAATACCTATATATGAAACAATTAATTACCAAAACTCTTAAAAACGAAGATTGGGTGATAGTTATCATAGGCTTTTTTATCCTAGCCTACGCCTTTTTCCTCCCTGAATATCTTCCTTCTATGCCCAAAAAACTATCAAGTACAGAAAACTGGATAGCAGCAGCAGAAATGTTTGCATTTGTGGCAGTTATAATATATGTAGCCAATCTATCGTTGGGTAAAAGCATACGTGGCATATTGCCATCACTGCTGGTTATATTTACCCTCGCCCTATGTGCCAATGCTATAGCCGCAATACCTATAATCAAAGAATATGGAATAGAAACAGTGTTCTTTTCAGTAGTGCTGGGACTTATCATCCGTAACGTGTTCCACGTTCCATCTTGGCTGCTACCAGCAGTACAAAGCGAATTCTATATCAAAATAGGTATCATTTGCCTAGGTTCCACTATCCTCTTTACCGAAGTAATGAAATCTGGCGTATATGGTATGATGCAATCTCTTATAGTGGTATTTGCTGTGTGGAATTTTGCATTCTGGATATCCCGTAAACTGAAGATAGACGGCGAAAGCTCTACTATGCTATCTAGTGCGGTGTCCATATGTGGTGTATCGGCTGCGATAGCTACATGTGGTGTGATAAAAGGCGACAACAAAAAACTATCATATATCATCTCCCTAGTACTAGTATGTGCTATACCTATGATGTATTTAATGCCATATCTAGCAGAATTGATGGGATTGAACCAAGACGTAGCTGGAGCTTGGTTGGGAGGGACAATAGACACCACTGGAGCTGTAGCGGCATCGGGCACTATGCTAGGCGAAGAAGCTACACAGACAGCCATCATCGTTAAATCATCACAGAACGTACTACTGGGTGTGGCTGCATTTGCTATATCACTTTACTGGACATACCGCGGACGTGAAGGACAAGAAAAACCCACTCTAGGTCTTATATGGAGCCGTTTTCCTAAATTTGTGGTAGGATTTATAGTTGCTTCGCTAGTATTCAGTTTCTTTATGGATACAGAAACAGCCAAAAGCATAGGTAAACTTACAAAAGGAATGACAAATGCTCTATTTGGTATAGCGTTTGTATGTATAGGTCTAGAAACACGCCTTAAAGACATCATCTCTCGCGAAAACCGCAAGACACTATGGGCATTCCTTACCGCCCAAGTATTTAATATCATCATCACACTGATAGTTGCTTATGTGATGTTTGATGTTCTTAAAGATTAGGAAATTTATAACTCATAAAAAAACGGCAGCCTGCGGCTGCCGTTTTTTATGAGTCTAATGAGAGAATAGGAGTTCGCGATATTTGACCAGAGGCCATAACTCATCGTCCATCAACATCTCCAGTTTATCACAATGATAACGCAATACGTCAAAATACTTTTCTTTTACGTTCTTGGCATACTCATAAGCACGTTCTCTTACGTCTGGCAAACGATTTATACGGCGACGTTCATCTATTATATCATCCACCAATGCTTTGACCACTACAAGATGTTCAGATAGTTTCTTGATAAGTTCTACCTGTGAATGTGCATATGTCATATAGTCATCTCCAAATATCTCACGCATACCTCTTACATTCTCCAGCAAACGGTTCTGATATGAAATGACCACAGGAATGATATGATTACGAGCTATATCCCCCATCACACGAGCCTCTATCTGTATGGTTTTGAGATATTTTTCCATCTCTATTTCATACCTTGCCTCAACTTCATAGCGGTCCATCACCCCCATTCGGTGGTATAGTTCCACTACTTTTTTATCTACAAATGCTTCGAGTGCTTCGGGAGTGGTCTTGCGGTTGGATAGTCCACGCCTTGTTGCTTCCTCTACCCAATCATCTGAATATCCATCTCCTTCAAAAAGTATCTTACCCGAAGCCTTGATATAATCTCTCAATACATTAAATATAGCATCGTCTTTCTTTATACCTCGCTCTATCATAGCATCTACTTGGCTTTTGAATTCTGTGAGTTGGGCAGCCATGATGGTATTGAGAACCGTTACTGGCCCCGCACAGTTTATGGACGAACCCGGTGCACGGAACTCAAATTTGTTACCCGTAAATGCAAATGGTGATGTGCGGTTACGGTCTGTATTATCCAGAAGAATCTCGGGTATCTTACCCACTACATTGAGTTTGAGTTCGGTTTTTTCTTCTGGAGATAGACGGCCATCTGAAACCTGTTCCAATTCTGAAAGCACACTGGTAAGTTGCGAACCTATAAATATAGACATTATGGCTGGAGGAGCTTCGGCAGCACCTAGACGATGGTCGTTGGAAGCGGTGGCAATACAAGCCCTCAAAAGGTCGGCATGGTCATGTACAGCCTTGATAGCACACACAAAGAATGTGAGGAACTGGAGATTGCTTTTTGGTGTTTTACCTGGAGAGAACAGATTTATTCCGGTATTGGTAGCCAAAGCCCAGTTGTTATGTTTTCCGCTACCATTTACACCCTTAAATGGTTTTTCATGGAATAAAACTCTGAAGTGATGACGTGCCGATACCTTCTCCATCAGTTCCATAAGCAACATATTATGGTCAACAGCTATATTGGCCTCTTCATATATAGGTGCTATCTCAAACTGATTAAGAGCAGCTTCGTTGTGGCGGGTCTTGATAGGGATACCCAGACGCATGCAGTCCTGTTCTAGGTCACGCAAGAACTCCAGTACACGCTGTGGTATAGCACCGAAATAATGGTCCTCCATCTGCTGACCTTTGGCAGGAGGCTGTCCAAAGAGTGTACGTCCCGTAAGAACCAAGTCTGGACGTGCAGTATAAAGAGATGTATCCACCAGAAAATACTCTTGTTCGGCACCCAGTGTAGCTACTACTTTGGTTACGTTTTTATCAAAATATTGACATACAGCAGTAGCAGCAGTATCTACTGCCGTTATACTTCTCAATAGCGGAGTCTTGTTATCCAGAGCTTCTCCTGTATATGACACAAATACCGTAGGGATACATAGTGTAGTCCCCACCACAAACGCTGGTGATGTAGGGTCCCATGCAGTATATCCTCTCGCCTCAAACGTATTACGCAATCCTCCATTGGGGAAAGACGAGGCGTCTGGCTCTTGCTGTATGAGCTGTGCCCCATCAAAACGCTCCATAGCATGACAAGCATCCACAGGCTCAAAAAAAGCATCGTGTTTTTCTGCCGAAGTACCGGTAAGAGGTTGGAACCAGTGTGTATAGTGAGTAGCACCATGTTCCATAGCCCACTGTTTCATTCCTGTGGCTACTTGTTGGGCATTTTCACGATTTATCTTGGAACCTTTTTCTATGGCGTTCATAACAGCACGGAATGCGTCCTTGGAGAGATATTGACGCATAGCCTCCTCATGAAACACATCTTTTCCAAATAGGTCTGAAAGACGCGAAGACTCTATGATGGGTTCTACAGGAGAGTGTTGCATGCACTCTTTGATAGCTTCTACTCTGAATACAGACATTTTGTTTTTCTTATATTTATTACTTAATATCTTTTCAACCCTGCAAATATCATAATAAAATTACATAAAAAACAAATATACCCCCTATTTTTTAGGGGGTACAACCAAAATTTTATCTATTTTTTATATTTTACACCTCAAAATTGCGGGGTATATTATTCAAATGTAGTTCATTTTTACTATCTCCACTAGAAAAATACATTATTCCTATCATAACGTCATATAAAATAGAAATTATAAGATACATCACAGAATATACAAATACATACGCCACCGCATCATAGGCATCTATAGCTACCACATTTATATTATTTATAATCTTTGCTGTCATTTCAACTCCTTTTATGGCTATGCTGGAGATAATGCCTATCACCACACATGAGGCTACGTTAATCCAAAACTTTTCTTTTATCTTTTCCCAAGACAGAGATATTGCATTAAAGTAGTCTATACTATCATCATCCATATATACATATAAACTCATACTCAATATCATCTTCAGTACTATAACATATATCACCACAACTGGAATACCTATAATGATAATACATAATGGTATTGCAACTATGATAGATAGTATTATAACTGGCACATAAAGAAGAACTGTCCATAGGCAGTAAGCCACTATTCGTCCTATATGCGAAGACATATATGATATAACCTCATCATATGTAGGGACGCGAGAATATCTATTGTGAAGTATCATATATACAGGTGTGAAGAGCAGGAAAATTACACCTGTGACCAGCAGAACGATTCCTAGAAGTGATATCATAGCTATCTTTACTGCCGACATATTACCCAGTGGGATATTATCATATAGCCCAGCAATAGAACTTATGGAAAATGTAGATAAAGCGTCTATATCTTCCATTAGGTTATTATAGTAATATGTTTTGTGGGTATAGAGGATATACACCATAATACATGCCGATAGTATGTATATGACGTTTACCCTTAACATAGTAGGGATAAAATGTTTCCATACCTGTGATATGTAGTCGGTTGTATCTCCTATGAGAGATTCAAATGTGCGTGGGCTTCTAGTTTGTAACATTTGCTTTTAAGGGATTAAATTTTCTTTTCACTACATTAGACGCAGAAAAAGTATATTAGGTTACAAATATCTCCACTTTTTTTTATTTATTTACCCCTCCCCCCCCCCTCAAAAAAAAGAAGGCTCGCACGTGGTGCGAGCCTTTTATACTAGAAGAGAATCATCTAGTTTTGAGAAAGGAAATGTCTTTTTGCATACGGGAGAGCATTTCACACATCTGTTCCATACCAGATACAGATGACGTTATCTCCCTAGATATATAACATGAGAATGTCCATATTTCCAGAATATCCTCCATAGACACCACATAAGGTTCATAAAGAGGCGAAGTAGATACCAACTGCACCACCCCTCGTTCAAAATCCATATAGACACGTTTAAATACTATACCTTCGTCCTTAGTAACGACTATGGCATATTCGCCATCTTTTACCCCATGCCAATCCACTACATACTCTCCCACCACATAACTCCCCGAAGGCACTGGAGGCATACTATCTCCCGTTATAGGGAAAGCACGGTATTTGCGTTGAGATGAAAGAAACGGCAACGATATATGTGGCAGCGAAGATATATATTCAGGGTCGGCATATCCCGCAGTATAACCAGCACGAGCCTTAACGGGGACTATTTCTACATTTTCTTCATTGGAAGGGGAGACGGTTGTCACTATCACCCTTAAATTACGACCATGAGTATCACACTCACCCGATGTGATACTTTCTATTTCTTCTGCACTTTTTTGGGACAAATCACAACGCAATAGCGTGTCAATATCTACATGGAAAGCATCGGCTATGTCTCCTATCGCTTCCAACGATGGCGATGATAGAGCATTTTCATAGTTACTCAACGTGGTACGTTTTACGCCCAAAATACCAGCCAAAGCATCTTGAGAGAGACCTTTAACCTTGCGTAACACCTTTATGTTTTCTGAAAAAATAGACATAGCTATCAGGTTTTTGCATTACCACTCTACAAATTTACAAAATTTTTCACGTCATATACACTATTTACTCAATTATGAAAAAATATAGTTAAACACATTTATTTTGTTTAAAAAATGACAATATATATCGGCAAATAGTATTACTTTTTTTGGAAATTTGATTATTTATTCTATAATTACATAATTATAAATATATATATGCAAACTACCAATACAAAAAGAGGTCAATTCACAACCAAGATAGGTATAATCATGGCCTCGGCTGGTTCGGCTGTAGGTTTAGGCAACATATGGCGTTTCCCTTATGAGACAGGAGAGAATGGAGGTGCTGCTTTTATACTTATATATCTGGCGTGTGTCCTATTCATAGGAATGCCTATTGTGATATCTGAATTTGTGATAGGTCGCCGCGGTAAAGTCAATACTTCGGGAGCCTTCCGCGTCCTTGCACCTGGCACACCATGGTATATGGTAGGAATGTTGGGAGTGCTTACAGGTATTATCATACTAGGATACTACACAGTGGTAGCAGGTTGGACGTTGGAATACATTATGCAGGCAGCCATAGGTGGTTTTGCTGGCAAATCCCCTGCCGATTTCCAATCTTCGTTTGTGGAATTTTCTTCCCATTCGTTCCGCCCTCTACTTTGGCTAGCTATATTTATGTTCATGACTCACTATATAGTTGTAAGCGGCGTGGAAAAAGGCATAGAAAGATACTCCAAGATTATGATGCCTATGTTACTGGTTATAATGCTTGTACTGGTAGGTTGTAGCATATCACTTCCGGGAGCTAGCAAAGGTTTAGAATTTCTACTAAAACCAGATTTCAGCAAAGTAGATGGAAGTGTGCTTATGAGTGCTATGGGACAAGCGTTTTTCTCACTAAGTATAGGTATGGGATGTCTATGTACATATTCCTCCTATTTCAAACGCGATGTAAATTTAGCCCGCACAGCTCTATCGGTAGTGAGTCTGGATACACTAGTTGCAATACTCGCTGGACTTATAATCTTCCCTGCAGCATTTAGCGTGAACATACAACCAGACACAGGACCTTCGCTTATATTTGTTACCCTACCAAACGTGTTCCAACAGGCTTTTGGCTCTATGCCTATCCTGTCTTGGGTATTTTCTGTAATGTTCTATCTACTGCTTTCTGTTGCTGCTCTTACTTCGACAATATCCCTTCACGAGGTCGTAACAGCATACCTTAAAGAAGAATTCAAGATAAGCCGTAAAAAAGCCGCATGGATAGTAACATTATTCTGTCTAGGTCTAGGGGTAATAGCCAGCCTATCTCTAGGAGAATGGGAAGAAGCCAAAGTATTTGGAATGTCTTTCTTTGATTTTTCAGACTACATCACCACCAAGATTATGATGCCTATAGGTGGTATTCTTATATCTGTATTTGTAGGTTGGTGGATGGATAAAAAAGACCTCAAAGATGAGATGATGTCATCGGGAGAGCTTAAAAAATCATTCTTTAAGGTATTTGCCTTTGTCCTCAAATATGTAGTACCACTAGGTATAGCCATACTATTTATAAATGGCATGGGTTGGATGTAACACATCGCTGCTCATCCTCGTCAATAAAAAGCGGCACCCTGCGGGTGCCGCTTTTTATTGACGAGGTCATTGACATCATTTTTTATTGAGCGGATGATAACTCTCCATAACCTCTACCAGACGTCTCATATCTATATGAGTATAAATCTCGGTGGTAGATATAGAGCTATGTCCTAGCATGAGTTGAATATCTGAAATATCGGCACCACCTTGCAAGAGATGAGTAGCAAAACTATGCCTCAAAGTATGTGGGCTTATCACCTTTTTTATCCCTGCTGCCTCCCCTGCTCTACGGATGATGGTAAATATCATAGCACGAGTAAGCGAAGTCCCACGGCGGGACAGAAATATAGTATCACTATATGCTTTCTTTACTGGGACATGTGGACGCACTTCGTTTATGTACATTTCCATGAGTTTTGCAGCTCTATCATTGATAGGAACAAAACGTTCTTTATCTCCTTTACCTCTTACCCTTATGAAGCCATCTGGAAGAAACATATCAGACATCTTCATCGTTGTAAGTTCAGACACTCGCAATCCACAGCCATACAACACCTCCAGTATCACTCTATTTCTCTCGCCTTCATCACTACCTAGCGGCACAGCAGCTATAAGAGCATCTACTTCCTCTATGGTAAGTACCTCGGGTAGATGTCTAGGAAGACGAGGTGCTTCAAGTAGTTGTGCGGGATTGAGGTCGGTATAATCTTCCACATTGAGATAACGATAAAAAGCCTTGATAGCACTTACCATACGCGATAGCGAACGCGGAGAAAGTCCTCCCTTTTTACTACACTGTCCCACAAATGTAGCCAAATCATCATGCGTCAACTCCCAAGGACGTTTGTTCCACTCTTTTTCCTCTACATATCCAGCCAATTTTTCCACGTCCATCACATAAGAGATAGCGGTATTACGGCTCAATGCTTTTTCAACGTGTATGTAATAGGAGAAATCCTTGATATAGTTATCCCACATATAGTTTATATTTTAATGATGTAAAATTACATATAGATTTTCATTTTCTGCATAAAAAACAGGAACAAATATGAGATATTTGATACTATTGTCGTACTTTTACAGCACTATTTAATGACATATCAATATGAAGAAGATACTCATCATCAATGGCCCCAATCTCAATCTGCTAGGACGTCGCGAACCAGAAATATATGGCAACAAGAGTTTTAACGAATATTTTCTAGAACTAGAACTCCGCTACCCAGATGTGCAGCTGGAATACCTCCAGAGCAACCACGAAGGTCATATCATAGACCGTTTGCATAGCGTAGGCTTTTCATATGACGGCATCATACTCAATGCCGGAGCATATACACACACATCTCTAGCTATCCACGATGCTATAAAAAGCATTACAACACCAGTTGTGGAGCTCCATATATCCAATGTCTATGCCCGCGAAGAATTCCGCCGTCATTCCATGATAGCACCAGCCTGTCGTGGATGTATATGCGGTTTTGGTCTTAAAGGATATGACCTAGCCATAGAGAGTTTCCTGTGAACAGCATAAACACACACACGCCTCTGCCCTAGAATATATCTAATGGCAGAGGTGTCATTATTTATACCCTCTACACATAAAACATAACAATGGTTACAATAGAACAGATAAAAGACATCTCTCGCCGTGTATCACTCCTAGAAGGATACCTAGAGATAGAGAAGAAAAAAATACAGATAATAAGCGAGGAAGAAAAAACCCATGACCCACAGTTTTGGAACGATGCCAAAAAGGCCGAAATCCATATGCGAGCCCTCAACTCCAAAAAACGTTGGGTAGAGGATTATAATGCAGTCAAAACATCATACGATGACCTAGAAGTGATGTATGATTTCTACCGCAATGAAGAAGCCAGCGAAGAAGAACTAGAAAGCCAATTCACTTCTACCCTTACACTACTGGAAGAACTGGAATTCCGCAATATGTTATCGGGAGAGGAGGACGCTATGAGTGCTGTACTACAGATAACGGCAGGAGCTGGTGGGACAGAAAGTAACGACTGGGCATCTATGCTCATGCGTATGTACCTCATGTGGTCAGATAGTTTTGGTGCCAAAGTAAGAGAACTCAACTATCAGGAAGGGGATGTGGCAGGCGTTAAGACCGTAACACTGGAAATAGACGCACCATACGCTTTTGGATATCTCAAGGGCGAAAACGGAGTCCATCGTCTGGTACGCATATCACCATTTGATGCAGCGGCACGTCGTCATACTTCGTTTGCATCGGTATATGTATTTCCTCTAGTGGACGACACCATAGAGATAAACATCAACCCTGCCGATATCACTTGGGACACATTCCGCAGTAGCGGTGCTGGAGGACAGAACGTAAACAAAGTGGAAACAGGTGTACGTCTTCATCACGCACCATCGGGCATAGTGATAGAAAACACAGAAACACGTTCACAGCTTGAAAACAAAGCAAAAGCCATGCAACTGCTCCGCAGTCAACTCTACAAGATAGAACTTGAAAAACGTCAAGCCAAACGCAGCGAGATAGAAGCAGGCAAGATGAAAATAGAATGGGGAAGTCAGATACGCAACTATGTCCTTCACCCATATAAACTAGTCAAAGACCTACGAAGTGGATATGAAACATCAGATACCGAAGGCGTACTAGCGGGAAAGATAGACCCTATCATCAAGTCTTACCTCATGCTCATGGGACAGAAAGGTGATGAAAATGAAAACGAATTGTAATAAATAATACCATATAAATATGAAAAGAACATTAGTTATTATCCTTATCCTATGTATGGCACTGGGAAATGGATATGCACAGAAGACACGTATAACGCTAGAAGAAGCTCTGTTGCAGTCTGGCAAATTCCGTCCCGATAGCCAGAACTCTATCCAATGGTCACCTGCTGGCGGACGTTGGGCATACTATGACACCGCCTCACAAAAGATAGTCATAGAGACCACATCGGGTAGTAAGACTGTTATATACCCACAAGACCTTGAAAAAGCATTTGGCATAAACATAAGCCGCGTACCACAATCATTTTCTTGGGCTAGTAGTGATGCTCTATATATAAACACAGGGCGTGCCATTTACCTTTACACCATATCTAGTAAGAGCGGCAAAAAACTCATAGATTGGGACGTAAGAGCAGACTATATGACTATCTCTTCCACTCGTGATATGATAGCATACAGCATGGGAGGTGATGTATATTACAAAAAAGGCGACAAGACCACTCGTATCACTACCGACGGCGATATAAAAGGCGGTATCATCAACGGTCAAAGCGTTCACCGCAACGAATTTGGCATAGCGGGAGGTATATTTTTATCACATTCGGGAGGTAAAATAGCATATTATCGCAAGGACGAAAGCCGAGTGGCTCGCTACCCGATAGTCAACACCACCACTCGTATAGCTACAGTAGAATCCATAGCATACCCTATGGCGGGAGAAACATCAGAAAACGTAACACTGCATATCTATGACATCGCTACTGGCAAGACCATAGAAGTAAAAAAACAAGGCAGCAGTGAAGACTATCTCACAGCCATCACTTGGGACCCTAGTGAAAAATTCATATACATAGCCGAACTTACTCGCGACCAGAAACACATGAGTTTCAACAAATTTGATGCTACGAGTGGTGCATTTGTAAAGACTCTATTTAAGGAAGAGAGCAATCGTTGGGTAGAGCCAGAAGAAGCAGCTATTTTCTTCCCCTCACGTCCAGGAGAATTTTTCTGGCGTAGCGAACGCGATGGCAACGTACACTACTACCGCTACACTACCGATGGAAAACTCATAGGTCGTGCTACCGATGGCGTAGTACAAGTAGAACGCGTCATAGGTCTATGTGGGGATATGTTTTACTATGTAACCACTGCCGATGCAGGCATGGATAGATGTATAAAATTCACCGACCTTAAAACAGGTAAAGTAGGGTTTGTACATGGAGAGAAAGGCACTTGGAATGGGTATCTAGACCCTATGGGACGTTATATGGTATGTACTTTCACAGACCTCAATACTCCATTTAAGGTAATCCTCACCCAACTATCCAAAGACGGACGCAATATGGGTAAAGACATCCGCACTACATTTACCGCTGCAAACCCTATGCAGAACCACATAGTAGGACAGGTAAAACTAGGACGTATCATAAAAGATGGACGTGAATACAACACACGCATGGTTCTCCCATCAGATTTTGACCCTACACGTCGTTATCCTGTACTGCTATATGTATATGGAGGCCCCCACTTGCAGATGGTACGCAACGTCTTCCGCGGAGGAGCAGACCTATGGATGCACCATATGGCCGAACGCGGATATGTCATCTTTACAATAGATGGACGTGGCACACCTGCCCGTGGATTTGATTGGGAGAGTGCTATACATCGTCAGTGTGGTACGCTGGAAGTTCAAGACCAGATGATAGGTATAGACTTCCTCAAAAACCAATCATTCATCTATCCAGACCGTATAGCGGTATATGGCTGGAGCTATGGAGGATTTATGTCCACTTCTCTTATGCTCACCCACCCAGATGTATTCAGCGTAGCGGTAGCAGGAGGCCCCGTAGTGGACTGGAAATGGTATGAAGTGATGTACACCGAACGCTATATGGATACACCACAGGACAACCCCGATGGCTTTAAAAATGCGTCATTGCTGGGTAAAATAAAGAACCTGAAAAATCCACTACTACTCATACATGGCACATATGACCCTGTAGTAGTATGGCAACACTCTCAGGAATTGGTACGTGCAGCCATCACAGAAGGCCGCCAAGTGGACTATATGATATACCCGGGGCATGAGCACAATGTCTATGGACGCGACCGTTTGCATCTGATTACCAAAGTTTTGGACTACATAGAAAAAAATAATCAATAATTTTTGAAAAAAAATCATTCTCATGCTTGCAGAAATGAAAAAATGTCGTACATTTGCACCCGTGAGAATGACACGCCGGTGTAGCTCAGTTGGCCAGAGCACGTGATTTGTAATCTCGGGGTCGTGAGTTCGAATCTCTCCACCGGCTCACAAAAACCTGCTAGAAACCTAGCAGGTTTTTTTATGCAGTTTTGAGACGAAGACTGCCTTTTTATGCCATTCCTACCTACCACACATATAGCAAAATCTATAAGCTATTCATATTTACGCCCTCAAAAAAATGTCGGCCGCTGGGCGGCCGACATTTTTGGGATTAAGTATTTTTTTAATATTGAGAATCAGTATATCTTTTATCCTGCTCCCTGGGACTTGACATTTATCTTTTCCTGTGGAGCGTTATACCCCTCCAGCAGCACCTCTCGCACATAAAGTTTACCACCGCTTATGGCATAGATATATTTCCCAGCAAATGCTATACTGCTCACACTACGCCCTGGGAGTGGAAGAATAGCTCTCACACGTCCGTTATGGTCACATACCTGTATGCCTATAGGAGTGGCAGCATAGACATTACCCAGCGTGTCATAGGCTATGTTACCATAGCTCGATAGCGAATGATTATCCACATTGTGCAGCCAATAAAACTCTTGACCGTGACCTATCGTGCCGTCATCTTTAATGACATAGCTTATGAGCCAGTCTGAATTTTTTTCTCCTGCCACCATCAGGCGATTGGAAGGCGATATAGCAAACGCCGCATCAGATGTAGAAAGAGTAGCCATCTTGTGTTGTTTTCCAGCACTGTCCACCATATACATATCTCCACTGGCAGTAGATATATATATTTTACCATCACTTAACTGATGTGCTGTATGAGCATCTTTTACATTTGCCACTTTGCGAGATGAAATATATACCCCAGAGGCATCACCAGTGATGATTTTTTTATCTAATCCTACTCCTATGACCTTACGGTTTTTCTGCAATTTTTCTCTAGAGAGAATAACTCCTGTAGTATCTATTTTTTTTATTTCTGAACCTTGGGAGAGTATCACAGTTCCATCATTCACAGCATACAATCTTGCATCACTCTCTACACTACATATTTCGTTCCAATCCTCACCTTTCTTTATAAGGGATTTGAGCATACCATTCATAGATTCGCCTACACGCACCTGTGCAGGATAACCTCTCCACAGCCAACGCATCACATCTGGGTATATACGCGTGCCGTAATATATGCTATGTCCTCCTCTATCCCATTTGTAATCGAACTCATAACCTGCATAGTTAAGTGCCGAACTCATAAGTTGGTTATATTCCCACCAATCTCCAAATATATGGTTCCAAGTGTCATTAACCCCGTCTTGGAGGAAAATTCTAATGGGCTTTGGTTCTGTCTTTCTCACTATGGCAGAATACTCATTTCCTCCTCTCATCGCCACAAATGTCCCCACCGAACTATACACACGAGAGAACATATCTGGACGTTCCCACGCTACGGTAAATGCTGCTATACCACTACTACTAGCCCCTGTGATGGCTCTATCATTGGCATCTTTTGAGATAAGGATAGGAAGTCCAGCCGATGTTTTCATTTTTTCTACTTCTGGCAGCACTTCGTTTTCTATAAAACGGGCGAGTCTATCATCGGTACGGTCAAACTCATTGCTACGGTTATAACGCACTACCTTGCCATTATCATCATAGCATACACCCGGATTAAGAAATACACCTATGGTCATAGGCATCTCTTTTGTCTTTACCAGATTATCTATAACCGTTATAGCTCCAAATAGATTTCCATCCAGTCCCAGCACCAGACAAGCAGGACTACTAGCGTCATAAGATTTGGGAACTAGAACTTGGAAGGAACGTGTAGTACCGGGATAAATAGCCGAATTTTTAATTACTCCGTTTAATATCTCGCCTTTTTCCTCATTGGGGAGAGGAATTGTAGAAGGGTCTTTGACTGTAATGACATTGTGTATCTGCTGTGCAAATGCCATCACAGCTACCATCATAAGAATAAATGTAAATCTAGTTTTCATATATATACTTTTTTATTTTATCAATTCTATGAGTGTATCTACGTCCTTTTCTCTAGTTGACCAACTGGTTACAAAACGCACTACGGTATGTGTTTCACCTCTTGTTCCCCATAGTTCAAACGTAGCATGGTTTTTAAGACTATCCATAATTTCGTTTGGTAGGCGGAAGAATTGTTGGTTGGTGGGGGAATCCACAACTGCTTCATACCCTCTTTCTAAAAACGCTTTTTTTATCTTCATAGCTAGTCTTACAGCATAGCGTCCTATCTCCATGTATAGGTCATCTGTAAACAATTCATCAAACTGCACACCTAAAAGACGCCCTTTGGCGAGCAATGCACCATGCTGTTTTACCAGAGGGAAGAAATTTTTAAGCACCCCCTTACGAGCAACTACAGCTTCCCCCATCATAGCACCAGCCTTGGTTCCACCTATGTAAAACACATCACACAGACGTGCTATATCGGCTAGAGTGAAATCACATCCCTCACTAGATAGTGCATAGGAAAGACGTGCTCCATCCATATAGAGAGGAATCCCTGCACTATGACACACTTCGCTTAATTCTGTAAGTTCATCCATAGAATACACCGTACCATATTCTGTAGGTTGAGAGATGTAAAGCATACCGGGAGCTACCATGTGTTCATAAGTCTCATCGGCATAAAATTCCTTTATGTATGCATCTACATCACTTGCCTTCACTTTTCCTTCATATTGAGGAAGGGTAAGCACTTTATGCCCTGTTGCCTCCACTGCTCCTGCTTCGTGAACATTTATATGTCCACTTTCTGCCGCCAATACACCTTCGTGACGACGAAGCAGAGCATCTATCACCGTAGCGTTGGTCTGTGTACCTCCCACCAGAAAATACACATCGGCATCCTCCATAGAACATTCACGACGTATCTTTTGGGCAGCATTACGCGTATATTCATCGCTACCATAGCCTACGCTTTCTTCCATATTGGTTCTTAAAAGACGCTCCATAACGCGTGGGTGAGCCCCAGCCATATAATCAGAATCAAAATGTATCATATCTATATTATTTTTTCCCTCCAAATGTAGGCAATAATCCCTCCATAGGCAATAATTACATCTATTCTTTTTTATCTATACATTATCCCACACACATACCATATAAATAAAATGTGGAGAAAAATGTTTTATATGTGTATGGAAATACATAATTTTGGAGAAAATTATAAACAAACTATTATTTATCATGCGTATCAATAAATTTTTACTATCAATAGCAGCATTGGCAATGCTATTTATTTCTAGTTGTGCTCCTAGTATGGAGGAAAAAACTAGCGAAGCCATAAACAACGTCCTTAACGAATTCCAAGCAGTAGGTATATCGGCTGCCGTAGTTAAAGATGGTCAAATAGTATATAACGAGTCTTTCGGCTATAAAGATTGGGAAAATAAAATCCCTCTTTCAAATGACGATATAATGAGAATAGCTTCCATCTCAAAATCATTTACAGCTACATCTCTTTTACAACTAGTAGAAAAAGGTATCATATCTCTAGATGATGACGTGAGCGACCTTATAGGATTCAAGATAAGAAACCCTCACCACCCAGATACCCCCATCACACTACGAATGGTTCTCTCTCACACTGCCAGCATAAGAGATAAAGAAGACTACTTCACCCTAGACCACCTCAACCCTGCTGTATATGGCGACTGTCAGGAGTCTTACTTCAAATACGCTCCCGGTGAGGGCTACTGCTATTCAAATATGGGGCTTAACCTAGCAGGAACAATACTTGAAAAAGTATCTGGTATAAGATTTGACAACTATGTAAAAGACAGCGTTATCAACAAACTAGGTCTATATGGCGGACACAATATAGACTCTCTAGATGCCAACCGTTTTGCACTTATATATAACCGTATAGACAGCCAATATGTAGAATCCAAAGGTGCATACAAAGCCGCCAACCTAGATGACTATGTAATGGGATATTCTGCTCCTAAATTCTCTCCTACGGGTGGTGTTAAGATATCTGCTCACGACCTAGCTGTTTATATGATGATGCATATGAATTATGGAGAATATAACGGCATTCGTCTTATATCTCAAGAAAATGCCAAAGCCATGCAGACACCTGTATGGATGATTAAAAACAAAGGAGAAGACCAGTATGGACTATGCCTTAAAGAGTTTGTAGATTATATAGACGATGAAAAATACAATACTCCCGGCAATTACCCTGTAGGTCATACAGGCGGAGCATATGGTCTTAACAGCATAATGATATGGAGCCCTGCTGATGGTTGGGGAATAGTTGCCATGACCAATGGCTATACCTCTGTGAAAGGTAAGAGTTTCCTTAAAACCCTTACCAATGCTATATATAATGCTGCTATAAAAGAAGAAAAATAATCCTTTATGCTTTGAAAAAAATGGCACCCTGCGGGTGCCATTTTTTGTTTCCATAGACATCAGGTTATTTGGGATTGACATATCATTATTTTCATTTATTCGTTAGATTTTTCCATAGATAAAGATTACTTTTGTAGCTGAAAAATAACACCCCACTACCAATGATTAAAAAACTATATGTAGCTGATTATGCCCTTATAGACAACCTTACACTCACTCCGTCCTCGTCTATGAACATCATCACAGGTGAGACAGGAGCTGGTAAATCTATCATACTAGGAGCTTTATCACTGGTAATGGGAGAGCGTGCAGATACATCGGTATTGAGAAACGAAGGTCGCAAGTGTGTCATAGAAGCAACTATAGACATAGAAAACTATAACCTTAAAGATTTCTACGAGGAAAACGACCTAGACTATGAAAACCCCACTATCATTCGCCGAGAGATAGCCCCTAACGGCAAATCTCGTGCATTTATAAACGACACCCCTGTACTGCTTGACACTCTTTCATCTCTTGCAGGACATCTTATAGACATTCACTCTCAACATCAGAATCTATCTCTCTCTCACCACCAATACCGCACTGCAGTTCTGGATTCGTACTGTGGGAACGAGGCTCTCATAGATAAATATCGCGTGTGTCTATCTCAATATAAAATGGCATTAGAGAGATACAACACCCTTATAGAAAAAGAAAAAAGCCTTTCAAGAGAAGACGAATTCAACCGTTTTCTGCTAGAAGAACTCAATGCTGCCGCCCTGTCCATAGGAGAAGAAGAATCGACCGAAGAGCTTATAGAACGCCTTTCCAATGCCCAAAAGATAAAAGAAGCCCTATGGGAATCACACCTATTATTTAATAGTGAAAAAACTGGTGTTATAGAAAACGTCCGTAAACTTAAAAACGAACTATCCAGCATCAATAGATTTCTACCATCAGAATCTGCCATAGATTCTCGTATGGAGAACATATACATAGAGCTCAAAGACATAGCTGGTGATATAAACTCCATCATAGATGATATAGATGAAGACCCATCGGCTTTATCACGTGCAGAAGAGCGTCTATCCCTCATACATAACCTATACCGCAAACATTCGGTATCGAGTATAGAGGAACTGCTAGAGATAAAAAAACGTCTAGACGATGACGTAGCAATGCTCATAGATATGGATAGTGAGATAAAGGAAGCTCGCAAGATAATGGAAGAGAGCCTATCATCACTTAAAGAAAGTAGTGAAAATCTATATCACTCCCGTGCAAAAGGTGCTGCTCTCCTAGGCAAGGAGATAGAGGACATCATACATATTCTGGGTATGGGTAGTGCCAGACTGGAAGTACAGGTAATCCACAGCGATTCTTTTAATGCCGATGGCGGGGACACTGTAAATTTTACCTTCTGTGCCAATGCTGGAAGTCAAATGGCGGCATTAGAAAAAACGGCTTCTGGTGGTGAACTATCCCGCGTGATGATGGCACTCAAATGTGTTCTTGCCAGCAAAGCACATCTTCCTACGTTGGTTCTGGACGAGATAGACACTGGTATTTCGGGAGAGGTGGCTATGAAGATGGCTCAACTCATGCAGGATATGAGCCGTAACATGCAACTGATAGTAATCACACACCTCCCACAGATAGCATCACGTGGGGACTTGCACTTCAAGGTCTATAAAGAACTATGTGATGGCTCTACATACACCCGTATGCGTTCTCTTACTGAAACAGAGCGTGTAACCGAAATAGCACAGATGATAAGCGGCAGCGATGTAGGAGAATCGGCTATATCTCACGCCCGCGAATTGATTAAAAAACAACCAATATAAATCATCATATAACCATAACACTCCTTAATAATAGGATATAAAAACATAACGACATGATTACATTTATAGTATGCCTCACACTTCTTATAGGCTCATACTTTATTTATGGTAAATACATTGAAAAGGTATTTGCAGTAGATGCATCTAGACCAGTACCTTCTGCCACCAAAGCCGATGGTATGGACTTTATCCCATTACCCAAATGGAAAACCTTTCTTATAGAACTACTCAATATAGCTGGATTGGGACCTATATTTGGTGCTATAATGGGAGCCACTTATGGTCCTGTGGCTTTTCTATGGATAACAGGAGGCTGTATATTGATAGGTGCAGTACACGACTATGCCAGTGGTATGATATCTCTACGCGAAGGCGGAGCCAGTTTCCCCGAGATAGTCGGCAAATATATGGGTAGCACCATTAAACAGATAATGCGTGGAGTTACCATATTTCTTATAACACTGGTAGGAGCTGTATTTATGGTAGGCCCTGCTGGTATAATAGCCTCTCTTACAGGTATGGGGCAAGAAATATGGGTGTATATTATATTGGCTTATTATATTCTGGCAACTATCCTGCCTATAGACAAAATCATAGGACGTGTATATCCTGTATTTGGTGCGGCTCTTATATTTATGGCACTAGGTGTTTTATGTGCTATCCTTACTGGAGGATATGACATTCCAGAAATGAACCTTCACAACTACAAGGATAATGCCGATGTATTCCCCATCATACCTACATTATTTATAGCCATAGCCTGTGGTGCTGTATCTGGTTTCCACTCCACCCAATCTCCTATGATGGCACGTTGCATACGCAATGAAAAGGAAGGCCGTCCTGTATTCTTTGGTGCGATGGTAGCCGAAGGCATAATAGCCCTTATATGGGCTGCAATAGGCATGTCATTCTATGGAGGTCCTAGCGAACTGAGCGTATTTTTGGCCGATAACGGAAATAATGCTGCCGTAGTAGTGAGTGATATAACACACTCTACACTAGGCAAAATAGGTGCTGTTCTGGCTCTACTAGGTGTGGTGGTAGCTCCTATCACTAGTGGAGATACAGCATTCCGTAGTGCAAGACTCATGATAGCCGATATTTTTAACATGGAACAGAAGACTCTACGTCGTCGTCTTTATATATGTGTGCCTCTTTTTATAGTAGGGTTCTGCATAACACTTATGCCATTTGACGTGCTGTGGAGATATTTCTCTTGGGCCAACCAAGTACTAGCTGCCATATGTCTATGGACTATTACCGTATATCTATTTATAAATAAAAAGAACTATATCATAGTATATATACCTGCTGTATTTATGACATTTATAGTAAGTATGTATCTGTTTTTCTCTCAGGAAGGATTCAAAATGCCTTACTACACATCACTTATTATAGCTGCGATTATAACATTGCTTATAACAACAGCTACTACTGTGTACATGAAGAAAAAACTGAAAGAAAAAAAACTGATAGAATTGTAGAAAAATAGCCGCCTATCCTCCTATTTTTTCAGACAAAAAGATTAAATTACGGTTCAACATTTATGTTTTCCTGTATGAAAATCTTTTTGTCTGTTTTTTTTGTTTTTTTATCCATCTACTCTTATGGGCAAACACCAGACTACAACACAGCCATAGAAACATATCACTCCCACGCATACCAAAGAGCAATACCCCTATTGCACCTAGCACTAGAAGAGGAAAGGAACAGCACTCGCATAGCCTTTCTCAATTATGCACTAGGACGCTCATACTATGAAAACGGAGATTATAATACGGCTCTAGAACACTATGAAAAAGCAATAGAGGAAGGCTATGGAGCAAATGCTTTGCTACATCGCTCTATTACACTTAAGACACTAGGAAGGTATGATGAGGCTCTAGACGCTGCCAAAGAATATCTTTATACAGGAAATGATAGCCTTTTTATAAACACATTTATAGACGGCATAAACACAGCATTGGAAATAGAAGGAAAACCTGCCCTATACACCGTAAGTCCTATTCCAGAAATAAATTCGCAAGAGAGGGATTATGCTCCTTCATTTTACATAGACTCTACTGGTAGAGAATACATGGTATTCACATCTACAAGACATAGCAGCCTTAAAGCATCAGATGACGGCATAACAGGCGAAAGTTCTTCACACCTTTATGTAACCTACCCTCTTAATGACAATGATAAAAATGGCATACTATGGAGTATGCCTACACGCATCACGATAGACATTCCCCTTACCGACCACATAGGAGCAACTTCATTCTATAACGATGGAAAAACCATGCTTTACACCCTATGTCCTTATAACACAGACGATATGTCCTGCATGATAGCTTATAGTACTAGGGATAAAGATGGAAAATGGACATCTGCTCACATCATCATTAAAAACGATAGCATAAAAGCCCTAGGACACCCTTCTATTTCCAGAGATGGGAAAATACTCTTTTACACAGCCGAAACACAGCGTGGAGACAAAGACATCTACATGTGCCATAAGATAGACTCCACACGATGGAGCGAAAAAGTAGGCATTAGCACTATAAATACCACAGGCAATGAGATGTTTCCATACATATCCAGTGATGGGAAATTATATTTTGCATCAGACGGGCATAAAGGGATAGGTGCTCTTGACATTTTTTACAGCGAATATAAAAATGGAAAGTTCTCCCCTCCTGTCAATATGGGCAGTCCCATAAACTCCTCATCAGATGATTTTGCGATGGTAGAAAGCCATGACAAAGACCTTTATTTTTCCTCCTCCCGCAGTAATGGCAGTGGAAAGGATGACATATACATTGCCCGTAGGATACCTTTTCTCAACGCCATAGAAGGAAAAATAGTTGATAATCTCACCGGCAGAGCATTGGATAATGTAAAGGTAAGGATAGAAGGTAGCGACGGTAGCATACACACCCTCTACAGCGATGCCAAAGGACATTTTACCGCTTCGCCTGCTATCATTAGCCTAGATAACACATACAAAATCCTCCTTTCCAGAGAGAAATATCTGGTTTTATCATTTCCTGCCAGCACCTACGGCATATCCCCAGACGAATACACCCTCACCCCAGATGGATACCTGCACACCACCCATATCATAGCAGAAATGGACCCTATGAGTTCGCCCATAGTTCTTCCCCGCATAGAATATGATTTTGATAAAGCGACATTAAGACCAGAGAGCAAAAAATCACTGGATGAACTCATCACCACGCTGGAAGAAAACCCCGATATAGTCATTGAATTGAGAGCTCACACAGACCATCGCGGCAGTGATGAGTATAACGATGATTTATCACATAGGCGAGCAGCATCGTGTGTAGAATATCTATTGAATAAAGGTATAGCCCCTCACCGTCTTCACAGCATAGGTATGGGACGTAGAGAACCATTTGTCATTCCAGAATACTTTGAGAGTTCGTTTAAGGCTGGAACCGTTTTAAGCGAGGATTTTATACTATCATTAAAAGATGAGGAATTAGATAAGGAGGCACGTCAGTATAACCGCCGTACAGATTTTAAGGTATTGGGAGTAGCAGTAGAAAAAAGAGAACCCGCCCCAAAACTCGTTAAAGATGAAAACATCTTATCATCAGACGAGAAAAACACTCCTACCATAAGATATGAAATAGACACTCTTAAAACATCTTCCATAGAAGAATTTCAGAACAGTTCCACAAGCAAAGAAGTCCTGTTCTATACACTTAAAAAAGGAGATAACTATGGTACGGTAGCTAGTATGTTTAACATGACGGTAATGGAAATGAGAAACTTAAATAGCGGACTGAAAGGCATCTCCCCCTACGAAGGTCTTATACTTAAAGTAAGCCTCACAGCAGACTACAGCGACTATGACAAAAATCACCATCGCATAGAACGCACAGAAAACACACTAGATAAAATACTTGCTGCTGTAGGGCTTTCTCTAGAAGAATTCACAGAACTAAATCCCGATTTTGATACACAAAACATCATATCTGGAGATATAATAGTAACTGGGAAATAAAAATGGCTCGCCCCGAGGGCGAGCCATTTTTGTGAGTAGTACCCACACTATATCTTATAGAAATTATTTATTATATTCCTCTAGGGCTTTTTTCTATCGCTATTACATCATGAAGAGTCTTGAAGTTATAACCTTTTTCTTTAAGAGTATCTATTATATCACCTAGATGGTTATAAGGACGGTCTTCGTCTGTACGGTCTGGATAGTTCATAGCGTGGATAAGAAGCACTACTCCATTGAACGTGTTTTCCTCTTCATACTTCCATAGGTTTTCCAATATCTTTTCTGTAGAGATGTAGTTGGAAGCTCCCGGTGAAGTCCAGTCCATACCAGTAAGCATACCTCGTGTAGGATTAACCAATTTATAACCCATGTCTGTCATCACATCTACTGCAAATTTGTTATAATGTTCATAAGGAGGTATCAACCAACGATATTGCTCTTTTTTAAGACCAAAACGCTCTAGTTGTTCTTCCATTAGTTTGAAGTCTGCACGTATAGAGTCTTCGGTAACCAGATTTTTTTCTTTATCTCCATATTCACAGAATAGCAGGTGTCCATAGGAATGTGAAGAAAGATAGTGTCCTTCGTCTATGATACGGCGTATGGGCTGTTGATATTTTTCTTCTATAAAACATACTCCGGTAGGGAAGAAAGAGCCTTTTACACCTTTTTCCTTAAGGGTATTAAGCACTGGCACTACCCCATCAAAATTTTCAAATCGTCCACTATCGGCAGCACTATAATGTGCTGTAAAGACCAGATACACATCTTTTTCTTGAGGGTTGATTTTATAGACTACGCCTAGGTCATCTGTTTCACAATAGAGCATAGGACTTTCTTCTTTTGGTGCACAGCTCCACATGAGGGCCGCAGCACATAAACATAGCAAGTATTTTTTCATTTTTTATGTATTATAATTTATAGATTACTTTCTATCTCAATACCACACCTATGGCCACTATCATCCCTTTCTCCACCACAAATGTGATATATCCCTTCTGACGCAAATCCCCTTCACCTGCCGTTACTCTCACCTTCACATCAAAGAGTTCTTTTTTTGCCAATTTTTTAAGATTCTTTTCATATTCGGCAGGGAATACATCACGGAGAGCTTCATATGCTTGCCCTACTTGGAGGGTTTTGTTACCGTAGTAAAGAGTGTATTTGGACGAATAGATACTCATGCTGGTTATAAACGCACTGCCAAACATCGTGTCTTGGTCAAAATATATGGTAGCATCGTCATAAATGAAAACCATTGTCGCTAGCAGTTGTGGTGGTGTGAGATACATAGGATAGCGTACAGCCACTCCTCCCCAAGGATACACACCTCCTACACCAATCCCTACCCCTACTCCTGGGGTAGCATTAAGAAAGCCTTCGCGTTTAAGAGGCTCTCCTAGAGCTGCTGCTGCCTTGTCTGGAGAGGTGAGATATAGCGGCATATCATTGACATAAAAACTACGCAAGTCATATATATAGTTTTTGGCTTGCAGCTATAGAAGAGAAACCATCACCATAAGCACTATAAAAAAACTCTTTTTCATATCTATAACATTTTAAGATTAAGTTATCCACAAATGTATAAAAGCTATCCATTTCTCACAAATCCATTAACAAATCTTTACATTTTGCCTATTTATTTCACTCATTTATATGGTTTTACTGGATTTGGGCATTATTTTTATCATATCTTCATAAATTAACGGCACATTTTTAGGCTATCCCATTTTATTTATCTAAATTGCGATTGTTTTGGGAAAGACCGCCTTTCCCATTTAACTAATTATAATACACATACTTAGATATATAAGTTATGAATCGTTTTGAAAAACCTACTACACTTGTCCAGACCATAGGCGACACTCCTATGATAGCTCTTGATAAGTTTTTTCACACTTCACCCGTAAGAGTATTTGCCAAAGTAGAATCATATAACCCCGGTCACTCTATGAAAGACCGCGTGGCACGCCACGTGATAGAGACCGCCGAACGCGAAGGTCGTCTTAAACCCGGTGCTACCATAGTAGAGACAACCAGCGGGAACACAGGATACAGCGTAGCCATGCTCTGTGCTATCAAAGGCTATCGTTGTGTGTTGGCTGTAAACTCCAAATGTGCCCCAGAAAAACTCCAAGTATTGCGTGCATTGGGTGCCGAAGTTCACGTATGCCCTGCTAGTGTACCACCAGAACACCCAGAATCATACTACTCTACTGGGGCCCGTCTTTCTCGTGAAAACCCGGGTTCTATCTACATCAACCAATACTTTAACCCTATGAACCCAGAAGCATACTACCTCACAGCTGGCCCAGAGATATGGGAACAGACAGAAGGTAAGGTTACACACTTTTTTGCTTGTTCGGGAACAGGAGGTACAGTAAGTGGTATAGGTCGTTATCTTAAAGAGAAAAACCCAAATATAGAGGTAATAGGTGTAGATGCTGTGGGTAGCATACTTAAAAAGTATAAAGAGACTGGAATCATAGACCCCGCCGAAATCCAACCATATCGTATGGAAGGCGTAGGCAAAAACATGATACCATCGGCTACAGATTTTTCTGTGATAGACCGCTATGTAAAGGTAAACGACTATGAGAGTGCATTGGCAGCTCGCCTACTCCCACAGATAGAAGGCTTAATGTGTGGATATAGCACAGGTTCTGCTCTATGTGCTGTTATCAAGGAAATAGCACATCTTCCCAAAGACGCTGTACCTGTAGTTCTACTACCAGACCACGGCGAACGCTATATGTCCAAGATTTTTGATGATGAATGGATGAACACACAAGACTGGCTCAACGACGTTACAGAACCCGTACGCCTACATCTGGAAGAACTTAAAAAGACATATCTTTCACATCGCAATCCCGAAAGCATTAAATAAATAAACTCTGTGTTATGAAAAACGTAGTTATAACAGGTGTAAGTTCAGGTATAGGACTAGCCATTACAAGAGTATTTGTAGCTGCTGGATATAAGGTATTTGGCAGTGTGAGAAAGAAAGAGGACGCCTTGCGTCTTAAAGAGGAATTGGGAGATTCTTATGAACCTCTTTATTTTGACCTTACCGATGATGATGCTATCAAAGCCGAAGCTGCCCGTGTATCTGAAATAGTAGGTCATCAAGGTATCCAACTCCTTGTAAACAATGGTGGTATTTCGGGTGGAGACGCTATTATGCACGTCTCTATAGACTATATGAAACACATCTATGATGTAAACACATTGGGACTATTGCGTGTATCACAAGCATTTTTCCCACTGCTTAAAGTTTCATCTGCCAATAAATCTGTAAAGACCAAAATCGTAAACATATCTTCTGGTGCTGGTCGTGCTGTACGTCCATACCTAGGCCCTTATGCCGCCACCAAACACGCTGTAGAAGCCATATCTGATGCTATGCGTCGTGAACTTATGCGTTATGGTATAGATGTCATAATCATAGAACCAGGCCCTATCGCTACCGAGATATGGAACAAAAACAAAGCCAAAGCAGGAGAATACAAATATCAGGACACAGATTATGCCACCCTATTCCAAAAGATAGATAAAGGAGTAGAACAGATGGAACATAATGCTCTTCCTGCCGAAAAGGTAGGTATGCTGGTACTTAAAGCCTACACCAAAAAGAAACCAGATACTCGTTATCTCATAGCTCCATCACGCTGGATGTTCTGGCTAGCTATACATATCATCCCAGACAGATGGCTTGATAACATGTTTAAAAAACAGTTTGACAAAATAGAATTTTCAAAATAAGAATATAAACAGGGGGTATCCCCATAAATGAAACATTATGATAGATTTATTTGACAAAATCAAAAGCAAACCAGGCCCACTAGAAATGTGGCACGACAAAGCCGAAGGTTATTACATGTTCCCAGAACTAGAAGGTGAGATAGGTTCTCATATGTATTTCCAGGGACGTGAAGTATTGTGTTGGTCGCTTAACAACTATCTAGGACTAGCCAATCATCCAGAAGTACGCCAAGCAGATGCTGAAGCTGCTGCAAAATATGGTATGGCATACCCTATGGGTGCTCGTGTGATGTCTGGTCAGACCAAATGGCACAAACAGCTAGAACAGGAATTGGCTGAATATTCACATAAAAAATATGGTTGCCTTATCAACTATGGTTACCAAGGTATAATGTCAACTATTGACTGTCTTCTAGACCGTCACGACGTAGTAGTTTATGACGCAGACTGCCACGCTTCTATCATTGACGGTATACGTATGAGCCCAGCCGAAAAGAAAAAATTCCGCCACAACGACGTAGAGGATGCCGAAAAGAAAATAGCTATCGCTTGTAAAATAGCTGAAGAACACGGCGGTGGTGTACTGGTTATCACCGAAGGTGTATTTGGTATGCGTGGTATGCAGGGTAAAGTTAAAGGGCTGGCAGACCTTAAAAAGAAATACAACTTCCGTTTGCTTATAGACGATGCTCACGGTTTCGGAACACAAGGATATGATGGCGGTGGTACACACGTTGAACAGGGCTGTGAAGACGAAGTGGACGTTTACTGTGCTACATTTGCCAAGACTATGGCATCTACTGGTGGTTTCATCGCTACTAATGACAAAGCTATCATCACTCACATACGTTACAACATGCGTTCACAGATATATGCCAAATCTATGCCGCTAGTAAACGTTATGGGTGGTCTTAAACGTCTAGAAGTGTTGCGTAAACACCCAGAATACCGCGAAAAACTATGGGAAAATGTACGCATGTTGCAGAATGGTCTTCGCGAACGTGGATTTGATATAGGCGACCTTACTTCATGTGTTACTCCTGTATATATGAAGGGTACTCTTGAGGAAGCTACTCACGTTGTAGCCGATATGCGTGAAAACTACCGCATATTCTGCTCTATAGTTATCCCTCCTGTTATCCCTGCTGGTAACATACTTCTACGTCTTATCCCTACATGCTATCACACCAAAGAAGACATCGAGTACACTCTCAAAGCGTTCTCGGAAGTACGTGACAAACTGGAGAAAAAACAGTATATCACAGACAGCGTAGCCAAAGTAGAATTGGTTAATTACTAGTCTATATACTTTTTAATTATAAAAAGGCGTGCCTTTGGCACGCCTTTCTTTTTTTGTGCGAAAAAAAAACAATTGTGAGTATTTTGTATATAAAATGGTTTATATTTGCACACAGCAAACAAAACATACCTTTCACAATGAAAAAAACATTATTTATCACAGCTCTACTATCTTTACTATCTATTAGTGTAACATTTGCTCAAAACACAGAAACACCTCTTACAGAAAAACAAAAAAAACTGATGTCTCTTCCCGACAGTGAATTTGTACTTTTCACCAACAACGAAGACTACATAGGTTATAAATTAAAAAGCACGGGGGAGATAGTCATACCAGCCATTTATGACAAAGCTTTTCCTTATAAACACGGTCTAGCAATAGTAGATAAAGACGGTTATTATGGAACGATAGACCACATAGGACGTGTAGTTACCCCATACAAATATTATTCGGCTTACGAATTTAAAGACGGTATGGCTCGCGTGGTTCTTGATAGTAAATCTGGGTACATAGACTCCATAGGAGTAGAAGTAATTCCCCCACTCTACACACAAGCTACAAATTTTAACGATGGTCTGGCTGCTGTGCAAAAGGATTTTGACAAATGGGGATATATAAATAAAAAAGGAGAAAAAGTCATTCCTATAAATCTCACCTACACACAGGTTTATTATTTCAGCGAAGGTAAGGCTTGGGTGAGACGCGGTGAGACATATGGTTTTATAGACACAGATGCAAAACTGGTCATTCCTCTTAAATATGACTGGGCTATGGAATATAGTGAAGGTCTAGCAGCTGTAATGAAAGACGGCAAGTGGGGAATGATAGACCACGATGGCAATGTTGTGATACCGTTTAAATATCAAGGCTTGACTTCTTTCAGTCAAGGAAGATGTACCGTACTTATAAACGGCAAATGGGGTTGTATAGACAGGGAAGAAAAACTTGTTATCCCCGCCATATATGAAATGCCTATATATTTTGAAAGTAACAAAACTGCAAAAGTATATAAAGATGGGAAATCGTTTTTTATAGATTTAGACGGAAATGTAATCAAGAAATAAACCTTTATAGTAGTTATTAAGGAAAAAAAATGCGAGCCTGCGGCTCGCATTTTTTCATATAGGCTCTCGGATACGTATTTACAGTTTTATCTAAGGGCATTACTTCATTATAATGTATTACATCAATAATAAAGGTAATCATTTTATATCCAAGAGTTCTCTATTATTCCGTTGTGAACCATGGCAATTCTTCTGGACTGCGAAATATGAGGATGAGCATTGCATTCATTAGGCTCTCCATGTGTAGCCCATCTTGTATGTGCTATTCCAAACGATGAAGTCCGTTCAATAAAATCGGTGTAGCATTTCTATTGCCGATGTATCCTACAATTCCACACATAATTCTTACTTTTTTGAAATTATACTCTTGACAAAAGCCATAAACAATGGATTGGGATTAAGAACGGTTCCTGTGTATTCTGGATGAAATTGAACTCCCACATACCAACGACAAGAGGGCACTTCGACAATCTCGACCAAACCGCTATCGGGATTTATACCCGTACACAACATTCCTGCTCGCTCGAATTGTTGGCGATA
>JAGAUI010000025.1 GCA_017620815.1 Flavobacteriales bacterium
ATAAAATTTTACCGAATAGCCCAGAGAGTCATTCGGCAGACGGTTAAAAAGAATTGATTAATATTTACTATAAAGGTAATGAAAAAAAGTTAAATAGAAACGTTTAATCAAAATCTTTTTAATACAAATACTGTTAAAAAACGCTAACACATAAAATTAAAAGAAAGGCTTAGAAAAATAAATAAAATAAAAAAATCCCCGCCTTTTGGCGGGGATTTTTTTATTTATCACAATAAGAAGGGGGGATTACCTCCTGTTTCTAATCCAATTTGATAGAACGCATGTAAGATAGTTTTTCTTTCCATTGTGAAAGAGTAGCTTCTTCTTTTTCTATCTTTTTGTTCACCTCACGCACTAGCGGGCTATCGGAACTAGCATTTGAGAAGAACTGGATATTGTTTTTAAGCTGATGTACCTGATGTGTTATTTCATCTATCTTGCGACGTACAAAATCCACTTCGGCATAGAATTTGGATTTATTTCCTTCGGCTACTATAGCATCTATTTTGTCTTTGAAACGCATCATAGTAACCTCCTGTTTCCCTAGTTTAAGACGGTCAAACAGAGCGTCTAGAAGGTTATTAAATCTGGTGTCTAGGTCCTTGCCGCTACGGGGAGTACGTCCTATCTCTCTCCATGCTGCCGAGAATCCTTTAAGAGCCTCTAGTGTAGCATCTACATCCTTTTCATCTATCTTAAATGCTTCTACACGAGCTATAAGCTCTTCTTTGGCTTTGAGGTTGGCAAGTAGAGAGGCGTCTATTGTCTTACGGCTTTCGGCCATACGGTCAAAGAAATAGTTACATGCAGCACGGAACTGAGCCCATAGTTCGTCTGATTTCTGACGTGGCACATGTCCTATCTCTTTCCAACGTATTTGTAGAGCTTTAAGGGCATCGGCAGTGGTATTCCAGTCTTCTGAATTTTTAAGACTTTCGGCTTCTAGAACTATCTGTTGTTTCTGTTCTAGATTACTCATCTGTGAGCGTTTAAGGTCTTTGTAATAGTTGTTTTTGGCTTGGTTAAACAGGCGGTTCACTTCCTTGAAACGTTCCCATACCTGTGCGTTTTTATTTTCAGCTACAAGACCTACTTTCTTGAATTCTTCTTTAAGGACTTCTACTTCGGCCATTTTTTTCTGCCAAGCGTCGTGAGAATTGGCTCCAGCGGCAGCCATGTCTTCTATCTTTTGGCATATAGCCATTTTGGCATCTAGGACGCCTTTAAGAGCCTTTTTCTGTTCTTTGAGGTGCTGGTGGCGACGTTCATGTATAGCACGTGTGGCTACGCTGAAACGTTCCCATACTTCCTGACGATGGTCTGGAGAAACAGGGCCTGTCTCTTCTTTCCATATCTTGTGTAGCATCTGCAACTGGTCAAATGCTTTTTTTACCGAAGGTTCGTTTATAAGTTCTTCGGCACGTAGAATGATTTTGTTTTTCTCTTCCAGATTGCGTTGGAACTCCATATCGCGGAATTCACGATTAAGTTTCAAGTAATCAAAAAATCTCTCTACATGGTGCTGATATGTCTGCCATACAGCCGATGACTGTTCGCGTGGTACCATACCACATTTACGCCAACGTATCTGTATGCTATGAAATTCTTTTATAGAGGCGTTTTCTTCTTTTTCTATCAATGCTTTGAGTTCGTCTATAAGGGCTAGACGTTCTTCCAGATTGGCTTTTTGTTCTACAGCCATCTGTGCTGCATATTTTTCACGTTTGGCACGGAAAGTGTCCCATACAGCGGCAAATGTTTCTTTAATGTCTTCATTTGGTTCCTGCAGTTCAAATGCCTCTCTTATGGCATATGCTTCACGATTTGACATGTTTTCTGTGTCTATCATGTTTTGTAGTGCAGAAACCAGCTCATCTGCAGAAAGAGAAGAATAATCTACAGATTTTTTTTCTTGTGATTGTGTTTTGGGAGCTACTTCTTGGCTAGCCTGCTCCTCTTGTGGTGTAGATGGGGATAAGGCTTCGCCAGTAGTCTGGCAGCTTTCTTGTGGCTGTCCTTCTGGTTCGTTGAGAACCAGGTTGTCTGTGGTTGTCTCTTGTGTAATCATAACGATAATGTGTGTATATTTATATGAGGTAACAAATATATAAAATTCAATTATTTTATTGCCATATTTCCCATGATTTTTCTGCTTGGAGTTGTAACATAGTGTATCCGCCTACTGTGACGGCTCCTTTTTCACGCCCTTTTTTCATGAAAAGAGTCTCACGAGGGTTATATACTAGGTCAAATAGCAGGTTTTCTTCTCCTAGACATTGGTATGGGATGGCAGGACAATTATCCACCGCGGGAAATGTGCCTAGCGGAGTGCAATTTATGATAAGCGGGCAGTGTTTTATGTGTGCCTCTCCCAGTTCGTCATAGGTAAATGAATCCTCTCCTTTTTTCTCACGAGAAACATAAAAGAAGTCTATCCCTAGACTCTTTAAGGCATAGGCAACAGCTCGTGATGCACCTCCAGTACCCAATATCAATGCACGATTGTGATGACTCTCTAGATAAGGTGCAAGCGAAGAGCGGAAACCATATACGTCGCTATTATATCCTACTAGAGAACCATCTTCCATTACTTTTACTGTATTTACAGCTCCTATCTCTCGTGCTTCGGGAGAAATGTCATCTAGTAGTGGCATGATATCAAGTTTATAGGGAATGGTGACGTTAAGACCTTTTATCTCATGGTCTTCAAGTATTTTTTTTACCTCTTCTACTTTTTCTATGTCATAAATAGTATAAGAGCAGTCTTTTACGCCTTCTCTTTCCCATTTTTCTGCAAAGTATTTCCCAGAAAAAGAGTATGAAATGTTTCTACCTATGAGTCCGTATTTTTTCATTTTATCACTGCATTTGAGATATTGTTTTTTTGCTACCTACCGCCTCTACCCATAATACCAGCAGTATTCCTATGAGGATAAGAACCCCTGCCCACCAAGTATCCATAGATGTGAGCGAAGGTATATATGTGTCATAACCTACTACTACTTGTGATATTTCACCGCTAGGAAGAGTAACAGTCTCATACATGTTTTCTTTCCATGGCCACATTATGCCTAGCGACCCTGCTACAAATCCTATGATAACAGCCACCACAGTATCGGGATAGCGTTTAAGCAGGTAACCCAATATGTGTGAAAACGTGATAACACCTATTATAGTACCAGCCGTAAAGACAGCACATACTACCATCAGGTGGAAATTTTCTGCATCATAGATAGGCGTAAGGTCTCCCACAGCTAGTCCCTTGAGGGCATAGAATACAGCGTTTACAGAATCTACCATCAGTAGTTTATAGTTGCCTATTATCATCAGCAGGAAGGAACCCGATAGCCCCGGCAGTGTCATACCACATACACTTATCACCCCACATAGGAATATGATTATCATGTTTTCAGAACCTTGGCTGTAATCCAGCATTCCTGCCGAAATCCCTATAAACAGTCCCACGAGCATAGAGCTTACAGTCGCTCCACTCCAAGCCTTGTATTTGCGGATAAGGTGCATAAGACTTCCCACCACCATACCAAAGAAAACAGCCCATATCTGTATGCTGTAATGTTCCATGAGGTAGTCTATGAGCAGTGATATGGAGAAAAAACTAGTAACCGTACCGCATAGTATGCACAGCAGGAAGGCCATATTGGTATGTATCCAGAAATCGCGGAATCTGCCAGTGAAAAGCATCTTGAATGCTTCTACATTTATCCTACGCAATGAAAATATAAACTCTTCATAGTATCCCAGCACCAGAGCTGCTGTTCCTCCAGATACCCCAGGGACTTTATTGGCAGTACCCATCACTATGCCTTTTATCCATAGCATGAGGTAATCCCAACCATTACGACGAGGTGCTATCCTCTTTATATGACTCATTATATATGTGTTTTCTATATAGGTTTTATGTTATAACATCTTAGTGAAATACAAATGTATGTTTTTTTACTGAAATATCTGCTCTCTGGTTGTGATGTTTTGCATATTAAGAACTAACTTTGCATATTAAATTCTGTATAACTATACAAATACATCATAAAGTGAAGAAAAACGTAGCTGTTATAATGGGCGGGTTCTCATCTGAACGTCTTATATCTCTTAAATCTGGAGGTGTAGTATGCCGAGCCCTAGATAAAAATAAATACAACGTATATGCAGTGGACATAGCGCGTGAAGGTTGGTACTATATAAATGAACTGGACGAACGCATAGCGGTGGACCGCAATGATTTCTCGGTAATGATAGACGGTGAAAAAGTCCGTTTTGATGTGGTGTTTAATGCCATACATGGTTCACCGGGAGAAAACGGACTCATGCAGGCTTATTTTGAACTGATGGGAATACCTCATACTTCGTGTGGTCATTTTGAGTCGGCTCTTACATTTAACAAACGCGAATGTATAGCTGTAGCTCGTCAGTGTGGTATCCCTACTGCTCCTTCGGTTTTTGTAACACAAGGGGATGATATAGACCTAGATGCTATAATAGAGGTTACAGGATTGCCTTGTTTTGTAAAACCAAACCGTGCAGGTAGTTCGTTTGGTATATCCAAAGTGTATAAAAAAGAAGATATACCATCGGCTCTGGAAGAAGCCTATCGTGAGGACAACGAAGTGCTTATAGAGGGTTTCCTAGATGGTCGTGAGGTAACAGTAGGTGTTATGCGTATAAACGGAAAAGTAACCGTACTACCTATCACAGAAATAGTCTCTATGAATGACTTTTTTGACTACCGTGCCAAATATGAAGGTCTTTCAAAAGAAATAACTCCGGCAGACCTGCCTAGTGAAATAGAAGAAAGAGTAAAAGAAGTAGCTATACGTACATATGAAAAACTCAATATGAGAGGCGTTACCCGCACCGAATACATCATAGTAGATGGTATCCCTCACATACTGGAGGTCAATACCTGTCCGGGGCTTTCGGCTGCTAGTATAGTCCCACAGCAAGCTGCTGCTATGGGTATGAGCCTTACAGAGTTCTTTGGTATGATGATAGAGGATGCGTTATCACAATAAATAAATTCCAAAAATGAAAATAGCAGTATTCCCGGGTTCATTTGACCCTATAACCAACGGACATTGTGATATCATAGCCCGAGCTCTTCCTCTTTTTGATAAAATCATCATAGCCATAGGTCGCAATAGTGATAAACGCTATATGTTTTCTCTGGAAGAGAGAATGCAGTTCATACGCTCTACATATGCCGATGAACCAAAGATAGAGGTAGTGGAATATGAAGGTATGACGGTAGATTTCTGTCATAGTGTAGGTGCTAGTTTTATGTTACGAGGTTTGCGTAACCCTGCCGACTTTGAATTTGAAAAGGCCATCGCTCAGACCAATCGCCGTCTAGCTCCAGACGTAGAAACGGTATTCCTGCTTACATCATCGGGGTATTCGTTTATAAGTTCGTCCATAGTGCGTGAGATATTGGCATACAACGGAGATGTAAGCGAACTGACTCCTGCAGCTGTTTACACATACATAGAAAAAGAAAAACAATAAATAAAACGTTATGAATAAAGAAATAAAAAGATACACCGTAACCGCCGCCCTGCCATATACCAATGGCCCTGTACATATAGGACACCTAGCAGGAGTATATGTCCCTGCCGATGTCTATGTGCGTTACTTGCGTTCCCGCGGACGTGATGTGGCATTTATATGCGGTAGTGATGAACACGGTGTACCCATCACCATCAAAGCCAAAAAAGAAGGTATCACTCCTCAACAGGTGGTAGATAAATATAACAAAATCATAAAGGATTCTTTTGCGGCATTTGGTATTTCGTTTGATAATTATTCACGTACATCGGCTGCTGTGCATCATCGTACAGCGTCAGATTTCTTCCGCCGTCTTTATGATGAAGGCAAATTCATAGAGGAAACCTCCAGCCAATACTATGATGCCGTAGCTCAACAATTCCTAGCAGACCGCTACATAACAGGTACTTGTCCTAAATGTGGTGCCGAAGGTGCATATGGTGACCAGTGTGAGAAATGTGGTTCTACTCTATCTCCACAGGAACTCATAGACCCAAAAAGTGCTTTGAGCGGAGAGACTCCTATCCTCAAGGAAACCACACACTGGTATTTGCCGCTAGAGAAGTATGAAGATTGGTTGAGAGAATGGATACTGGAAGGACATAAAGGGGATTGGAAACCAAATGTGCTAGGACAGGTAAAATCATGGCTAGATGATGGATTGCGTCCTCGTGCTGTAACTCGTGACCTAGACTGGGGTATTCCTGTGCCAGTAGAGGGAGCAGAAGGCAAAGTGCTATATGTGTGGTTTGATGCTCCTATAGGTTATATCTCTTCTACCAAAGAATGGGCAGAAAGAGAAGGCAAAGACTGGGAACCTTATTGGAAGAGTGATGACACCAAACTAGTTCATTTCATAGGCAAGGATAACATAGTCTTCCACTGTATCATATTCCCATCTATGCTACGAGCTCATGGTGATTATATCCTGCCCGAAAACGTACCTGCCAACGAATTCCTAAACCTAGAAGGAAATAAACTCTCTACTTCCAAAAACTGGGCGGTATGGCTCAATGAATATCTGGAAGAGTTCCCGGGAAAACAAGACGTATTGCGTTATGCTCTTATAGCTACAGCTCCCGAGACCAAAGACAATGACTTTACTTGGAAGGATTTTCAAGGTAGAAATAACAGCGAACTGGTCGCTATACTGGGCAATTTCATAAACCGAGCATTGGTTCTTACACAGAAATACTATGGTGGTGTAGTCCCTAGCGGTGAAAACCTTACAGATGAAGACAAGGCGACACTGGAAGAGATGCGTAGTTATCCAGAAAAGATAGCTCTATCTATAGAAAAATACCGTTTCCGTGAGGCTGCCGCCGAGATGATGAACCTAGCCCGTCTAGGTAACAAATATCTGGCCGAAAACGAACCTTGGAAAGTGGTAAAGACAGACCCTGTACGTACAGAAGCTATAATGTACACAGCATTGCAAATAGCTGCGAGTCTTACTACTATGTGTGAACCATTTGTTCCATTTGCTGCTGAAAAACTAGCACAGATGATGAACATCGTGGCTCCATGTTGGGACGAGGTAGCATCCAAAGAAATCCTTATACCTACAGGTCATAAGATAGGCGAAGTATCACTGCTATTTGAAAAAATAGAAGACGAAGCGATAGATTTCCAACTCCAGAAATTGGAAAAAGCCCGTATGGAAAACATAGCTGCCGCCAAGGCCAAAGAACCCGCCAAAGAAATCATTACTTATGATGATTTTGCAAAAATGGACATAAGAGTAGGTACTATCCTTACGGCCGAAAAAGTAGCAAAAGCCAAAAAACTCCTTAAACTAACGATAGATACAGGGCTTGACGTGCGTACCGTTGTCTCTGGTATAGCCGAAAGTTTCTCTCCAGAGGACGTGGTAGGTCGTCGTGTGTGTGTGCTGGTTAATCTAGCTCCTCGAGAGATACGCGGTATCACATCAAACGGTATGATTCTCATGACCGAATACCCAGATGGTCGTCTAGAATTTGTAGCTCCTACTGGTGATGTATCCAATGGTAGTGCTATCTCATAACACTATTATATTTTGACATGTGAAAAAAGCGGCACCCCATGGGGTGCCGCTTTTTTATGAGTTATTTTATTTTACATGTTATCGTCAAATCATCTTTTTCTATTAGGATGTCATCTATGGATAGCATTGATAGTAGTATCTGACTGCCTTCTATCCCTTGAATTTCTACCTTTATCTCTTTGCTTTCGGGATTTAAGGATACTATATCAAGTGGTAGATATTTGCGTGATATAGATATAATTTTTTCTATCACTCTACCTACTATCATAGGACTGGAGTAGTTAAATACCACGTGTGTTTCTCCTACCTTTACGATGGATAGATGTAGTGTTACGGTGGGCAGGTAACGACTATGTTTATATGTGAGTTCTATCGTTTTTTCGTTTATCATAGACAGCCCTATACATAGGCTATAGTGTTTGTTTACAAAACGCTCTATCTCACCGTATCCTATTTTTATTTCCATTATTTAATTTTTTTTCAAAGATACTCATTAGAAATAAAAAAACTCCCTCCTCTGCAGAGGAGGGAGCATATTTTTAAGCATATCTCTATGCTAGAACTTCTTCTACTGGAGTGTATGGTAGATTAAATGCTTCGGCAACGGCTTTGAATACCACTTTACCCTGTACCACGTTAAGACCTTTTTTAAGAGCTTCGTCTTCTATGCAGGCTTTCTTCCAACCCTTATTGGCTAGACGTACCACATATGGAAGAGTTGCATTGGTAAGAGCCGCAGTAGATGTTACAGGAACAGCACCGGGCATATTGGCTACGCAATAGTGTACCACTCCATCTATTTCAAATGTAGGGTCGTTATGAGTAGTAGGACGACAAGTTTCTGCACAACCTCCTTGGTCAACGGCTACGTCCACTATCACAGCACCTTTCTTCATGTCTTTCAACATTTCACGGCGTATAAGTTTAGGTGCTTTGGCACCGGGTATAAGCACAGAACCTATAACCAAGTCTGCATCTTTAAGAGCTTTGCGTACGTTGTATTCGTTGGATACAATGGTTTTAACATTGGCAGGCATTACGTCATCTAGGTAACGTAGGCGAGGGATAGATATATCCATGATGGTAACGTCGGCAAGCATACCAGCAGCCATCTTGGCAGCCGAAGTACCTACCATACCACCACCTAGAACTACTACTTTGGCCGGAGCTACACCTGCCACACCACCTAGCAATATGCCACGTCCACCGAATGGTTTTTCTAGATATTTGGCACCTTCCTGGATAGACATACGTCCTGCAACCTCACTCATAGGTAGAAGAAGAGGCAGCGAACGGTCTGGAAGTTGTACTGTTTCATAGGCAAGACATACAGCACCCTGCTCAATCATAGCATCGGTAAGAGCTTCTTCAGATGCAAAGTGGAAATATGTGAATACTAGTTGGTCTTTCTTTATGAGTTTATATTCTGGTTCAATAGGTTCTTTTACCTTGACTATCATTTCGGCGGCGGCATACACGTCTTCTATGGTAGGAAGGATTTCGGCACCAGCTTCTACATAGTCTTCATCTGCTATGCCACTACCTAGACCAGCGGTGTGTTGTACATACACCTTATGTCCATTTTTTACCAATTCCATAACACCTGCAGGTGTCATGGCTACGCGGTTCTCATTGTTTTTAATTTCTTTTGGAACACCTATTATCATTGTATTTTGAGATTTTAGATTGTATTGTAATATAGTTTTTGACTTTCTCGTAAGCCAAGCACAATATTAAAAAAAAATTTATGTATGTTGTACACCCTGAACGATATTTTTTTTGAAAAAAAGAAACGTGGAAAAATTTTTGTAGAAAAAGAACTTTGCTATATATTTGCAACTAATTATATGAAGGGGATGTAGCTCAGTTGGCTAGAGCGCTTGCATGGCATGCAAGAGGTCGTGGGTTCGAGCCCCATCTTCTCCACAGTGAAAAACCCCGCCTGCAAGGCGGGGTTTTGGTTATTGTGTGTGGATGTCTAATCTTTTTTTATCCCACATTCGTCATAGAAACGTGATAAAAACTCCTTCATAAAAAGATGTCTTTCTCTAGCCATTTGATGGGCTATGGGTGTGTTCATCATTTCTTTTATATTGAGTAGTTTTTCATAGAAATGGGATATAGTGTCATTGCCGTCCTCTTCTCCATACATAGGGCGGGATTTGGCTCCCCCATATGCAAATGTGCGTGCTATGCCTATCGCACCTATGGCGTCCAGACGGTCGGCGTCCTGTACTATCTGTCCTTCTATGGAAAGACTTTTGTTTTTATCACGAGTAGAATATGATATATTTTGACATATGTGAATGATATGTTGTGTGGTAATGGCATCACCTCCGGCTTCTTTTATCCACTTTTCCATCATCTCATACACGCCATCTCTAGAGTTTATATCTATCAGTTTATGGTCTGCCACATCGTGTAGCAAGGCAGCACATATTACCACATTCACATCTGCATGAGGGTAGTGTAGGGCTATCTTGCGGGCATTATTACGCACTCTTTCTATATGAGAGAAATCATGACCAGATGATTCTCCTCTGTGCCAATCTTTTACCTTATTTTCTATATACAAAATATCCATGGTGCTAAAATAGCAAAAAAATGTAAATCACTGTGCCAATGAATAATGAAAAATGTGTATCTTTGCACCGCTCTTTCGGGTAAGGAGTAAAAGGAATCATTAACCGAAGGTCGAGAACCTTCACAAAATACATTACAAATGGTAAAAATACGTCTTCAAAGACATGGTAAAAAAGGTGCTGCTTTCTATAAGATAGTAGTTGCCAATTCGATTGACAAACGCGATGGTCGTTTCATCGAAAATCTAGGTACTTACAACCCTAACACCAATCCTGCTACTATCACTCTTAAACTAGACCGTGCAGTAGAATGGTTGGAAAAAGGTGCTCAGCCTACTCTTACAGCTTCTCGTATCCTTTCTTACAAGGGAGCTCTTCTTAAAAAACACCTTAACGGCGGTGTACGCAAAGGTGCTTTCACTCAGGAAGTAGCCGATGAGAAATTTGCACAGTGGTTGAAAGAGAAGGAAGCAAAAGTAAGCGGAAAAGTAGATAGCCTAGCCAAATCTGCTGCTGAAAGAAAAGCTGAATCTCTTAAAGCAGAAGCTGAAACAAATGCCAAAAAAGCAGAGGCTCTAGCTGCCAAAAAAGCTGCCGCTGAAGCTGCTAAAGCTGAAGCAGAAGCTAGCGAAGAAGTAGCAGAAGAACAGGCTGCAGAATAGTTTTCTGTAAAAAATTAAGACTGGTGCTATGGGAAGCTCATCTAGTGATTGTTTCTATCTAGGTAAGATAGTACGCAAACACGGTTATAAAGGTGATTTGGTCCTTAAACTGGATACCGATGTACCAGAGTCTTATGCAGAATTGGAATCATTGTTCCTAGAAATGGGAGGAACAATGGTTCCATTTTTTATAGAACGCTCTCTCTTCCAAGGTCAATTCATACGTGTGAAATTTGAAGGGGTAGATAGCGAGGAAGAAGCCGAAAAACTATTGCGAAAGGAGGCTTATCTGCCGCTGGAATGTCTGCCAGAATTGGGAGAAGGACAGTTTTATTATCACGAGATAGTGGGTTATAGAGTGGTGGATAAAGTATGTGGAGAGATAGGTGTGATAAAGAGTGTCAATGATAGTTCGGCTCAGGCACTTTTTGAAATAGATAATGGTGGAGTGGAGATACTCCTGCCTATGGTAGATGATTTTATAGATAAGGTTGACAAGGTAAATGGAGTCATCTATGTGAATTGTCCCGAAGGTCTAGTAGAACTTTACATGAATCCTACCGACGATAAAGACGAATAATATCAATAGATATAATATAGCCGTCAAATGCTCGCCCCGAAAGGGGCGAGCATTTAGTTTTAAGAGTGTTTTTATAGTAAAATGTCTATTTTTCCAATGTTTTACTGTAAAAAATATGGTAAATTGTTTTTTTTTGCACAAAATTCGTACATTTACATCGTAGATAAACGCATACATATAATCAAAAATACGCACGACAATGAAATCCCTTAAATTCTTTTTCCTACTGGTGATAGGCAGCCTATCCATAGGAGCTGTAGCACAGAACTATTCTGTAAAAGGTGTGGTTATAGACAGTAAAGGTCATGGTGTGGTAGGAGCGACTATCCGTACCAACAAAAGCAAGGTAAGCGTTATGACTACCGATGGTGGTGTATTCTCTCTGCGAGCCACACCAAAAGACACCGAACTACGTCTTATAATGAATAAATACACCGTGATGGAGAAGGATTTAAGTGCTTCTATCGCTGTCAATCCCATAGCTTTTGAACTGGACGAGACCAACGATCCTACGATTACTGGGTATAAAAATGGAGATACTTATTATCCTGGGGAAAATGATTCCAGTATGGAAGAAATGATAAAAAAACAATTTCCAGGATATAGTTATGTAGAAGTATATATAGGAAAAAATAGTGGAGATTTTGGTGCGTTTTCCCCAATACATAGTTATATGATAAATGGTAGTGTGGAAAATATGATAACCATTACAGACCCTAAACAGATATATAGTATAAAAATTCTTAAAGACGGGACTGCTTACGGGTCAAAATATGGTATGGTAGAGATAATAACCAAAGAATATCATGAGGCAGGTATAAAACAGGAAAAAGCCGTTTTTTCTCCAAACAAAGACACCATACGCGGGCGTGTAACAGACGGCTGGGGACGTCCTGCCCCCGACCTTAAAATAACCACACCATCGGGCGAAACTACGGTTACCAATGATTCTGGTTACTATGCCATACGCGTAACCAAAAAAGACAAATTCCTTAAATGTATCATGCCCTATACCGAGGGTACTACCGTCCGCATAGCCAAAGAGAACTGGAAACAACCTATCAACCTTACCGTTATGCTGCGTAAGAATGACTTGAGAGGTTGGTTCAGTGAAGATATGAC
>JAGAUI010000005.1 GCA_017620815.1 Flavobacteriales bacterium
AGTTACATCTTTCCATATTTTCCAATCCCCGCTATCCTCATCATAGAGGCTATTGGCTTTTTGAGCTACTGTTTCTCCATTTTCTATCTTGGTTATTTCTGCATCAGTATAATCTTCTGCATGGGATTTTGAACGGGTTTCAGCATTGGAGATTTCTGTTTTTATATCCTCTGGGGCAGGACTCCAATCGGTTGCTTTGTTGCCTTTTTCTATTTTTACTTTTCTAAACTGTATATTTTGGCTAATTTCTGTGCTAAGATTATGAGAACCAAAACTAAAACTATAACTTCCTGTTTGCATGGCTGTAAACTTACATTCTAATCTTTGCCATTCAGAAGTAATTCCATTTATGGAAGATAGTCTAATGTTTCCCAATGATGACCTTAAATAACAATAATCCAACGAAGTAATATCATCACTTTTTACATCAAAAGACGCTACATATTGTTGTCTGTTTTCCAATGAAATAGGAGAAGTATTCACCCCAAATTGATTCGCTGTTTGTTTAATATCAACTCTTAACATGTTTTCTTCAGATGATATAGTTGTTCCCCAATATACATTTGTCCAATGCTCTGCTCCCCTACTAAAATCACCATTAAGGATAAGATTTCTTCCTCCTATCTCTATATCCTCCATTACCTCTTTCACAAGTCCCACACTTGCTATGGTCTTATCGGGAGAAGAGGTAGTAGGCTCTACGGTCATAGAAGGTGTGCCGTTAAGAGCTATGCTTGTCTGGATTTTGGCGGGGGTGATAGCTGCTGTGGCAATCTTGGATGTGGAGATAGAGCCGTCTATGACTGTATTTGCAACATCTGCCGATGACGCACTAGCAGCTTTTTCTGTTTTTCCTAGTTTTCCATCCAGAGCCTCATTTATCCCCACCACTTGTTCCATAATGGTAGAGGGATAAAGCTTTTCTCCTGCTTTATTTTTAAGTGTTATCTTTTTATTTGCCATGTTTTTTCATCATTTCATTATCATTTTAGCCTAAAATAGCGATATTTTCTTACAAAAACAAATCTGTTTTAAACATTATTTATCTTTTATATGCAAACTAGACAAAACCGAAAGAAAACACCCTATAACGTGCGTAAATCTTTACAATACACAAAATAAAATAACTATCTTTGTTGTTGTTTTCTCGTAAATAATAATACATAACACTCCATACATTATGAATATACTATTGTTACATCGCAATCCCTACTATGGAAAAGGATTGCGGGACACACTTACCGAATGTTTTGAAGACCTAGTAGTAGAACACTATCCATTTGCCAAGACATTTGATTATGATAGCTACAACGTTATCCTTGCAGATGCCGAATCACTACGTCTTATATGTCGCTCTCTAGAGAGCGTGCTATATGACTCCATAAAAATCATTCTGCTTAAAAGTTCCCATAACAAAGACATAGAGAACTATATTTCGCCATCGGCATATGATTCCTATATAAAAAACGACGCCTCGCCAGAAGAGATTTACCGTGAGATAAGAGCCGTAATGTCCATTAAATCTACCAAGATGTTACGCCAACGTCGTCGTCATGACCGTCTATCTGCCCGCGAATATCAAATAGCACTATGCCTTCTAGAAAATTACCGCAATAAAGACATAGCCCTTGCCATGGGACTTAACGAAAAGACCGTAAGTACATATAAAGCAAGATTATTTAAAAAATTTAAGATAAAATCTCTACTGGAACTCCATAGAGCTATGGTGGAAGCTAGGCTGTTATAATAGCTGCATTACATATGACTATCTAGACACCACACGACTGTATCGTGCTGGGTATCTGAATATTATAGCCAAAATTCCTGCTAGTCCTATCATAAACGGATAGTATAGGTTTGGTATAATATCAAGCGGAGTGACACCCGAAAGCTGTGATGCCATAAGCAGTTGTGCCCCATAAGGCAAAATTCCTTGCACAAAACAGGAGAACGTATCCATTATACTGGCCGTCTTGCGAGGGTCTATTCCAAATCTAGAAGATATATCTCGAGCTATATCACCTGTGGTGATGATGGCTATCGTGTTATTGGCTGTGCATACATTGGCTAGACACACTAGTGCAGCGATAGATAGTTCTCCCATACGGGCAGTATTTACCTTACGCGTTAGTTTATCTATAAGATAGTCTATGCCTCCATTGTAACGTATCATACCCAACATACCTCCTGCCATAAGAGTAACTATGATAAGCTGTCCCATACCATCTATGCCTTCGCCCATAGATGAAAGATAATCCCATATGCCGAAACTAGATACAGCAAGACCTATCACCCCACACAGTATTATCCCGATGATAAGTACCACCATCACATTCACCCCACATAGTGCTAGTAGAATGACAGAAACATAAGGCAATACCTTTATCCACTGTACGTCTTCTGCTTGATGAACATAAGTAATATCGGCACCTTGGAAGATATAAAGGGCGAGCAGTAACACCGCACAGGGAGCCACTATCATACTATTGACACGGAATTTGTCTTTCATAAGACAGCCCTGTGTCTGTGTGGCGGCTATAGTAGTATCAGAAATAAACGAGAGATTGTCCCCAAAAAAAGCTCCTCCTACTATTATCCCTACCACATATCCTACGTCCAGCCCCGTAGCAGCACATATACCACTGGCGATAGGAACCAATGCCACTATCGTACCTACCGACGTGCCTACCGAAAACGATATAAAACACGCCGCTACAAATAATCCAGAAAGTAGCATATTACTAGGAAGAATACACATAGTAAGCTCTACCGTCGCATCTACCGCCCCCATAGCCTTGGCCGATGTAGCAAATGCACCTGCTAGGATAAAAATCCATATCATGAGCATTATGTTTTTATCGCTAGCACTACGAGAAAACAGCTCCACTCTTTTATTCAGAGATAGGTCTGTAGTCATAATGATAGACACCGCAACCGCTAGCACAAATGCCACAGTAATAGGCATCTTATAAAAATCTCCCACAATAATTGATGTCACCATATAGGTAACAAAAAACACCGCCAATGGCAAGAGAGACCATACGCTGTTTTTCTTAAAGATTCTATTCATTTTGACTTTGAGTATATAGGCGGGTAAGAGCTATAAAATCTGTATATGGAAGTTGTTCTGCACGTTTATCCAGCAGAGGGCTATCCTGCACAGAAGTAGGAATTCCTATCACACGCAACGCATTACGCAATGTCTTGCGGCGTTGGTTAAAGCCTGCTTTGACTATTTTTTTGAGCATAGCCTCATCCCAGTCTACCACCAAATCTTTCTTACGCACCAGACGTATAACACCAGATTTTACCTTAGGTGGAGGGTTAAACACATGTTCTGGAACCGTAAAAAGGTATTCGGTGTCATAGTATGCTTTAAGTAGCACCGAAAGTATTCCATATACCTTACTGCCGTGTTCTGCGGTAAGACGTTCGGCGACTTCTTTTTGGAACATACCTACTATCTGTGGGATATGATGATAGTAATCCAGTGCATGGAACATTATCTGTGAGGAAATGTTATATGGGAAATTCCCTATGAGAGTAAACTCTTCCCCTGCAAAGACCTCATCTAGATTCATTTTAAGAAAATCTCCTTCTATGATTCTCCCATGCAGTGCTGGAAAGTTCAGCTTAAGATACTCTACCGATTCTGTATCTATCTCGGCTACTTTTACGTCCACCTTTTTTTCTATGAGGTACTGTGTGAGTACACCCATACCGGGCCCTACTTCCAGCGTATGATTATCATAAGGCTCATACATAGCATAGGCTATATCCCGTGCTATGGACAAATCTTTAAGGAAGTGTTGCCCTAGGTGTTTTTTGGCTCGTACCTGCATAGTTTATTATTTTATCACATTTTCTATCACGTCAAGCGATAGTGAAAAAGCGTGAGCATATACCTTGAGGTGAGGAGAGAAAAGCCCCTGCAATGAGTCGTAATCATTCTGGAGAAAATCATCCATATCCTCCTGTGAATCAAAATATATCTGCACGGTATATGTATCCACCCCCTCACTCATTCCCTCTACATGAGGCACTTGTATGATAGTAGCTCCGCTTACTTTTTCATTATCACATAGTGCAGGCAGATACTTACCCCTAGCCTCTGTAAGCCATAATCTAGAGTAAGCAGCATCTATCGCAGTGGTAGTATTGTGTATCTTTTTCATATTACATTCTATCTGGCACTTCTATACCCAGTATAGCCATTGCATTTTTTATCACACGACCTGTAAGGTCAGATAGTTGCACACGGAATGTACGCATGTTTTCATCCTCGGTAGAGAGGATAGGTACATTTTGGTAATATGAATTGTACTCTTTTACTAGGTCATATGTATAGTTGGCCACCAGTGCTGGCGAATGTACACTCGCTGCCTTTTGGATAAGAGCAGGGAATTCCATGATATTTTTAATGAGGGCTTCTTCTCTAGCATCTAGTCCATCCACTTGTGCTACTTCTAGAGGCAGACTGCCGTATTTACGTTTAATAGACTGGATACGAGCATATGTGTACTGGATAAAAGAACCTGTATTACCATTGAAATCTATAGACTCTTTTGGGTTGAACATCATACGTTTTTTGGGGTCAACCTTGAGCATGAAGTATTTAAGAGCACCCATACCTATCATATTATAAAGGCGGTCTTTTTCCTCACTGCTCATACCATCTAGTTTTCCAAGTTCCTCGCTTATCTCACGTGCAGTGCGTACCATATCATCCATAAGATCATCGGCATCTACTACTGTACCTTCGCGGGATTTCATCTTGCCGGTAGGGAGGTCTACCATTCCGTATGAGAGATGGTATAATTTTTCTGCCCATTTGTACCCTAGCTTTCCTAGTATGAGGAATAGAACCTTGAAATGGTAATCCTGTTCGTTACCTACGGTATAGATAAGGGAGTCTATATCAAATTCTTTAAAACGTGTGATAGCCGTACCTATATCCTGTGTGATATAAACCGATGTTCCATCTCCTCTTAACACCAATTTTTCATCTAGTCCATCTCCCGTAAGGTCTATCCATACGCTACCATCATCACGGCGGTAGAAGACTCCTTTTTCCAATCCTTCCTGCACGTTGTCTTTACCTAGCAGATATGTCTGGCTTTCATAATAGTTACGGTCAAACTCTACACCTAGTCGGTCATATGTAACCTTGAATCCATCATACACCCAACCATTCATCATTTCCCACAGAGCTATCACTTCGGGGTCTTTTTCCTCCCACAGACGCAACATCTCCTGGGCTTGTTTTATAAGAGGAGCGTTCTTTTTGGCGTCTTCCTCGCTCATGCCAGTAGCTTTAAGCTCGTCTATCTCTTTTTTATATGCCTTGTCAAACTCCACATAGTACTTACCTACCAGATGGTCGCCCTTTATACCAGAACTCTCGGGAGTCTCTCCCCCACCAAACAGTTTCCAAGCCAGCATTGACTTACATATATGGATACCACGGTCGTTTACTATCTGTGTCTTAAAGACGCGTTTACCAGATGCTTCCAGAAGACGAGACACCGAATACCCCAGCAGGTTGTTTCTTATATGCCCTAAATGAAGAGGCTTATTGGTATTGGGAGAGGAGTACTCCACCATCACGGCAGGAGCATTTTCATCTGGTGCGACATAACCAAATTTCTCCTGTGGATATGCTGCCTTAAACTGTGCAAAGAATATATTTTTGGATAGTTCTATATTGAGAAATCCTTTTACTACGTTATATCCAGCCACTACATCTGGAAGAGAATTTTTAAGAGCTTCGCCTATTTCTGCAGCTGTAGCTTCGGGTGCTTTACGGGCAGCTTTCACATATGGGAATACCAGCAGCGTTACATCTCCCGGGAATTCGCTACGGGTAGCTGTAAGGTCTATCTTGACTTCTGTGATACCATAGAGTGACTCTAGGATAGAGGCTATGGACTTTTTAAGAGTTTCTTGTATATTCATATCTATTGTTTTTCTATATAAATTACAGTGTATCTATACGGCACACTTTTTGCCCTGCAAATTTACTCTTATATCTCCACTTTTCAAAAAATGACAGCCACATAATATGTTTTTGGTACAAAATTAGGCTCATTAACTATATTATGTCTATCTTTGTGGGTTCACAGACTCTGCACTTTTTTGTTTTTGGCAGAGCCTTACCATAAAAACATAAAAATATGACACACCACGATTACACCAATGACGATGACACTCTACAGAGTGATGCTACTTCTACCCCACTACGTGCCGATGCATTTGAAGTGAGCGATGAAGAAAAAATGGAAATAATAGAACGTGATTTCCGCCACATAATGCACACGCTGGGGCTAGACCTCACAGATGATTCGTTGCGTGGGACACCTGCTCGTGTAGCTCGCATGTACGTCAAGGAGATATTCAGCGGACTTAATCCCGAAAATCTCCCTCGTATGTCCTCATTTGAAAACAAATACCACTACGGGCAGATGCTCATAGAGAAAAACATCACATTGCACTCTACTTGCGAACATCACTTCCTCCCCATAGTAGGACGAGCACATGTAGCCTACATCTCTCACGGGAACATCATAGGTCTTTCAAAACTCAATCGCATAGTGGATTATTATGCCCGCCGTCCACAGGTACAGGAACGCCTCACAGTGCAGATAGTTCACGCCCTGCAAAAGATACTTGACACCCCCGATGTGGCATGCGTGATAGACGCTCGACATATGTGTGTTACCACTCGCGGCATTAAAGACACCGCATCTAGCACCGTCACTGCACACTATGGAGGAGCATTTGAACGCAATGAAGTGCGTGATGAATTCCTCAGATATTTAGAACTGGACACTCAACACTTATAATATAACTCATTATGGCTCTATACACAGAAAACACTCTTTATGTATATAACTCCCTCAAAGGATTCAAGGAAGTATTTAAACCTACAGTAGAAGGTCGTGTAGGCATGTATGTATGTGGACCTACGGTCTATTCAAACGTCCATCTGGGCAACTGCCGTACATTTATGTCGTTTGATATGATGTTCCGTTATTTTACACATCTAGGATATAAGGTGCGTTATGTACGCAACATCACCGATGCAGGACATCTAGAAAACGATGCCGATGAAGGCGAAGACAAAATAGCCAAAAAAGCCCGTCTGGAATCTCTAGAACCTATGGAGATAGTTCAACGCTATACCGACGATTTTCATAACGTATTGCGTCAGTTGGGTTGTCGCATACCATCTATAGAACCTACCGCTACCGGACACATCATAGAACAGATAGGTATAGTACAAGATATATTGGATAAGGGATATGCTTATGTTTCAGAAGGGTCGGTGTATTTTGATGTAGAGAAATACAACCGCGAGCACCCTACGGGAAGTGGCACGTACGGTTGTCTTTCTGGACGTAACATAGACGAACTACTGGAAAACACACGTGCACTGGATGGGCAGAGTGAAAAACGTTCATCAAGAGATTTTGCACTATGGAAAAAAGCCTCTCCTTCACACATCATGCACTGGCCTTCGCCATGGAGCGAAGGATTTCCGGGTTGGCATCTGGAATGTTCTGCCATGAGCACCAAATATCTAGGAGAGACATTTGATATACACGGAGGAGGCATGGACCTCAAATTCCCTCACCACGAATGTGAAATAGCCCAAAACCAAGTCCACAGCCATAGCCGCGGAGCCCGTTACTGGCTACATGCCAATATGCTCACCCTCAATGGCCGCCGCATGAGTAAATCCACAGGAAACATCCTCAATCCCGCCGAATTATTTTCTGGAGAGAATTCTATCCTTAAAAAGGCATTTGCTCCAGCGGTAGTGAGATTTTTTGTGATGCAGGCACATTATCGTTCGGTATTGGATTTTTCACAAGACGCTCTGGAAGCCGCCGAAAAAGGCTATAATCGTCTTATGGAGGCACTAGACAAACTCCCTACACTTAAAACAAGCAAAGACGGCTCTTGGGATGTGAATGAGTGGCGTAGCAAATGTTATGACGCTATGAACGACGACTTCAACACCCCTATCCTCATAGCACATATATTTGATGCGGTTACCGAAATCAATCGCATAGACGCCTCTCAAAGTAGCATAAGCGAGGAATCCCTTAAAACCCTCACAGAAACACTTGAGGCATTTGTATATGACGTACTAGGAATACAAAAAGTAGAAAAAGCAGGTCGTGAGAGCGAGGTTATAGACGCTCTGGTAAACATATTTATAGAAGAGAGAAAAGCTGCCCGTGCAGAAAAGAACTGGGCTCTTTCAGACAGCATTCGCGACCGTCTTTCTGCCATAGGTATCACCCTTAAAGATGGCAAAGAAGGCACTACCTACACCATAGAAGAATGATAAACCGCATACTCATACAGCCATTTATATGGCTCATACGCTTATATAAGATAACCCTATCTCCCTTTATAGGCAATAGTTGTCGTTTCACACCCACGTGTAGCACTTATGCCATAGAAGCACTGGAGAAACACGGGCTTATAAAAGGACTATACCTTGCCATATGGCGTATATTGAGATGTAACCCATGGGGAGGAAGTGGTTATGACCCTGTCCCTTAAACATACACCCCCCCCCCAAATAATTAGAAATGCGGCACCCTGCGGGTGCCGCATTTCTAATTATTGCCGAGTAGGAAGTGATATGCAGTCTATTTTCTGTGACGATTTTTTACAGCACTATGCAATGTAAAGGCCGAATACACTAGAAGTACCACCACTATGAAAGCCGTCGAAGCAGGAGTAGCCTCATAACTCTCACGCAATCTTCCCGTAATAAGACCTATGACTATCACCACCAGCGAAAACACAGCGATAAAAAGACGGAAATTATTTCTATTCATATTTAAACATCATTTTTATATTGGTCAAAAATAGTGATTTTTTACAGTTAAAACAGTGCTTTTATGTATAAAAATGCCAAAATCATCATTATTAAGCCCAAAAATTTCAATTTTAGCAATAGATTTTTTAACTTTGCAGCCTGAAAAAAAGATACTTAATAATAAATTCAAATTTCATTTTTAATCTATGAACAATCTTTTCTATGCCGTTCCTCTACTAGGTCTTGTAGGACTTATAGTAATGGCGGTAAAAGCATCTTGGGTTTCTAAACAGCCCGCAGGTGACGAAAAAATGCAGAGCCTTTCATCAAAAATCGCTGCTGGTGCTATGGCATTCCTTAAAGCAGAATGGAAAGTTCTTACTTATTTCGCCATCATAGCAGCACTGCTGCTAGCCATTCTAGGTGCTTCTAGCGAAGAGAGCAGCTGGCTTATAGCAGTATGCTTTATCGTGGGAGCAGTATTTTCTGCACTTGCAGGGTATTTCGGTATGAACATTGCTACCAAAGCCAATGTCCGCACTACCGAAGCCGCTCGTACAAGCCTTATGAAAGCCCTTAAAGTTTCTTTCACTGGTGGTTCAGTGATGGGATTTGGTGTGGCTGGTCTAGCAGTATTTGGTATGGGTGGCGTATTCATTGCTCTTGCATACATATTTGGAGCATTTGAAAGCGCTCACTCTATGAAAGTAGCTATCGAAGTTCTTTCCGGCTTCTCTCTAGGTGCCGAATCTATCGCCCTATTTGCTCGTGTAGGTGGTGGTATCTACACCAAAGCTGCCGACGTAGGTGCCGACCTAGTAGGTAAAGTAGAAGCTGGTATCCCAGAAGACGACCCACGTAACCCTGCTACTATCGCCGACAACGTAGGTGATAACGTAGGTGACGTAGCTGGTATGGGAGCCGACCTTTTCGGTTCTTACATCGCTACTATCCTAGCTACTATGGTACTAGGTCAGGAAGTTAAAGCTGGCAGCGATATGGCTGTTGAAGCTATCCTTCTTCCTATGCTTATAGCAGGTATAGGTATCATCTTCTCTCTAGTAGGTACTTGGTTTGTACGTATCAAAGACGACAACGGCAACGTACAGGGTGCCCTTAACATGGGTAACTGGGCTTCTGTTATAATGACTGCCGTTGCTGCGGTAGCTCTTACTATCTACCTTCTTCCAGAATCTATGGAATTGCGTGGTGAAGTTATATCAAACACTGGTGTAGCTTACGCTATCATCACTGGTCTTGTAGTAGGTACTCTTATGAGTATCGTTACAGAATACTACACAGCTATGGGACGCCGTCCTGTTAAATCTATCGTACAGCAGTCATCTACTGGTCACGCTACCAACATCATAGGTGGTCTTTCTGTAGGTATGGAATCTACTGTTATTCCTATCATCATCCTAGCCGCTGGTATATATGCTTCATATCTATTTGCTGGTCTTTACGGTGTAGGTATCGCTGCTGTAGGTATGATGGCTACAACTGCTATGCAGCTAGCTATTGACGCATTTGGTCCTGTTGCCGACAACGCTGGTGGTATCGCCGAAATGAGCGGTCTTCCAGAAGAAGTACGTGGCCGTACAGACATCCTAGACGCAGTAGGTAACACTACCGCTGCTACTGGTAAAGGATTTGCGATAGCATCTGCTGCTCTTACATCATTGGCTCTATTTGCTGCCTTTGTAGGTGTGTCTGGCATCTCTGGTATAGACATCTACCACGCAGACGTTCTAGCAGGTCTATTTGTAGGTGCGATGATACCATTTATCTTCTCTTCTCTAGCCATAGCAGCCGTAGGTCGTGCAGCTATGGATATGGTGAACGAAGTACGTCGTCAGTTCCGCGAAATCCCTGGTATCATGGAATACAAAGCTCAGCCAGAATACGAAAAATGTGTTGCTATCTCTACACAGGCTTCTATCCGCGAGATGATGCTTCCTGGTGCCATAGCTCTTATAGCTCCTGTGGTAGTAGGATTTGTATTTGGCCCTGAAGTATTGGGTGGTATGTTGGCAGGTATCACAGTATCTGGCGTACTTATGGGTATATTCCAGTCAAACGCTGGTGGTGCTTGGGACAATGCCAAAAAATCATTTGAAAAAGGCGTTGAGATAAACGGTAAGATAGAGAAAAAAGGTTCAGACGCTCACAAGGCCGCCGTTACTGGTGACACAGTAGGTGACCCATTCAAAGACACATCTGGTCCTTCTATGAACATCTTGATCAAGCTTACATCTATCGTTTCTCTTATCATCGCTCCATTTATCGCCAACTGGTATCTACTTAAAGACGAAGTGGTAGTGGTAGAAGAAGCTCCTGTGGCTGTGATAGAAGAAGTAGTAGTTGAAGAAGCTGCCGCTGTGGCAGAAGAAGCTACTATCGAACTAGAAGAAGCTTCTGCACAGGTTGCTGATGAGAAATAATCATTACTCCTATATATAATGAAGGCTCGCCCCCGTGGGGCGAGCCTTTTTATTTGCAAACAGATTCATTTATTCATCTTATAAAGGTCCCATCTTAAAGGTAAAACGATAGCCATTATCACTCGGGCTCACACTTACAACGGCAGGCATTTCTCCGTTTATATAAACCCTCTCACCTATCGTTATATCCTCGCCTCTGTCTTTGACCGCTAAAAGAGAGTCCAGTCCTCGCTGTAATTGCAGTGGAGAAATATCTGCCTGTGCTATTTCTTTCATTTCGGCAATGGCAGCATCTATACCCTTATCTTCCACACCATCACAGAATGACACATTATATATAAGGGTGTAATACTCACAACCCGTATGCTCTATCTCTACATTCACACACCCAGTAGATAATCTCTCTATGGCATAATCATCACTTATCCTCTCAAATACCACATCTTTATATACAGATGTATCTATCACTGCCACAGGAACAGCTCGTGTACAGGGAGTCATATTTTCTTTTTCTACCGAGACATTGGTTACACTCTCATTGGGCTCCCCTGCACAAGAGGCCATAAGAGACAGCGACACATACAACAAATGATTTTTCATAACAATAACCTTATATAAAGGCGGAAGACAGTTCTATATCCTATTAAATTTACCCCTGCAATATACACAAAAAAAATCCGCCATCACACGTGATGGCGGATTTTTTAAGCTATTATATATTTTATATTATAGCAGTCCGCTTGAACCTAGGACTATAAGCATTGCATAACCCAATACCAGACCTACAACACCCATTATGATACCCACACGTGCCATATCTTTCTGCTCTATAAGACCAGTAGAGTGAGCAAGGGCATTTGGTGGAGTACTTATAGGAAGTACCATACCTAGCGAAGAACCTATTGCCACACCTATAAGCAGCGTGCTTACACCACCCAATGGGTCAAGCATACTACCCATACTACCACCTGCTATCGCAAGTATAGGAACGAGCAACGTAGCTGTCGCCGTATGAGATATGAAGTTGGCCATCGCGTAGCATATAAGACCACTGCCTATAAGAATAAGAATAGGTGACCAAGTATCAAATGGTATAGCCTGTATCATGTGTTGTGCAAGACCTGTCTCGTTAAGGGCAACACCTAGAGCAAAACCACCTGCTACCATCCATAGTACGCTCCACGATATCTCTTCTAGGTCACGACGAGTGATAACACCTATACCACAGAATACCGCAACAGGAAGCATTGCCACTACGTTGGCATTTACACCTGTTACTTTGTCTGTAACCCATAGAAGAACTGTAAGAGCAAATGTTACATATACCACGATAGAACGCCAGTCTTTTTTGGCTTCACCTTGTATCTCTAGAACGATATTTTTCTGTTTGAATGGGAACAGATAAAGCAATAGCAACCATGCCAAAACTATAAGAACCAGCGTAAATGGTATCATAAACGCCATCCATTCACCGAAACCTATGTTAAGGTTCATACCTTCTGGGTCGTTAAGGTATTTAAGTGCTATGGCATTGGGTGGAGTACCTATAGGAGTACCCATACCACCTATATTGGCTGCTACAGGGATAGAAAGAGCTAGACCTATCTTACCTTTACCATCGGCAGGGAGAGCTTTAAGCACTGGTGCTAGGAAAGTAAGCATCATAGCTGCGGTAGCTGTATTGGAAAGGAACATAGAGAAAACAGCTGTAACGGTGATAAAACCTAGTAGTACATATTTGGATTGTGTACCAAATGGTTTAAGCATCACACGAGCCAACATAGTATCCAGACCTGTTTTGGTAGCTGCTATGGCTAGTATAAATCCACCTATGAACAGCATGATGATAGGGTCTGCAAAACAGTGCATCAACGATTTATAGCTAATGGTTTTACCTAGTTCTTCTACTGGCATGCCCTCGCGGAAGAACCACAACGCACTATCACTCGCTGTGAAAAGCAGAAGTCCCACTACTATAACCGATGTAGCCCATGCAGATATAGGCGTAAACACCCACATAAGTGTAGCAAATACAAATATCGCTATCACTCGCTGTTCCACCAGTGTAAGACCTTCTATACCGAAAGCATCGGTAGGAAGTGACCACAAAGTAAGAGATGTACCTATGGCTATAAATAACCAAAGATATTTAAGGAGTTCCTTACCGTTATCCAGACGGTTGGATTTCTTGATTTTTTGGTAGGCCTCTATCATCGAGAAGCCCGTGTAACCTTTAAACATAGTATTATATTGATTTAATTTTTATCTCTTCTTTTTCGGGTTGCAAAGGTACGACAAATATTTGAAAATGAGAATGTTTTTATGGAAATTATTATCACTACAATGCTCCTATTTTTTTTCATTTTAATATCCACGGGACAAATGATGGTTTGGTATAGTTAAATTTTGGCATTACACAGAAAAAATACATACTTTTACTCCCTTAAAATAGCATATACATATCTCGTGAATATAGACACACCCACTATACCTCTATCATCTCTGCCCGAAGGTCAAGAAGCCATCATTGTCAAGGTTCAAGGTCATGGCTCATTCCGTCGTCGTATAGGCGAGATGGGATTTGTAAGAGGGAAAAAAGTATCTCTGGTTAAAACAGCTCCTATGCTAGACCCTATAGAATACAGCATTATGGGGTATAAAGTAGCTCTACGCCGCTCTGAAGCCGAACACATAGAGGTGAGCCTTATCACAGATGAATATGCCGATGACAAAACATCCTCACCCACCATAGAAGACAGTACTGTTACCCACACCCATCCCAACCGTTTCTACCACGATGCCACACATACTATACATGTAGCATTGGTGGGAAATCCAAACTGTGGCAAGACGTCTATTTATAACCACCTCACAGGCTCTAGAGACCGTGTAGGTAATTATAGCGGTGTTACGGTGGACGTACGCACTTCTACAACCACTTATAAAGGCTACACCATCCATATATCTGACCTTCCGGGAACATATTCGCTTACAGAATACTCACCCGAAGAGCTTTATGTACGTCATCACATAGTAGAAAATATGCCCGACGTGGTGATAAACGTAACCGATGCATCAAATGTAGAACGCAACCTCTTCCTCACCACCGAACTGATAGACATGGACCTCAAAGTGGTGATGGCACTCAATATGTATGATGAACTGGAGCGTTCCAATACTACACTTGATTACACTTCGCTGGGGAGTATGATAGGTATTCCCATCATACCTACGTCTGCTCGTGAGGGCAGTGGCATGGGAGATTTGCTGGATAGGGTGATAGCGGCTTTTGAAAACAACGAACCTTCTATGCGACACGTGCATATCAACTACGGTCAAGACATAGAAAAAGCCATTCACCTCATACAGAAAGAAGTACGTCCTCTTAAAGACCTTATGGCTCATTATTCGGCTAGATACATCGCCATAAAACTTCTAGAGGGAGACTGCCATATAAAATCCCTTATAGAAAACGAGGAAAACTACCAGACTATAAACTCTATCGTAACATCTAGCGTCCAAACCATAGAAAGTGCCTATGACGAGAGCGTAACCGGCGTTATCACCGATGCCAAATATGGTTTTATAGCAGGAGCCCTTTCTGAAACCATGAAACGTAACACTCATATGAGAGGGCGTAAGATGAGGGATTTGGATACACTCCTCACCCACAAATGGTTAGGATTCCCTATATTTTTTGGGATAATGTTTGTAATGTTTGAGGCTACGTTCTCACTGGGAGCTTATCCTATGCAGTGGATGGAGTCTGGCATAGAATGGTTTACTGGCATACTTAATAGCTCCCTACCCGATAGCGGACTTAAATCCCTCATAGTAGATGGCATAATAAATGGTGTAGGAGGTGTCATCATCTTCCTTCCCAACATACTCATACTATTTTTCTTTATCTCTCTTATGGAGGATACTGGTTACCTAGCTCGTGCTGCTTTTATCATGGATAGAATGATGCACCGCATAGGACTACACGGCAAATCATTTATTCCTCTTCTTATGGGATTTGGATGTAACGTACCTGCTATCATGGCAACACGCTCCCTTGAGAGCAAAAAGGACCGCATCCTTACCATGCTCATCATACCATTTACATCGTGCAGTGCCCGCCTACCAGTTTATATACTGCTCATAGCTGCATTTTTCCCTCATAACGGAGCCATCATACTCTTTGGCATATATGCACTGGGTATAGCTGTAGGTATATTTAGTTCACTGATACTCAAAAGACTCTTCTTTAATCACAGCGAAGCCCCATTTGTCATGGAACTACCTCCCTACCGCATACCTACCATGCGTAGTGTGGTACGTCATATGTGGGAAAAAGGTATCCAATACTTGCGTAAGATGGGAACAGTTATATTATTTGCTTCGGTACTTATATGGGCAGCAAGCCACTACCCTACACACATAGAATACAGCCGAGATTTTGACGTGGAGATAGCCTCTATAAATAACGATTTACATCTAGACGATAACACCAAAGACTCTCTTATAACCCGTATAGAACTAGAACGTGCAGCCGAACACCAAGAAAAATCATATATGGGACGCATAGGCAAAGCGATAGAACCCGTTATAGCTCCGCTAGGGTTTAATTGGCAGGCAGGCTGTGCCCTTCTCACAGGTTTTGCGGCCAAAGAAGTAGTCGTAAGTACACTGGCCGTTCTCTCTCACTCCCCCGAGGAAGACCTCACAACATCTCTTAAAGACCTCAAATACACACAAGGTGAAAAAACAGGAGAAAATGTCTTCTCTCCACTGGTAGCACTGTCATTTATGGTGTTCATACTGCTTTATTTCCCTTGTACGGCTACTATAGCCGCCATAGGTCGTGAGGCAGGATGGAGATGGGCAGCATTTGCAGCTATATATACCACCTCTCTAGCATACATATTTTCATTACTCATATACCAGATAGGCAGTTTATTCTAACGATGATATGAACAGTACATATGACACATACATAGTCATAGCCATCATTGCCTTGAGTGCCATAGGCATCCTATGGCGTATATTCCGTACTACTAGCAAGGGCGTATGTGATTCCTGTCCAGAAAAAAAATCATGTGATGGGAGGGTTTCATGTCCTTCTTGTCGTTGTGGTTGCCATAAAAAATAAGGCGGGGAGGGGGAGCCCAAATATGGGGAGGGGGACGATGACCTTCGTTGGAAATTCTTCCCATCAGCATCTGCAGCATATCGTATTTCAGAGGAGAACTTCTTTGAACCACTTAAATCTGTAGTTACTGAAGCCAAGATCCGTGCATCTTA
>JAGAUI010000026.1 GCA_017620815.1 Flavobacteriales bacterium
GCCGAGACTTTGCTTTGCACAGCAAAGCTGGTTTTCGAGGCTCCCAATTTTTTGGCAATTTCAGAGGAAATAGAAAAACAACGGAGGTGAATTTTTCTTTGGTTCTTTCTTTTGTTTGGTAGACAAAAGAAAGAATGTAATAAGTCTAGGTCGTATTTTGTATGGCTATCCTGCGTACGTTCTTAATGTCAATGAGACTGGTAGCACCTGCTGGCGGTTTTAAAACCAGCGGCAGGGCTTCCCCGTCAAAAGAAAGAACATTATTAAAAAGGGAGTTGCTTGAGCAACTCCCTTTTTTTAATTATCACTATTTAGAATGATGATGTCTTTCTCGACGTTTTTCTTCCAGCACAGGAGCTAGTTCATTGGCACGATTAACGGCTTTGTTTATGTGGTCAAATATATTATCGGCACCTACCATCGCCTCTATACCCATCTTTTCTAGGGATTCGTGGACACGTGGATTTACCCCCGATAGTATCACGTGTATATGCTCTTTCTGTGAAGAATGTATAAATATCTCTAGGTTGTGAATACCAGTAGAATCCACAAATGGGACCTTACGCATACGTATGATACGTATAAGAGGTTTATCACCTATAGAACGCATCATCTCGTCAAATTTGGTCGCTACACCAAAGAAGAATGGTCCATCTATCTCATACACCTCTACTCCTTTGGCTAGTGTCATCTGGTCATCGGCTTTAGAAGTAACATCGGCATGGTGACGGGTATCCAGTTTATCACGCAATACAGCCACGTGTGTAGAGTCGCTCACACGTTTTACAAACATCACCACCGCCATTAGCAGACCTATCTCTATGGCTATCGTTAGGTCAAATACCACCGTAAGGATAAATGTTACTATCATCACTCCTACATCGGCACGAGGGCTTTTAAGCAGCGAACGCACCGTACGCCAACCACTCATATTATATGACACCATAACCAACACACCTGCCAGACACGCCATAGGTATATGCTGTGTAAGGTCTCCCAAAAATAACAGTATAAGCAGTAGCACCACAGCATGTATTATACCAGATAGTGCTGTACGTCCTCCGTTATTGATATTGGTCATAGTACGAGCTATGGCACCTGTTACAGGGATACCTCCAAATATAGGAACGACTATATTGGCAGCTCCTTGTGCTATGAGTTCGGTATTGGAATTATGTTGTTCACCAACCACACCATCGGCCACAGTAGCCGAAAGCAGTGATTCTATCGCACCGAGCATTGCTATGGTAAAGGCTGGAGAAACCAGACTCTTGATGGTCTCCATATCAAATGTAAACGAAGTAGGAGCAGGCAATGAAGAAGATATAGTGAATCTATCTCCTATAGTTTCTATACCTGTTATACCCGCATATTGACGCAATACATAAACCACCACGGTCATAAGTATTATCGCCACAAATGCTCCGGGGATACGTTTTGAGAGACGAGGCATAAGAGCTATAATGATGATAGACAGTAGCCCCACACCCAATGCCCAAAGGTTTGTCTTGTCAAAATTCTGGAAATAGACTACCCATTTGGAGATAAAATCGGCAGGAGTTTCAACTCCCATACCAAAGAGGTCATTTATCTGTGTAGTAAATATGACCAATGCTATACCACTGGTAAAACCTATCACTATGGGATAAGGGATAAACTTGATGATGCTACCCACCTTAAACACACCCATAGCCACCAGCATCACACCCGCCATGATGGTTGCTATCGCTAGGCCTTCGATACCAAATTTATCTATTATACCATACACTATGATGATAAAAGCTCCCGTAGGACCTCCTATCTGTACAGAACTGCCTCCTAGAAAAGATACTATAAAACCACCTATGATAGCAGTGATTATACCTTTTTCTGGGCTCACACCACTAGCTATACCAAATGCTATAGCCAATGGCAAGGCAACGATACCTACTATGATACCCGCCATAAGGTCTGAAATAAACTTCTCTTTGGAATAATTTTTCAATCCCTCAAAAAACTTGGGGTGAAAATCTAGTTTTACGTTCATTGCAGTAAAATATTTGTTGTGTGTAGATTTCAAAAATGAGGCTGCAAATTTACATCTTTTATCCTACCCTGTCAATTTTTTTATGCACAAAAAATATGCGTGCCCTTCATAAGGACACGCATATTTACATATATATCACATCAATTATTATTTCTGTGCTTTAAAGGCTTTTTTATCGTCTGCTTTTTTTGATAGGTCAAGCATCACAGGAGTAGCGACAAATATAGAAGAGTATGTACCTACTATCACACCTATACCCATAGCTAGCATAAATCCTTTAAGGCTATCTCCACCGAATAGGAAGACTATAAGGATAACTAGGAATGTAGTTATAGAAGTATTGATGGTACGACCTAGAGTCTTGTTAATAGCCACATTGGCTAGAGTTGCAACGTCCTTGCGAGGGTTATGATGTATCTCTTCACGGATACGGTCAAACACTATCACGTTGTCGTTAAGAGCATAACCTATCACGGTAAGGATAGCCGCTACAAACGTCTGGTCTATCTGCATAGAGAATGGAAGTATGCCATGGAAAAGTGCAAAGACACCACATACTATAATCACGTTGTGTATAGAGGCTGCTATCATACCTGCAGAATACTGCCATTTGCGGAAACGCATAAGTATGTATAGGAATATAGCAATGATAGCCAGCGAAAGTGCATATACTGTTGACATCTTGATATCGTCTGCCATAGTAGGGCCTACCACGTTGGCTTCCATTATACCTAGACCTTCACCGCTAGTAAATTCAGCATATGAAAGACCTTCTGGGTAGAATTTCACCACACCTTCATATATCTTACGGTCCACCATATCATCTATGTCCTCACCTGTCTGTGTGCTCATGAATTTGGTAGAAATTTTGACCTGCGAAGCCGAACCGTAAGTCTTAACTTCTGGTACAAGTTTGTTTCCGTTTTCATCTATAAGCACTTCACCCAGCGAAGCAGCAACTTCTTCGGTAGATACAGGCTGGTCAAAACGTACAGTGTATGTACGACCTCCCACAAAATCAATGCTCTTATCAAATCCACGAGTAGCCATCGCAACGATAGATACCAGCATTAGAACCGCAGAAACCACATAGAATTTGTTCTTTTTAGCTATGAATTGGAAATTGGTATTCATAAACCAGTTCTTCACCACACCAGTGAACACAGATAGACGACGGCCGTGTTTAAGGTCGGCTTCTACAAATAGACGTGTTACAAATATAGCTGTAAGCAGTGAAGTGATGATACCTATTATCATTGTTGTTGCAAATCCCTGGATAGGACCTTTACCGAATACTAGCAGTAGCACACATGTGATAATAGTAGTAACGTTGGCGTCTATGATAGAAGAGTAAGCATTTCCATAACCATCCTTGATAGCGGCTTTGTCATTTTTACCTGCACGCAATTCTTCTTTTATACGTTCGTTGATGATAACGTTGGCATCGACAGCCATACCCAGAGTAAGGATAATACCCGCCATACCAGGAAGAGTAAGAGTAGCACCCAATGATGCCAATATACCAAATATAAATAGTACGTTTACTAGCAGAGCTATGTCGGCATAGAAACCACTCTTAGAATAGTAGAATACCATCCATACCAACACTAGTACAAATGCTACTATGAAAGAAATCATACCAGCATTGATAGATTCCTGACCTAGTGAAGGTCCTACTATTTCACTCTGAACTATACGAGCAGGAGCAGGAAGTTTACCAGCTTTAAGGATATTGGCAAGGTCCTGAGCTTCTTTAACGTCAAACTGACCAGATATTTCAGAACGTCCACCTGTGATAACAGATTGTACTCCAGGAGCAGAATATACGTTTCCATCCAGTACGATAGCTATAAATGTGTTACCGTTAGGGTCTGCCATACGTTCCTCTGTCATTTTCTCCCATATAGAAGCACCAGTAGCGTCCATAACCATAGACACACAAGGACGTGAACGCTGGTCATAGCTCTGATAAGCATCCTCTATCACATCACCAGAAAGAGGAGGAACACCCTGACGGTTTGAATGTATAGCATATAGTTCTATTACTGTAGGGTCTGCTTCTAGAGGTTTGTTGGCCCATAGGAATTCTGCATATTGAAGACCATATTCTGCACGAAGGTCTGCCATTTGAGGCATATTAAGATATTGATTAACTAGAGCAGTATCTTTAATAGCCACATATGCCACTACAGAATGCATCTGCTGAACTGGTGCCAACACTGCAAATAGTGGGTTTTCTGCACGGTATTTTTCTTCATCCAGTTCTTTTTCAATTTTGCCTTCGGCTGCTGCCAACATTTCTTCGGCCACCTGACGCAAAGAGTCTATTTCCTTATCCCCAGAAGTGTCTGGAAGTTGAGGAGTATCTACCGCAGCCTCTTCTGCTGCTGGAGCCTCTACCACCTGCATTTCTTTAAGACGAGCATTCACCTGCACAAAATATGGAAGCACATCCTGTGGAGTAAATACAGTCCAGAATTCTAGTGCTGCACTACTCTGGAGCAGTTTACGTACGCGTTCAGCATCAGATACACCAGCTAGTTCTATAGCTATCTGGTCTGTACCGGGGAGACGCTGTATGGTAGGAGATGCCACACCAAATTTATCAATACGGGCACGTAGGATTTCATATGCACGGTCCACAGCACCATCTACTTCGGCACGAATGATACGTTTTGCTTCTTCCTCGCTATCACCCTGCATTTTTGAAAGTAGAGCTGTAGTACCAAATATCTCGGGAGAATTAAGTTTTACATTTGTACCATCTTCTTCACGTATGCGGTCAAACTCGCGGAAGAAAGTAGTAAGCAGGTCTTCATTGGCTGGGCTTATTTCTTTGGCAGAAGCAAGAGCTTTGTTAAATGTAACATCTGTAGAGTTACCTGCTAGACCCTTGATAACGTCTGCCACAGAAACCTCCAATATCACGCTTACACCACCCTGAAGGTCCAGTCCCAGATTCAACTGGTTATTTTTGACCTCATCATAAGTGTATTGGATAGGTCTCCAGTCTCCCACTCCTATGTTCACAACAGGAATAGTAGAGATTGAGTCAAAATAATACTTCTGATTTTTCTTGATAGCTGAATCTTTGGCCGCATTGGTTGCATAAGTACCGTTTTCGGCTTTCAGCACGGCATACTCGTATGCCTGTTTTTCTACGCTTTTGGTCTTCCAAGTAAAGAAGAGCTGATAGACGCTCACCAATCCTAAAAGCACCAGAAACAAGCGGATAGCACCTTTGTTTTGCATTGAATTAAAGTTTATTTTATTCTATTTTATCTAATTTTTTTACTCTATTTTTTGACGGCACAAAGATATGATAATACTCTGAATATCCCGCAATTTATACGCTTAAATTACTCGTATCATACATATTTTGTGCAATTTTTTCCTATCTTCTCACATAAAAATCTATGAGTTTTTCTTCTATGGCATCTTTAAGAAGACTTTTATGGTCTTTAACCTCTATAGCGAGATACTTCTCTACATTACTATCAAACATTTCGCCGTCCTTACTATCATACGGTATGCGTATGTAATCTCCACAATCATGTTCTATGACTATATACACCTCTCTTCCTGCACTGCTACCATAGTACCCATACTCCCTATGCACATAGTAAGCCACACGAGCCACATCACTCCAATAGTATAGCTCATCTAGATGGTCATCGTCTTCTTTTATGGTAAAATAATCATCGTCAAATGTTATCATTTACACATAAGAGATTTTATATGATACCTTTCTTTTTAAGCCATTTGGGTAGCAGACGCAATGTAGCCATTTGTTTATAGAGGCTCTGAGCTTCTTCGGCTGGATAACCAAAGTATGTCTTTCCTCCATCCAGAGATTTGGACACTCCACTCTGTGCCAGTATCACAGCTCCCTTACCTATAGTAATACCTGCAGCCATGCCCACCTGTCCCCATATGGTTACTTTGTCTTCTATCACACAACACCCTGCTATACCTGCTTGGGCGGCGATAAGGCACTCACGACCTATGATAGTGTCGTGTCCTACGTGAACTTGGTTATCTAGTTTACTACCTGCACCTATCACAGTAGAAGCCGAAACACCTCGGTCTATGGTACACAATGCCCCCAAATCCACATCATCCTGTATCTCTACATATCCTGTAGAGAGCAGTTTATCATACCCCTCTGGACGATGTTTATAATAAAACGCATCACCTCCTAGCACCGTACCGCTGTGTATAGTCACTCTATCTCCTATCCTCGAACCATCGCCTATTATAACCCCTGCGTGTATCACACAATCACGACCTATCTTCACATCATTTCCTATGAATACTCCCGGCTGTATGATAGCGCCTTCGCCTATGGAGGCATCTGGTGCTATCATAGCACTAGAAGCTATAAATGGAGAAAACGTGCGACTTATGATGTTAAAATCGCGGAATGGGTCATCAGATATAAGCAAAGCCTTACCTTCAGGGCATTCCACCTCTTTGTTTATAAGAACTATGGTAGCTGCACTTGTAAGAGCTTTATCATAGTACTTTGGGTGGTCAACAAATACTATATCACCTGCTTCCACGCGGTGGATTTCATTGGTTCCCAGAACTGGAAAATCTGGATTTCCCACATATTTTGCACCTATTATAGAGGCTATCTGTGAGAGAGTCTGCGGTGTTTTGAATTTCATATTTATATCGGTTATTCTCTAATGAATCTATACAATCTTGCAAAAATACAAAAAATGTTCATACTCTGTATCTTTTTAATCCCAATACATTTACCTCGCTCCATCATTAACAATCTATAACTTGCAAAAATCAACATTATTATTTATATTTATACATCATATAACTTTAGAGAAAACACATATGCGAGAAGTAAAAGATATACTTATAAACAATCAAGGTAAATGGCACAGCTTAAAAAACTCAATGATAATGACAGGCGGCACATGGAGAGAATTTAAGATTGGTTCTGGAATCTACCACAACGGGCAGTGGAACGTAATAAAAACTACCGCTATAACGGTTGATGTATATATATCGTTATCGGTAGCAGAAAACCGCGAAGGCACACTCTCATGGCACATAGTGGTAAGCTCTTCCCCAGACGTTCTCACTATGGGAGACAGTGACATAGTGATAGAAGGAACTATCTTTATGAGCGATACCGCCACATACAACATCCTCCTTACCGCCACACAAGACTCTCAAAACATAGACACACATATCCCCTATAGCGAAGGCACAGAACCCTCTTCTATTCAGTTAGGAGCTACATTCACTAGTTCTCTATACAGCATTGGAGAGATACATATTCTATAATGTTTCTTTTCCCTACCTACTCTTTATCTCTACCATCTCTCAATAAAAAAAACCTGCGGTCTCCCGCAGGTTTTTTTATATAAGTGATATTATTTTCTATTTAATGATTATTTGGCTACACGTTCTAGCCATTTAACCATACCCAACATCACACCCATTGCCACTAGACATACTACTAGGAATACAGTCCAGCACAACCACAATGGCATAGCGTTGTACATCAATGGACCTATCCATAGAATACTGTTACCTAGGGCTGTAGCTGTAAGCCATAGACCCTGGCATAGACCTTGTAGGTGTTTAGGAGCGATTTTTGATACAAATGAAAGACCTAGTGGAGATATGAATAGTTCAGATACTGTAAGGAAGAAATACAGAACTATCATCACCCAAGCACCCGCTTTAAGCTGTGTCTGTGCATCTACTGCCAGGCCACGATATTCTTCACCAGAAGGATATCCCATCATATATGAATAACCTGCCAAGAATAGATATGCAAGACCTGCTATCAACATACCGATGGCTATCTTACGAGGTGTAGATATAGCTTTACCACGAGATGAAAGAGCTGCAAATATCCATACTATCACAGGAGTAAGCACTATCACAAAGAATGGGTTTACAGCCTGCCATATCTCTGGAGCAATAGACGATGTATCTATGAAGTCACGAGCAAATAGTGATAGCGAAGTACCATTCTGGTGGAATGCAAACCAGAAGAAGATAACCACACCAAGCACAGCAAAAAGAGCATACATACGCTGTTTGATTTCTTTTGCCATAGCGATTTTTTCTTCTTCTGTATAGCCAGCCACTTCTGCTGCCTCTTTTTTGGCAGGAGTAGGATATATCTTTCTAGTGAAAATAAATATAGTAAGAGATATAAGCATCGCTGCAACAGATGCTAGGAAAGAATAGTGAACACCTTCGTTAAATATCTTAAGGTAATCTGCACATGAAGTAGCCAGGTTGGTAATATCACCACCACAAGCCACCATAAGTGTTTTAAGGTTTTCTAGTCCTTCCATAGCTTCTCCGCCTGCTATGTAGCTGTGGCACAATGCTGGAAGAGATGCATTATAAAGCATATCGTGAGTTCCCAACCACCATTCACGCAAGTATGGAGCGATAAATGGAGCTACAAGACCACCTATGTTTATAAACACATAGAATATCTGGAAACCTGCATCACGTTTATCTGCATACTGTGGGTTGTCATACATCTGACCTACCAGAGCCTGCAAGTTACCCTTGAACAGACCATTACCCAATGCTATAAGTGCCAATGCTCCACAAGTAAGAGCTAGCAGCCCCATAGAGTTCTGTGGAGTAGCCAGAATAGGAATAGAAAGTATTACATAACCTACCGCCATCACCACAAGACCACTCATAATGGTTCCCTTGTAGTTACGGGTTTTGTCGGCTATATAACCACCCAATAGACCCAAAATATAGATACTAGTATAAAATGCAGAATAGATACCTGCACTCAACTCTTCACTCACACCAAATTTTGAACATAGGAAAAGCACCAGTACCGCATTCATAATGTAGTACCCGAAACGTTCACCCATATTGGCAAGAGCAGCAGGGATTAACCCCTTAGGATGACTTTTGAACATAACTTTATAGAGTATTAGAATTAATATTTACTTTAAAATCAACTGCAAATATAGAAAAAACTTTAATCTTTTTACCCCCACACGACGACATATTTGATTTTATTACATTTTTTGTGTAAAAAATTGACGTTTTTTTAAAAAGCTATTAAAAAATAAAGTATATTTGGAGGGGATATTGTCTCCCTCCATAGAGGGATACCCCCGATATTTTGAAAACATATATAACTTATAAATTATGAGCAAGACACTACTTATAAGAGACTTGACCTTACGTGATGGTCAGCAGTCTTCGTTTGCTACTCGTATGAATCAGTCCCAAGTGGACCGTGTTGTAAATCACTATGTAGATGCCGGTTTTTATGCCATGGAAGTATGGGGCGGTGCTGTTCCAGACTCTGTGATGCGTTATCTAGGCGAAAACCCTTGGCATAGACTAGAAAAAATAAAATCTGCTGTAGGAGATGTATCTTTGCTTACAGCTCTATCCCGCGGACGTAACTTATTTGGCTATGCTCCATATACAGATGAGATTATAGACGGTTTCTGCCGCAATGCCATAGATTCTGGGCTAGGCATCATGCGTATATTTGACGCACTTAATGACGTGGATAACATAAAATCCACCATCAAATACGTTAAACAATACGGCGGTAAGGCCGACTGTGCTGTATGTTACACCATTGACCCACAGTACCCTCCATTTACACTAGGACAGAAGATAAAAGCTCTCTTTGGAGGGCCAAAACCACCCAAAAAAGTATTTACAGATGAGTACTTCCTCGCCAAAGCATTAGAAATGGAGTCCCTAGGTGCCGATATGATTACCATCAAGGACATGAGTGGTCTTATCCCACCGGAACGTGCATACTCACTCATCTCTCTGTTTAAGAAAAATCTCAAAGTGCCAGTAGATTTCCACACCCACTCTACACCGGGTTATGGTCTGTCATCGGTAGTGGCGGCGATAGCTGCAGGAGTGGACATAGTAGATACAAACATTTGGAATTTTGCAGGAGGCCCCGCTGCTCCAGCCATAGAACTCATCTATGTGTTCTGTAAAAAGATGGGCGTAGAGATAAATGTAAACATGGAGGCAGTAGCTCGTATCAATGCCGAACTCCTAGGCATAAGAAAAGAGCTGGAAGCATACGACGCTGTTAAACAATTTGCACGTCCATTTGACCCACTAGGAGAAATACCTGCCGAGGTAGATGCTATGATAGACAAGGCTGTAGCTGCCATCAAAGCTCAGGATTTTGCAACTCTTAATAGCCAATGTCAAGCAATAGAGGCATACTTTAACTTCCCTGCACCAAACGAAGTGGTTAAAAAAGCCGAGGTTCCAGGAGGCATGTACACAAACATGGTAGCACAGCTCAAACAGTTACGTGCCGAAGAAATCCTACCCGAGGCAATGAAACTCATCCCAGAGGTACGTCTTGCGGCTGGTCTTCCTCCACTTGTTACCCCTACATCACAGATAGTAGGTGCACAGGCCGTTAACTGTGCCCTAGATATGCGTGCAGGCAAACCAAAATACACCACCACTTCCAACCAATTCAAATCATTGGTTAAAGGGGAATATGGTAAAACTCCTGTTCCTGTTGACCCTGCATTCCGCGAGAAGATTACAGGTTCACCAGTAGAGACACCATATGACACTTCCAAATACCAGATGCAACCAAATCCTACACTGGAGGATTGCGGTGGAGTAAAATTGGCACAGAATGAAAAAGAAGTTCTACTGCTAGAATTATTCCCTGCCGTAGCCAAAGACTTCCTTACCAAAACCCGTAAGGCAGAATATGCAGCAAAGGCACCAGCAGTAGAAAAAGTAGCCGATGAAAAACCTGCCGAAATTGCCGCAGAAGAAGAACCTATCACAGGCCGCGTAGTAGAATGTCCTATGCCGGGTCGTGTATGGAAACTATGTGCCAAAGTAGGAGACACCATTAAAAAAGGTCAAGAGATAATGGTTCTCGAGGCCATGAAGATGGAGAACAGCATAGAAAGCGACTATGATGGAGTCCTCAAACGCTTCTTTGTAGCAGAGGGCGACAGCCTGCAAGCTGGAGCCAAGATGGCAGAAATAGTACCTCCTGGAACTGAAATTAAAAAACCTGCTACTCCTGCCCCAGAGGTAAAACCAGTAGAAGAACCAGTAGTAGAGGAAAAAACTCCAGAGGTAGATGACTCTCCCATCACAGGTCGCGTAGTGGAATGCCCTATGCCGGGTCGTGTGATGAGCATCAAAGTCAAAGTAGGTGATACCGTTAAAAAAGGTCAAGAGGTCGTTACCCTCGAAGCCATGAAGATGGAAAACAGCCTAGAGAGTGATTTTGATGGAACGGTTAAACGCATCTTTGTTGCAGAAGGTGATAATATTCCTGCAGGAGAAAAAATGATAGAAATAGTATAGTTTTCTATTATATACTCATAAAAATGCCCAGCTCACAAGCTGGGCATTTTATTTAAGGTATTATCCATATATCTCCGTCTTTACCACCTGCGGGCTGTGCTGCTTGAAAGAATATGGCGGGTTTAGCAGAGGCTAACGCATCTGAAATATCACTAGTGGTAGCAAAGCCTTTACTATCAATGTAACTGTCCAATGTTTCAGGTCGTACAAATGCCATCTCGCTAGGGTCATTATCACTCACATGACCATCATTTACCTCTGCTTGTGTGGCGGCTCGCACTATTCCTGCCCCTGTTTCTGTGGCGTTACTTGGGATAATAGATTGAATATCATCC